>CAKZHN010000525.1 GCA_936924235.1 uncultured Rhodoplanes sp. | reverse complement strand
ACGCAATCGTCAGGATCGCGAAGTAGACGCCGGCACGCCGAAGCGGAACGCAAGAAAGCCGATAATCACGCCAGCGATCACCGAAATGGCGATCGCGATCGGCATGCCGATCCACGGTCCGATGCCGAAATGCACGTAGAGCGCGGCGCTCGCATAGGCGCCGAGCCCGACATAGAGCGCATGGCCGAGCGAGAGCTGCCCGGCAAAGCCCATCATCACGTTCCAGGCGATGCCGGTGTAGGCGAAGTACAGAATGACGATCAGCACCGTGAGCAGATAGTCGTTGGCAAACCAGGGCGCGGCGATCAGCCCCGCGAGCACGAGGCCGAGCAGAACGAGTGCATGCCGCGACACGCCGTGGAGCAGCAGGCCCATCATGACGGCTTCCTGCCCAGGATGCCCTGCGGCCGGAACAGCAGCACCAGCACGAGGATGGCGAAGGAGAACATGCTCTTGGCCGACGGCGTGAAGAACAGTCCTGCCAGCGCCTCGGTGAGACCGATCAGCACGCCGCCAAGGAGCGCACCGGGCATCGAGCCGAGCCCGCCGGTGATGACCACGATAAAGGCCAGCAAGGTCAGCGCCGGACCGAGCGGCGGCGTCACGTCAACAATCAGCACGATGATCGCGCCGGCCGCGCCGACGCAGGCCAGGCCGAGCCCGAAGGACAGCGCATAGAGCCGCTTGACGTCGAGGCCGACCACCAGCGCGCCGGTGTAGTTGTCGGCGCAGGCCCTGATCGCCTTTCCGATCGGCGCGAAGCGAAAGAACGCAAACAGTGCCGCCGCCACCAGCAGCGCCGCGATGCCGGCATAGAGCTTGGTCGCGTCGACCAGCAAAGGCCCGAGCGCAAAGCTGTCATAAGCGTAGGACGTCTGCACGCTGCGGGCGTCGGGCCCGAACACGATCAGCAGGCCGTTGACGATGATGACGGCCATCGCCAGCAGCAGCATGAACTGGCTGTGCTCCGGCCGGCTGATGAACGGATTGATCAGCGTCATCTGCATGATGTAGCCGGCGACGAACATGAGCGCGGCCAACGGCAGCATCATGAGCAGCGGGTCGAGATGAAACTGCGCGAACAGCACGACCGCGAGATACATCGCGACTGTCATCATCTCGCCGTGGGCAAAATTGACCACGCGCACGACGCCGAAGATCACCGACAGGCCGAGCGCCATCAGCCCGTAGACCAGGCCGGTCAGAAGCCCGCTGATCGCAACGTTGAGGTAGATCTCTGCCGGCACCAATCGAGCCTATGCGTGGATATGCGCGCCCCCGTAGCGCACTCGGCAACTCGGTAGCCGGAAAACCGGCTCCGGCACAGTCGTCATGCTATGCCGGGGCTGGACAATCAAGAGCGGCCTCAAGCCCTTTTGTCGTAGGGCTTCAGCGGCCATTCGACCTGCGCGTTCGCGGCCGCCTTCGGCGCCACGGTGACGAGCTTGCCGCCGCGGTTCTGAATCGCGGAGTTCTTCAGCTTGTCGTTCTGGCCCTTGGCGTTGAACTGAATGCCCGGACCGGGGCTGACATTATCGGTGATGTTGGTGGTGCGGACCGCGTCGGCGAGCGCATGCGGGTCGGTCGACTTGGCGCGCTTGTAGGCGTCGGCAGCGACCAGCAGCGCCTCGAACGTGTAGACGTGATTGGTGTTGAGGCTGACGCCCGGGAATTTCTTCTCGATCTCGGTCTCGAGCCGCTTGGTCAGTTTCTTGCTCGGATCGTACCAGGGCACGAAGCTCAGTGGGCCGTCGGACAATTTGCCGAGCGTCTTGAAGTACTGGTCCTCGTACCAGCCCGGGCCCATGCTCAGGATCGCCATCGGCGACCAGCGCTGCTTGACCAGTTCGCGGGTGAGCAGGATCGCGTCGTTGAGGCGGCTCACGACCAGTAGCCCTTCGGCGCCGCTGGCCTTGGCCTTGGCGACTTCGACCGAGAGGTCGCGCGCCGTCGGGTCGTAGGTGATCTGCTCGATGATCTTGTACGGCATGTCGAACTTCGGCAGTACGTTCGGGATCGCGTTCAGCATCGAGGTGCCGAAGGTGTCGTTGCAGCAGAGGAACGCCACCGACTTCGGCGCCGAGCCGGTCGTAGCGAAGATCTCCTTCTGGTTGGTGAAGGCGTCGCCCAGGATCACCGGACCGGTCGGGAAGTTGCGGAACACGAACTTGTAGCCCTGCTCGGTGATCGGCGGAGCCGCCGCGATATTGATGACGAAGGGAATGCCCTTCTGCTCCGCGACCTGGGCGATCGCCGAGCTCTGGCCGGAGTCGAAGGCGCCGACCAGGAACTGCGCGCCGTCGGCGATCAGCTTCTCGGCCCGCGCGCGCGCCACCTCGACGTTGGTTTCGGTGTCGGCATTGATGATCTGGAGATCGGGCAACCCGAGCTCCTTGAAGATCGGCGCCGCAAGCTCGACGCCGCGGAAGCAGTCCTGGCCGATACCGGCCTGCGCGCCCGAGCGCGGCAGCAGCACGCCGACCTTCAGCGCGCCGCCCTGCGCGCGCAGGATGGCGGGCGACGCCACGAGCGACGCGGCGGCCGCGGCGCCGGCCGTGAAGGTCCGGCGGGTGACAGATCGTCCGCCATGCGGGGTATTCTGGAACGGCTTACGGCTCATGCTGACTCTCCCTATCCCGGTGCGGACGCCTCGCGGCATTCTGCGCTTCGTCCGCATTGTTCTTATGTCGGAGCCCGATATGCAATGGGCTCCTGGTCGATATGATCGCGGCAAGCGGCATCCGCCTGCGGACCAGGATATTGTTGCTCAGGACAACAATTCCCGTCAACATCAAAGCACGACCGGCGGTGCGGTGCGACGCCGCGCGGAGCAACGGAGAGCATGCGATGTCCGGACGAACGGCCGCGGTGAAGAAATCCGAACCGTCGGGCGCAAAACCTGCCGCCATAAAACCTGCCATCAACGGCAAGGCCGTGCCGGACCGCGGCGACAAGGCGCTGAGCCTCGGCGTGCTGGACGGCCATCTCGGCTATTTCCTGCGCCGCGTGCAGGTCTGGGTGTTCCAGGATTTCATCAAGACGCTCGCCAGCATCGATCTGCGTCCGGCGCAGTATTCGGTGCTGGCGGTGATCGGCGCCAACCGCGGCCTGTCGCAGGCCGACGTGTCGCAGATGCTGGGGATCGAGCGCGCCCGTCTGGTGCGTATGCTCAACCGGTTGGAGAAGCGCGGCCTGACGCAGCGCCTCGCCTCGCCGAACGACCGCCGCTCGCATGCGCTGCAATTGACGCCGGCCGGCCAGGCGCTGCTGAAGCGCGCCAAGGCGCTGGCCGCGGTCCATGAGGCGAACCTGCTGCAGCGGTTCGGGGCCGCCAATCACGAGCGGCTGATGGAAGCGCTACGCGACTTCGACGCGCGCCGCTGAGCGACGCGCGGATTTGGAATCACCTGTGGGGAAAGTGGAGCGGGCGGATGGGAGTCGAACCCACACCTCGCATCTTGGAAAGATAGCGCTCTGCCGTTGAGCTACGCCCGCATCACGGCGACGACACTAGCGGCGATCCGCCGCAGCGCAATTAAAACCGAAGATCGCGCTTAACAGTCACTAGCGAGACCACGCGGTTTACGCGCGGGCCGGTGTTGCCGGGCCATCGGCGACTGAGAATTTCCGCGCCCGGCCGCCTTGGCATGGCGGCTGCAGTGTCTCGACCGATCTCATTGAGCCACAGATTGGTAAACGGCATGGAAACCAAATTCATTGCGAGAAACGCAGCGTTTTCCGCAACGTGGCGGCTGCGATTTCCCACGCAGGGATTCCCGCCGGTCAGAAAATGGAGCAGTCATGTTTCAGTTCGAACCAGCCTCGATTGAAGCGCGCAGCACTCCCGTCGACCTTCACGACGAATTTCCGGGCCAGACCGGAATTCGGCGGACTGACGCTCTTTACAAGACGCCTGCGCCCAAGGGCACGGCCGTCGTCGTTTCCACGCGCGGCCGGCCTGACATCGTCCATTCGCTGGTGAAGCAGCTTGCCGAACAGACGCTGCCGCCGGAGCACATTTTCATCATCGCGTCGCAAGCCGCCGACGTCGCGTTGCTCGACCCGGATCAGAAGAACCTGACCGTTCGCATCGGCCGTCCCGGCTCCACGTTCCAGCGCAACGACGGGTTGGCGCTGGCCGGCGCGCGATTTTCCACCATCGTGTTTTTCGACGACGATTTCGTTCCGTCGCGCTTCTGGCTCGAACGGCTGTCGGAGATTTTCGAGTCGCGGCCGGATATCGCGGGAGTGACCGGCACCGTGCTGGCGGACGGCACGCGAACCGCCGGAATTGTCCTCGACGACGCCAAGTCCATGGTCTGGGAGTGCGACATCAATCCCGACCACGGCACCGACCTGCACGAGCGTTTCGCCTATGGCAGCAACGTCGGCTGCAACATGGCCTACCGCTATTCGGCGATCCAAGACATCGTCTTCGACGAACGCCTGCCGCTCTACGCCTGGCACGAGGACTCCGACTTCCGGGGCCAGGTCGAGCGCCGCGGCCTGTTCGTGAAGGCCGATGAGCTGTGGGGCGTGCATCTCGGCCACAAGAAGGGCCGTCACAACGGGCTGACGCTCGGATATTCGCAGATCGCGAACGCGGTCTATCTCGCCCGCAAGGGCACCGTGCCGGCACGCTTCCTCTACGAGATCGCGACCAAGAATGTCATCGTCAACACGCTGCGGTCGCTGCGGCCGGAGCCTTACGTCGACCGCAGGGGCCGGCTTCACGGCAACCTGATCGCGTTGACCGATCTGATGCGCGGACGCCTTAAGCCCGAGCGCATCCTGGAGCTTTGAGGAAAGCGCAGACACCCCATGACCGCGATCGATATTCCGATGGAAAGGCCGGCGTCGCCGCTGCAGCGGCTGACGTCGCAGCACAAGCTTCTGGCCGTGTTGAAAAGCGCCGCGCAGGTCATGGCCATCCGCGTGCTCGGCGCGGGGCTCACCTACGCCTCGATGATCCTGCTGGCGCGCTGGCTCGGCTCGCACAACTTCGGCATCTACGCCTATGTGCTGGTGATCGTCTCGTTGCTTGGGCTCGCCTTCTCGTTCGGCTTCAACTCGTCCGGCCTGCGCTTCGTGTCGAGCTATCTGGCGCGCAAGAAGTTTAAGCGGCTGACCGGCTTCCTCTATCAATCCCACCGTATCGTCCTGCTGCTGAGCGTCCTCGGCTCGCTGGCCGGCATCGGGCTGGTCTTTGCTTTAAGAGATGTCATCGAATCCTATTACGTCGTTCCGCTGCTTGTCGGCCTGCTGTGCGTTCCGGTCTGGACGCTGCTGAACCAGCTCGAGGCCACGGCACGGGCCTTCGGCTGGGTGAATGTCGCCTATGTGCCGGGCTTTATCCTGCGTCCTGCCCTGATCACCGCCTTCGTCGGCCTGCTGGTGTGGTTCGGCGCCGCCGCCGATGCGGTCACGGCGCTCTGCGCGCTGACCGGCGCCTGCGCGATCGCGGCGCTCGCCCAGGCGCTGCTGGTCTATTTCGGAGCGCGGCCGCAGCTGGGCGGCGTCAAGCCTGCGTTCCACACGCGGCATTGGGTCGGCATCTCGCTCAGCTTCCTGATGATCGACGGCTTCCGGATGCTGCTCGACAACACCGACATCCTCCTGATCGGCCGGTTTCTCGATCCGCACAGCGTCGCCGTTTACTTCGCCGTCATCCGCACCAGCGGTCTCGTGGCGTTCGTATCCTTCTCGGTGATCGCGCTGGCGGTGCCGAAGTTTGCCGAGATCCACAGCACCGGGACGCGGCAGGAACTGCAGAAATTCGTGTCCAACGTCACGCAGATGATGTTCTGGCCGTCACTCGCGGCGGCCATCGGCATGGCCTGCATCGGCCCCTTCCTGCTGTCGCTGTTCGGCGCCGATTTCCGCGCCGGCTATCCGACGATGCTGGTGGTGCTCGCCGGGCTGGTGCTGCGGTCGGCGACCATGCCGGTCGAGTACCTGCTCAACATGACCGGACACCACCGCGACACGATGCGGGTCTACGCCTTCGCCGCGATGGCGAGCATCGTCCTCAATCTTCTGTTCATCCCCGCGTTCGGCATCATCGGCGCGGCGATCGGGACCTACATGGCGATGCTGGGCGGCAACGCCTGCCTCTATCGCCTGGTGCAGAAGCGGCTCGGCGTGAACGCCAGCGTGTTTCCGCTGACGAGCAAGACCGACGTTTCGCCTACTTTGCACTCCCCATCGGCTCCATGCCACTCTTCTTGATGGCCTCCGCGGCCTGGGGAGAAGAGAGGAAAGCAATCAGCCGCTTGGCGTTGTCGACGTGAGCCGAGCCGGCCACGATGGCGGCTGAGAACACCTGCGGGAACTGAATTTCCGGCGCAAGGCTTCCGGCGTAATCGACGCCCTTGGCGGTCAGGATCTCGCTGACCGGCATCACGGCGACGCCGGCGCTGCCATCGGCGACCATGCCGGCCGCCCCGGTGCCGCGCGGCGTGATCTTGACGTCGAGCTTGTCCGCAATGCCAAGGCGCGGAAAGAGCTCCTTCTGCACCCAGATGCCGCTCGTGCTGGCCGCCGAGACGGTCCGTGCCGCCAGCACCACCTTCTTGAACGCCTCGACCGTGCTGACGTCGGGTTTCGGCGTGCCCGCCCGCACCGCCACACCAAGGCCGACACGCGCCAGGTTCACGTCCGTGCCCGTTGCGATGCGTTTGGCCGCGACCAGCTCTTCGAGGCCCTCCCGCGACAGGATCACGACGTCCGCGGTGGCGCCGCTTGAGAGCTGCCCGCCGATCGTCTGCGGCCCCGTGCCCTGTGATGCGCCCGATCCCGTCGTGACCTTGATGCCGCTCGTCCGCTCGAACTCCGGCAGCAATTGCTCGTAGGCCGCAGAGAAGCCGCCCGACATCAGCACCTTGATCTGGGCTGATGCGGCGTGAGGCCAAGCAAGAAGAATTGCGGTTACGACGACTGCGAGAATTTTCATGAGGAGCCCCCTGTCTTCGGGGCTCACGATACCCTAACCGGCGAACAATTTCTCCACGGCTGCAGCGATCGAAAACAGCTTCGCGTCCGAGCCGTTGCGGCCGACCAGCATCAGTCCAGTCGCAAGCCCGCCGTCGCGCGGCAGCGGCAGCGAGATGGCGCACAGGTCGAAGAAGTTGATCATCGAGGTGTTGCGAAGCAGCATCGCGTTCTTGCGGCCGAACTCGTCGGCCGCCGCCACGTCGGCGGCCTTCGGCGCAACGATCGGCACGGTCGGCAGCACCAGCGCGTCGAGGCCGTCGAGCCGCGCGTCCATGGCCTGAACGAGGCGCCGGCGGCCGGTCGTCATGTCGATATAATCGTAGGCCGGGATGGTGCCACCGCGCTCGATGCGCGCCCGGATCAGTGTGTCGATGCCGGCGCCGTCACGCTTCAGCCGCTCGCGATGGATGGCGAAGGACTCGGTCGGCGCAAAGCCGCCCTTGGCGTTGAGCTGCACCATTTCGTCGACGAATGCGATGGTCTCATCCGAGAGCTTCACACCGGCCTTGGTCAGACGCGCGACCGCCGCGGACCATGACGCCGCGACCGTGCTGTCGGCGCCGTCGAACGGCACGCCCTGCCAGATGCCGAGCCGCAGGCCCGACAACGACGCCGGTGCGATTGGCGCGGGCTTGTCGCCGGCCATGATGGCGTCGGCAAGCGCGCAGTCGGCGACGCTCTTCGCCATCGGCCCGATGGAATCGAGCGTGAACGACAGCGGGAATGCGCCGTCGGTCGGCACGCGCTGCTTGCTCGGCTTCCAGCCAACGATGCCGCATAGCGCCGCGGGAATGCGGGTCGAGCCGCCGGTGTCGGTGCCGATGGTGATCTCGCACATGCCGTCGGCGACCGCGACGCCGCCGCCCGAGGTCGAGCCGCCCGGCACGCGCGCGCGGTCGAACGGATTGCCCGGCGTGCCATAATGCGGATTGGAGCCGACGCCCGAAAAGGCGAACTCGCTCATGTTGGTCTTGGCCGCAACCACAGCGCCGGCGGCCTTGAGCCGCGCGATCGCCGGCGCATCGGCCTTGGCGATCAGGCCTTCGGCGGCCAGCACCTTGGAGCCGGCGCGGGTCACCTCGCCCTTCACGTCGAACAGGTCCTTGATGGTGACGATCGCGCCATCGAGCGGACCTATCGCTTGACCGGCCTTGGCCCGCGCATCGGCCGCGTCCGCGGCCGCCCTCGCGCTGTCGGCATAGACCGTGAGACAGGCGCGGGCGCCCTCGCCCTTCGGATCGGCAATCCGGGCCAGGGCCTGCTCAAGACGGTCGCGCGACGACGATTTGCTCATGCTCGTGAAGCCTCATTGTTCCCAACGATGCATAGCATCGGGAGCAGCCGGTCTCTACTGCAGCGCAGTATGGGCCGCTCGGCATTTGCGCTTAACTGTTTGCGGCTTTATGCGTATAGCGGCACAAGACCAATCGGCTAAACTGCCGAAAACCTCATTCGGGAGGATAACAATGAAACGCATCGCTCTGCTGTTGGGCGCCGCTCTGGCGCTCGCAATCTCGGGACCGGCCCTCGCGCAGTCCCCCATCGTCATCAAGTTCAGCCACGTGGTGGCGCCCGACACGCCGAAGGGCAAGGGCTCGCTGAAGTTCAAGGAGCTCGCCGAAAGGTACACCAACGGCAAGGTGTCGGTCGAAGTCTATCCGAACTCGCAGCTCTACAAGGACAACGAGGAGATGCAGGCGCTGCAACTCGGCTCGGTGCAGATGCTGGCGCCCTCGCTCGCCAAGTTCGGGCCGCTCGGCGTTCGCGAGTTCGAGGTGTTCGATCTGCCCTACATCCTTCCGGACAAGGCGGCGCTGCGCAAAGTCACTGACGGCGCGCTCGGCAAGAAGCTGTTCAGCCTGCTGCAGCCCAAGGGCATCGTCGGCCTCGGCTACTGGGACAACGGCTTCAAGGACATGAGCGCCAACAAGAAGCTGCTCATGCCTGCCGACTTCCGCGGCCTGAAGATGCGCATCCAGTCGTCCAAGGTGCTGGAGGCGCAGATGCGCGCGCTCGGCGCCATTCCGCAGGTGATGGCCTTCTCCGAGGTGTATCAGGCGCTCTCGACCGGCGTCGTCGACGGCACCGAGAACCCGCCGTCCAACGAATACACCCAGAAAATGCACGAGGTGCAGAAGTATACGATGCGCTCGCAGCACGGCTATGTCGGTTACGCCGTGATCGCCAACAAGAAGTTCTGGGATGGCCTGCCGGCCGATATCCGCGCGAACCTCGAAAAGGCGATGGCGGAGGCGACCGCCTACACCAACGACATCGCGCAGAAGGAAAACGACGACGCGCTGGAGGCCATGCGCAAGTCCGGCAAGACCGAGATCGTCGAGCTGAATGCCGAGCAGAAGGCCGCGTGGCGCAAGGCGCTCGATCCGGTCTACGCCGAGATGTCCTCGCGCGTCGGCAAGGACACCATCGCCGAATTCCAGAAAGAGGCCGGTGGCGGCGCCACCCACTGACGGCATTCGAGACCAGAGACTGCGGGCGCCGGACCAACCGGCGCCCGTCCTCCAAAGGGCACCGCACGAGGCTTCGCGATCTTGGGCCGCTTCCTTCTCCGCATCCTCGACCGGTTTGAAGAGATCCTGATCGCCAGCCTGATGGCGGCGGCGACGCTGTTGATCTTCGTTGCCGTGGTGCACCGCTACGGCACCGGCGTGCCGTTCCTCTATCCCTACTTCATCCAGCTGCACATCTCCTGGGCGCAGGAGCTTTGCATCTACATGTTCGTCTGGATGGCGAAGTTCGGCGCCGCCTATGGCGTGCGCACCGGCATCCATGTCGGCGTCGACTTGCTGGTCAATCACCTGAGCCCAGCGCACCGCAAGCCCGTGGTGTTGTTTGCGCTGCTTTGCGGCGTGCTGTTCACCTCCGTGGTCGGCACCATGGGGCTCAAGTTCGTGATGGAGCTCTACGAAACCGAACAGGTCACCGCCGATCTCGAGGCGCCGCGCTGGATCGTGTTCTCGGCCATTCCTGCGGGCTCCTATCTGATGTGCTTCCGCTTCCTGCAGGTCGCCTGGTCGTTCTGGAAGACCGGCGAGCTGCCGCATCACGACGAGACCCGCGTCGAAGGCGTCGATATCGACGCCGCGCCGGACCCGCAGCTGTCCGGGCCCACGGGGACAGCGCGATGAACTCGCTGCTGATCTTCGGCCTGCTGATCGTGCTGATGCTGACCGGCATGCCGGTCTCGATCGCGCTCGGCCTCACGGTGCTGACCTTCCTGTTCACCATGACGCAGGTCCCGATCGAGGCGGTGGCGCTGAAGCTGTTCACCGGGATCGAGAACTTCGAGATCATGGCGATCCCGTTCTTCATCCTGGCCGGCAACTTCCTCACCCACGGCGGTGTGGCGCGGCGCATGATCGCGTTCGCCACCACCATGATCGGCCACTGGTACGGCGGGCTCGGCCTTGCCGGCGTGATGGCCTGCGCGCTGTTTGCCGCGATCTCAGGCTCCTCGCCTGCGACGGTCGTCGCGATCGGCGCGATCGTGATGCCGGCGATGGTGGCGCAGGGCTTCCCCAAGCGCTTCGGCGCCGGCGTGATCGCCACCTCGGGCGCGCTCGGCATCCTCATTCCGCCGTCGATCGTGATGGTGATTTACTCCGTGGCGACGGGCGGCAGCGTCGCGCTCGATCCCGAAGGCAAGCGCGTGCTGTCGGCCTCGGTCGGGCAATTGTTCATGGCCGGCGTCATTCCCGGCCTGATGCTCGCCTCGATGCTCGGGGCCACGACGTTTTACCGCGCGTGGAAGAACGACTATCCGCGGATGCCCAAGGCGACGTGGGCCGAATGCTTCAAGGCGTTCCGCGAGTCGATCTGGGGGCTGTTGCTGATCGTCATCGTGCTCGGCGGCATCTACTCGGGCGCCTTCACGCCGACCGAGGCCGCCGCGGTCAGCGCGGTCTACGCCTTCGTCATCGCGGTGTTCGTCTACAAGGACATGACGCTCAAGGACGTGCCGCGCGTGCTGCTCGGCTCGGCCAACATGAGCGCGATGATCCTCTACATCGTCACCAACGCGGTGCTGTTCTCGTTCCTGATGACGAGCGAGCAGATCCCGCAGCGCATGATCAGCTGGGTGGCGTCATCGGGCTTCACCTGGATCGAGTTCCTGCTGTTCGTGAACATCCTGCTGCTGGTCGCCGGCAACGTGATGGAGCCCTCCTCCATCGTGCTGATCACAGCACCGATCCTGTTCCCGGTCGCCGTCAGCCTCGGCATCAATCCGGTGCATCTCGGCATCCTGATGACCGTCAACATGGAGGTCGGGCTCTGCCATCCGCCGGTCGGCCTCAACCTCTATGTGGCCTCCGGCATCGCCAAGATGGGCATCACCGAGCTGACCATCGCGGTGTGGCCGTGGCTGCTCACCATGCTGATCTTCCTGGTGATCGTGACCTACATCCCCGAGCTGTCGCTGTGGCTGCCGCGGATGCTCGGCATGCTCTGACGCGCCACCCGTGACGCGACCGGATTTATTCCGGCTTGAGCTTGGCCGTGCGGATGACCTTGGCCCACTTCTCGGTCTCGGTCGCCATGAACTTTCCGAATCCGGCAGGAGTCGTCGGCGTCGGATCCACACCCAGGTCGGCGAACCGCGCTTTCAAATTGGCATCGCCCAGGGCTGCATTGATTTCGCTGTTGAGCTTGTTGACGATGGCAGGCGGCGTGTCTTTGGGAGCGCAGATGCCATACCACTGGCTCCCGTCGTAGCCCGGCACGGATTCGCCAATGGCCGGCACCTGCGGCAGCGCCGCGGAGCGAGCCGCCGTCGTCACCGCAAGCGCCCGCAGCTTTCCTGCGCTGATCAGCGTGATGGAAGCCGCGATGGTGCCGAACACAACCTGCGTCTGTCCGCCGAGCAGATCGGCAATGTAACCACCGCGATTGGGAACGTGAACCAACTCGATGCCGGTCTCCATTTTAAAAAGCTCGCCGAAGACGTGCGAGACGGAGCCGTTGCCGGACGATCCCATGTTGAGCTTGCCGGGATTGGCCTTGGCGTAGGCGATGAACTCGGGAACCGTTTTGGCCGGGACCGATGGATTGATCACCATCACATAGGGACCGCCACCGATGCTGGCGACCGGCGCGAGATCGCGGAGGAAATCGAAGTCGGGTTTTTTGTAGAGCGTCGCGTTGAACGCGCCCGACAGTCCGTTCAGCAACAGCGTGTAGCCGTCCGGAGTGGAGTGCGCGACCGCCTCGGTACCGATGGTGCCGCCTGCACCGGTCCGGTTCTCGATCACGAAACCCTGGCCGAGCCGCTCCGTCAGCGATTGTCCGACCAAGCGCCCAACGGTGTCGGTCGCCTGGCCGGGAGGAAACGGAACGACGATGCGCGCCGGCCGCGTCGGATAGGACTGCGCCAACGCCAATGGTGGCAGGACCGGCAAGGAGACTCCGCCCGCCGCCAGATGCAGGAATGTGCGGCGAGAAAATTTCATGAGAGCCTCCCTGTGTTGTTGGAAGGATGCTAGCCGAACCTCTCATCGGCGCGAAAGAGGCGCAACGACCCTCCACTTCCGCTTCGAAATTCCCCATAGTGCGGCGGCTCGCGTTCGGAGGAGGCGCCCATGGACGAAGAACCCATTCTGGTCGAGAAGCGCGACGGCTATCGCGTCATCACGCTGAACCGGCCGCGCCGGCTCAATGCCTTCACCATTCCGATGCATCAGGCGCTCGCTGCCGCGTTCGCGGACGCCGAGAAGGACCCGGGCTGCCGCGCGTTGCTGCTCACCGGCGCGGGCCGCGCGTTCTCGTCCGGCCAGGACCTGAACGAGCGCGTGCTGCCGTCGGGCGAAGTCGTGGTGCCGGGCGAAGGACTGAAAAAATACTTCAACCCGCTGATCCTGAAGCTCCGCGCACTGCCCTTCCCGGTCGTGTGCGCGGTCAACGGCATCGCGGCAGGCGCGGGCCTCAATGTCGCGCTCGCCTGCGACGTCGTGCTCGCGGCAAAGTCCGCGACCTTCACCCAGGTGTTCGCCAAGATCGGTCTCATTCCCGACGCCGGCGGCACGTGGCTCCTGCCGCGGCTGGTCGGCCAGGCGAAGGCCCGAGGCCTCGCACTGCTCGCCGAGCCGCTCACCGCCGAGAAGGCCGAGCAATGGGGCCTGATTTGGAAGGTGTTCGACGACGCCATGCTGATGGTGGAGGCCGAAAAGCTCTGCGCGGAATTCGCCCAAGGCCCGACCGTGGCCTACGATCTCATCAAGCGCGCGCTGGACGCCGCGGAGGAGAACGATCTCGCGACGCAGCTCGATCTCGAGGCCCGCTCACAGCGCGAGGCCGGCAGCACGCAGGACTACAAAGGCGCCGTGCACGCGTTCCTGGACAAGCGCAAGCCGGTCTTCACCGGCAAGCGCTAAGGCATGATCCCGAAAAGTGTGAAGCGGTTTTCGGTAAAGATCATGCCCAATAGGAGGCGCGCCTAGACGCCGAGTCCGCCCTTCTGCTCGATGAAGCTCGCGATCTCGGCGACGCCGTCGCCCGAGCGCAGATTGGTCATCACGAAGGGCCGCGCACCACGCATCTTCTTGGCGTCGCGCTGCATCACGTCGAGCGAAGCGCCGACATGGGGCGCGAGGTCGACCTTGTTGATGACCAGCAGATCGGACCGCGTGATGCCGGGGCCGCCCTTCGACGGGATCTTGTCGCCGGCCGCGACGTCGATCACGTAGATCGTCAAGTCAGCGAGCTCGGGCGAGAACGTCGCCGCGAGATTGTCGCCGCCCGACTCGATCAGCACCAGATCGAGATCGGGAAACTTCTTCCGCATCTCCGACACGGCGGCAAGATTGATCGACGCGTCCTCACGAATGGCCGTGTGCGGGCATCCGCCGGTCTCGACGCCGGCGATGCGCTCGGGCGCGAGCGCGCCGGAGCGCACCAGATATTCAGCGTCCCACTTGGTGTAGATGTCGTTGGTGATGGCGGCGATCTCGAAGCGCTCGCGCAGGCGCTTGCACAGCGCGTCCATCAGTGCGGTCTTGCCGGAGCCGACCGGCCCGCCGACCCCGACGCGCAAGGGACCATTCAAAGACTTCGTCATGAGCGAAACAGCCTCGTGTACTGGGTTTCATGCAACAGGCTTGCCAGATCGGCGCGGAACGCGGCGCTGCCGACCTGATCGAGCGGCGTGGTGAGCGCCTTCCGGGCCGTGGTTTCGACCACCGACTCGAGCGCGGCCAGCGCCCGCTGGCCGTCGCTCTGGCCAAGCGGAATGAGCCGCACGCCGGCCGAAATCAGGTTCGCGGTCACGGCATGGATATAGGCATGGAGCGCGGCCTCCAGCGCGATGCCGTGCCCGGCCGCGGTGACGCCGACCGCCACCGGATAGGCCACTGGCCCATCCCAGGCGGCAGCCAGCCGATCGAGCGCCTCGCACGGCCAGGCGGCCTTGGTGGCCGCGATGAAGGCCGCGCCCTGCGCGGTCGTCTCCAGATGGCGCTCTTTCGAGGGCGCGAAGGCCGCCGCAAGCTCGGCGACCGCGCGCAGCGCGTCGTTGCCCGTGTCGGCCAATGACCGATAGGCATGCACGAAGAACACCGCATCGCAGAAGCCGCCGCCATCGCCGATCACCACGGCGAGCCAGCGCCGGAGGCTCTCGGCGTCCTTGATGTCGCCTGCTTCGACGGCCCATTCGATGCCGCTGGAATAGGAGAACGCGCCGACCGGATAGGACGGCGACAGCCAGGCCATCAGCCGGTACAGCGCGGCGGGGCTCGTGGTCTCGTCAGCCATGATCGTGCTCATGAGCGTGGCCGTGCGGCGCGCCGGGCTCCGGATCGAACGGCGCGTCGACCGCCGTCACCTTTGCGCCGAGGCCCGCCACCATTTCCTCCAGCACATGATCGCGGCGGATGCGCAGCCGCCCGCCCGCGATCTGCACATCGGTGTGGCGGTTGCCGAGGTGCCAGGCGAGCCGGACGAACTCGAGCGGCGTGCGCGCCGCGATCTCGGCGAGCGGCTCAGCCTGTCCCGTCACCAGCACGATGCCGCCGTCGTCGAGCATGATGCCGTCGCCGTCGCGCAACGCGACCACCTCGTCGAGATCGAGCAGGAAATCGGTGCCGCGCTGACCCTGTAGGCGGATGCGGCGGCGATGCCGGTCGCCGGCGTCGAGCACGACGACATCGGCGGCGCTCGCGGGATCCCAGTAGCCCGCGCGGCGGACAGCCCAGCCGCGCTTCACGGGTGCCGCTTCAGCGCCCATAATCACGCAACGTTCAGCCGAGGGATCATCATGTCGCAGCCTAGCATGCTCAAAGGGAAATACTCAGCCGCCGGCGACGGCAATGTCTATGCGCGCGCCAACGTCGCGACCTGCAAGATCACCGCGACCGACACCGATGGCACCTTCGAGATCTCCGACGAGCAATGCAAACCCGGTTTCGAATCGCGGCTGCATATGCACATCAAGTCCTTCCAGGTCTGCTACGTGATCGACGGCAGCGGCGAATTCCAGCTCGGGGACGAGGTGTTTCATGCCAAGAAAGGCGCCTGCGTCAACATACCGCCGGGGGTGCCGCACAAGGTCGGCTCCAAGGAGGGCATGCGGATGCTGATGGTCTATAGCCCGCCGGGCCTGGAGGGCATGATGAGGGCCATGAAGGCGCTTTCGCCCGATGAGCTTGCTGACGGGGAGCTGACGAGCCGGATTCTTGCCGAGCACGACACCGTCGTGCTCGGCGAATCGGTCGGCAGCAAGGGCTATGGCTCGGTACTCGGCTGACACAATTTCGGCTGAAACAACAGCTTGTTACTGCGGCGACCCTGGGGTGGGTTGACCGTCCGGTTGCGCCGGGTAGGAATGGCGCCCCGAAATTTCCCAATCCTTTTCACCCGGAACAGCCATGAACCTGCGTGCCCTCCGTTCCGCCTGCGCGGCATTTTGCCTGGCTTTTGCTGCGTTTTCCGCAGCCGCAACTTCCACGGCGCAAGCGGCCGAGCCGACCGGCACCTGGTTGACCCAGAACGGCGACGCGCACATCCGGATCGCCAAATGCGGCGCCAACGTGTGCGGTACGATCGTATGGCTACGCAACCCGATCGATGCGACGACCGGCGAAGCGCCGATCGATCTCCGGAACCCCGACCCGGCGCAGCGCGAGCGCAAGATCATGGGCCTGCGCATCTTCGCGATGGCGCCGGACGGCAGCGGCGCCTACGCCGGCCGGATCTACAACACCGACGACGGCAACACCTATCCGGCCAAGATCACGGTGCGCCCCGACCAGTATCTTGAAATCCAGGGCTGCTCCGGCGCGGTCTGCGGCAAGGAGCTGTGGAGCAAGGTCGAGGGCCAGTCGGGTAGCGCTCAGAACAGGAAGTAACGCTGCGCCATCGGCAGCACCTCGGCCGGCGCGCAGGTCAGCAGCTCGCCGTCGGCCGTCACCTCGTAGGTTTCCGGATCGACCTTGATGTCCGGCATGGCGCCGTTGTGCACCATGCTCTTCTTGGTGATGTCGCGGGTGTGCTCGACCGCGACGAGCTTCTTCTCGACGCCGAGCTTGTCGCCCAGCTTGCCTCGCACCGCGGCCTTCGACACGAACACCAGCGATGACGCGGTCAGCGCCTTGCCGAAGGCGCCGAACATCGGCCGGTAATGCACCGGCTGCGGTGTCGGGATCGACGCATTCGGATCGCCCATCGGCGCCGCGACGATCGAGCCGCCCTTGATGATGCAGTCGGGCTTCACGCCGAAGAACGCCGGCGACCACAGCACGAGATCGGCGAGCTTGCCCTTCTCGATCGACCCGATGTGCTTCGACACGCCATGCGCAATCGCCGGGTTGATGGTGTACTTGGCGATGTAACGCCGGACCCGGACGTTGTCGTTGTCGCCCTTCTCTTCCTTCAGCGCGCCGCGCTGCTTCTTCATCTTGTCGGCGGTCTGCCAGGTGCGGATGATCACCTCGCCGAGCCGGCCCATGGCCTGCGAGTCCGACGACATCATCGACAGCGCGCCGATGTCATGAAGGATATCTTCCGCCGCGATGGTCTCCTTGCGGATGCGGCTCTCGGCAAACGCCAAGTCCTCGGCGATCGACGGGTCAAGATGGTGGCACACCATCAGCATGTCGAGATGCTCGTCGATGGTGTTGCGGGTGAACGGCCGGGTCGGATTGGTCGACGACGGCAGCACGTTCTTCAGCCCCGCGACCTTGATGATATCCGGCGCATGCCCGCCGCCCGCGCCTTCGGTATGAAACGCGTGGATGGTGCGGCCCTTGAACGCCTTGATGGTGTCCTCGACGAAGCCGCTTTCGTTGAGCGTGTCGGTATGGATCATCACCTGCACGTCGTAGTCCTCGGCGACCGACAGGCAGCAATCGATCGCCGCGGGCGTCGTGCCCCAGTCCTCGTGCAGCTTGAGCGCGCAGGCGCCGGCCTTGACCATCTCCTCCAGCGCGCCGGGCCGCGACGCGTTGCCCTTGCCGGCGAAACCGAGATTGACCGGAAACGCATCGGCCGCCTGGATCATGCGGGCGATGTGCCACGGCCCCGGCGTGCAGGTGGTCGCGAAGGTGCCGTGCGCGGGGCCAGTACCTCCGCCGAGCAGCGAGGTGACGCCGGACATCAGCGCGTCGTCGACCTGCTGCGGACAGATGAAGTGGATGTGCGTGTCGAAGCCGCCGGCGGTCAGAATTTTCCCTTCGCCTGCGATCACCTCGGTGCCGGGCCCGATAATGATCGTGACGCCCGGCTGGATGTCGGGATTGCCGGCCTTGCCGATCGAATGAATGCGGCCCTCTTTCAAACCGACATCGGCTTTGACGATGCCCCAGTGATCGACGATCAGCGCGTTGGTGATGACGGTGTCGACCGCGCCTTGCTTGTTGGTGATTTGCGACTGGCCCATGCCGTCGCGGATCACCTTGCCGCCGCCGAACTTCACCTCCTCGCCGTAGGTGGTGAAATCCTTCTCGACTTCGATGAACAAATCTGTGTCAGCAAGCCTGACCTTGTCGCCCGTGGTCGGGCCGAACATGTCGACGTAGGCGCGGCGCTCGATCTTGAAAGACATGGTGTTTTTGCCCTCGTCCCCAAACTTATGCACCGGCCCTGTGCGCAACGCGGTTTTCGTTGCCTCGAAACCGGCGCGGCGTATCCTCAATGACAGATCACTCGCGAATGGCTCCGCCAGACCCGAGGATCGCCAAGACCAGACGGACCTCGGTGCTGATCCTGCTACCAGCGTCGCGCCAAGGCGCCGGTCTGATCCTGGTTTCCCAGCAGCGGGTAGCAGCGCTGTGAACGTGACGGGTGGGCGCAAGCCTGCCCGTCATGCGTTTTGGCGCCTGCGTGGTGAAAGCCCGCGGCATCACAGCTTTCCCATCACATCCTGGCGGAAGCCGTAGATCGTCCGCTTGCCGGCGAGCGCGACCAGCGTCACGTCGCGTGACTGGCCCGGCTCGAAGCGCACCGCGGTGCCGGCCGGAATGTTGAGCCGCATGCCGCGCGCCTTCTTGCGGTCGAACTTCAGCGCCGGATTGGTTTCGAAGAAATGATAATGCGAGCCGACCTGGATCGGGCGATCGCCAGTATTGGCGACCGTCAAGGTCACGGTCTTGCGGCCCTTGTTCAGCTCGATGTCGCCGTCCTTGATGAACATTTCGCCGGGGATCATGGGCCTGGCCTCATCGAATGGGTTCGTGCACGGTCACGAGCTTGGTGCCGTCGGGAAACGTCGCCTCGACCTGGATGTCGTGGATCATCTCGGGGATGCCTTCCATACACTGGTCGCGGCGAATGACGCCGGCACCCGCCGCCATCAACTCGGCGACGGTGCGGCCATCGCGCGCGCCCTCCAGGATAAAGTCGGTGATCAGCGCCACGGCTTCCGGATGGTTGAGCTTGACGCCGCGTTCGAGCCGCTTGCGCGCCACGATGGCGGCCATGGCGATCATCAGCTTGTCTTTTTCGCGCGGCGTCAGATTCATCGGTCAGTCCCCGGTACGCAACTAGTTGAGCCACAGACGCGGCAACGCGCCACCCAGCGCGCCGGCCACGGCGGCGAGATCGCGGCGCAGGCTTGCGCCATCCTTGGCGCAGAACCGCGCCACGGCAAGGCCGTTCCACGCCGACACGCCGACCTCGCCACAGAAAGTTAGCGCGCGGACGCGCTCGACCGCGGCGTCATCGCCCGGCACCGCCAGCACGGTCGCAATCGCAACGCCGCCGCCCGCCACCGCGGCCTCGTTGAGCCGCAGCGCGATGGCACCGTCGAGCCGCACGGTCTCGGCGAAGACCAGCCGCCCGCCGCGCCGCACCCGCCAGCGGTCGCTGAACGCACCGTCCACCATGCGCTCGCCCATCGCGGTACGGCCGAACACGACGGCCTCCGCCATCAGGAGCGTCGCACTGTCATCGAGCTCGACATCGATCCGCCGCGACAGCCGCGCGCGATCGAACAGGATGGTCTCCTGCGGCAGCCAGCAGAGCCGCGCATTCGCTGCGGCCGAGAGCTTCACGGCGATTTCGGCATCCGGCTCGAGCGCGCGATAGACCTTCTCGGCCGCCGCGGTGGTCACGGTCAGCGACGCGCCCTCGCCTGCCGCCATGTCGAGAGCGTGCCGGTCGCCGCCGGCGATGCCGCCCGCGGTGTTGACGATCATCGCCTCCAGCGCATCGCCCGAAACATTGGGAAAACGCACGCGCAGCGGGCCGTCCTCATAGACCTCGCGCCGCCGCGTCACGCCGCCCTGCGCTGCGACCGACAGCGCGATCCGTCCGGCGGCGCGATTGGCCGCAAACACCTCGCGCGAGCCCCTCGCCGCAGCCTGCACCACTTCTCGCCCTCAGATCGCCAGCGCCTTCTTCAGCGCCGCCTCGTCCATCGCGTCGCGCCAGGTGCTGTAGACCACGGCGCCGCGATCCATCACCTCGAAACGGTCGCCCAGTTCGCTCGCGAAGTCCAGATACTGCTCGACCAGCACGATGGCGATCTTGCCAAGCGAGCGCAGATAGGTGATGGCGCGGCCGATGTCCTTGATGATCGACGGCTGGATGCCCTCGGTCGGCTCGTCGAGCAGCAGCAATCGCGGCCGCATCACCAGCGCGCGGCCGATCGCCAGTTGCTGCTGCTGGCCGCCGGACAGGTCGCCGCCGCGCCGGTGCAGCATGTCCTTCAGCACAGGGAACAGGCTGAACACGTCGTCGGGAATGTCGCGCTCGTTGCGCTTGAGCGGCGCGAAGCCGGTCTTGAGGTTTTCCTCGACTGTGAGCAGCGGAAAGATCTCGCGGCCCTGCGGCACATAGGCGATGCCGCGCCGCGCCCGCTCATAGGGCTTGAGCCGGGTGATGTCCTGGCCTTCCCAGATGATGGAGCCGTTGCTGACCGGCTGCTGGCCGGCCAGCGCATCGAGCAGGCTGGTCTTGCCGACGCCGTTTCGCCCGAGCACGCAGGTCACCTCGCCGACCTGGGCATGCAGCGACACGTTGCGCAGCGCCTGCGCGGCGCCGTAGTGCAGATCGACGGACTTGACCTCAAGCATCGTTACCGCCCGAGATAGACTTCAATGACGCGTTCATTCGACGACACCTGGTCGATGGTGCCCTCCGCGATCGCGGTGCCTTCGTGCAGGCATGTGACCTTGACGCCGAGCTCGCGGACGAAGGTCATGTCGTGCTCGACCACGATCACGCTCTTGTCGCGGTTGATTTCCTTCAGGAGCTCGGCGGTCTGCCGCGTCTCGTGGTCGGTCATGCCGGCGACCGGCTCGTCGACCAGGAGCAGCTTGGGCTCCTGCGCCAGCAGCATGCCGATCTCGAGCCATTGCTTCTGGCCGTGCGCGAGGCTGCCGGCCGGGCGGCCGCGCTCGGTCTTCAGCCGGATGGTGTCGAGGATACGGTTGATACGCGTCATCTCGTCGGCGGTCTCGCGCCAGCGCATGGTGGCGCGGGTGCGGCGATCGTTCTTCAGCGCCAGCAGCAGATTGTCCTCGACGGTGTGCATCTCGAACACGGTCGGCTTCTGGAACTTGCGGCCGATGCCGAGCGTGGCGATCTCGGTCTCGTCCAGCGCGGAGAGATCGTGAGCGCCGCCCTCGAAATAGACGTCGCCGGTGTCGGGGCGTGTCTTGCCGGTGACGACGTCCATCATGGTGGTCTTGCCGGCGCCGTTCGGGCCGATGATGGCGCGCATCTCGCCCGACGCGACCGTGAGCGACAGGTTGTTCAGCGCGCGGAAGCCGTCGAACGACACCGTGACGGCGTCGATGTAGAGCAAGGCTGTGGTGGTCGGCGCCATGGCTTTACTCCGCGGCTCGGGGCGCAGGCTCTGCGGCCGGCGTGGCTTCGGCCTTGGCGGCCGCCGCAGCCTGGCGGCGCGCCAGGAGCCACTGCCAGGTGCCGACAACACCGCGCGGCAACAGCAGCGTCACCGCGATGAACAGACCGCCGAGCATGAACAACCAATAGGGCGCGAGCGGGCCGGACGTGAACGTCGTCTTGGCGTAGTTGACCAGGATGGCGCCCAGCACCGCGCCGGTCAGCGTGCCGCGGCCACCGACCGCGACCCAGATCACGGCCTCGATGGAGTTTCCCGGCGAGAACTCGCTCGGATTGATGATGCCGACCTGCGGCACGTAGAGCGCGCCGGCGACGCCGGCCATGCAGGCCGACAGCGTGAACACGAAGAGCTTGTAGGACTCGGCCCGGTAGCCGAGGAAGCGCGTGCGCGCCTCGGCGTCGCGGATCGCAACCAGCACCTTGCCGAACTTCGAGGTCACCAGCGCCCGGCAGATCAGGAAGCAGACGCCGAGCGCGATGCACGAGATCGCGAACAGCGCGGCGCGAGTGGCCTGCGCCTGCACGTTGAAGCCGAGGATGTCCTTGAAATCGGTCAGGCCGTTGTTGCCGCCGAAGCCGAAGTTGTTGCGGAAGAAGCCGAGCAGCAGCGCGAAGGTCAGCGCCTGCGTGATGATCGAGAGGTACACGCCGGTGACGCGGCTCCGGAACGCGAACCAGCCGAACACGAAGGCCAGCAAGCCCGGCACGGCGAGCACCATCAACATCGCATAGGGAAAATGCTGGAAGCCGTACCAGAAGACTGGAAGCTCCTTCCAGTTCAGGAACACCATGAAGTCCGGCAGGATCGGATTGGCGTAGACGCCGCGGGTGCCGATCTGCCGCATCAGGTACATGCCCATGGCGTAGCCGCCGAGCGCGAAGAACGCGCCGTGGCCGAGCGACAGGATGCCGGCATAGCCCCAGATCAGGTCGATGGAGAGCGCCAGCAGCGCGTAGCAGACGTATTTGCCGAACAGCGCCACGAGGTAAGTCGGCACGTGCAGCGCCGACTCCGGCGGAAACGCCAGATTGAGCACCGGCACCATGACGGTCACGATGCCGAGGATGACGAGGAAGACCCAGGCGCCGCGGTCGAGAATGCGATGGCGGATCATCGTCAGGCCTCGACCGCCCGGCCCTTGAGCGCGAACAGGCCGCGCGGCCGCTTCTGGATGAACAGGATGATGATCACCAGGATCGCGATCTTGGCGAGCACCGCGCCGGCATAGGGCTCGAGGAACTTGTTGGCGATGCCGAGGCTGAAGGCGCCGACCAGCGTGCCCCAGAGATTGCCGACGCCGCCGAACACCACGACCATGAAGCTGTCGATGATGTAGCCCTGGCCGAGGTTGGGACTGACATTGTCGATCTGCGACAGCGCCACGCCGGCGATGCCGGCGATGCCGGAGCCGAGCCCGAAGGTCAGCGCGTCGACACGCGCGGTGCGGATGCCCATCGAGGCCGCCATGGTGCGGTTCTGCGTCACCGCGCGCATCTCCAGGCCCATCCGGGTGAAGCGCAGCAGCCCAAGCAGCGCGACGAACACCGCCATGGTGAAGACGATGATCCAGAGCCGGCCGTAGGTGATGTTGAGCTGGCCGATGTTGAAGGCACCGCTCATCCACGAGGGCGCGCCGACCTCGCGGTTGGTCGGGCCGAAGGCGGTGCGCACCGCCTGCTGCAGGATCAGCGACAGACCCCAGGTGGCGAGCAACGTCTCGAGCGGCCGGCCGTAGAGGAAGCGGATGATGCCCTGCTCGATGAGAATCCCGATGAAGCCCGCGACGATGAAGGCGAGCGGCACCGCGATCACCAGCGAATAGTCGAACAGCCCCGGATTGTTGGTGCGGATGTACTCCTGCACCATGAAAGTGACATAGGCGCCGATCATCACCATCTCGCCGTGCGCCATGTTGATCACGCCCATCACGCCGAACGTGATGGCGAGCCCGATCGCGGCGAGCAGCAGCACCGAGCCGAGCGACAGGCCGTACCAGGCGTTCTGCAGCAGGTCCCAGACTGCGAGCTGGCTCTGCATCGACGCAATCGCATCGCGCGCGGTGCGGGACACCGAGTCGGGTGTGCCGGCCGGCAGCCCCGACAGCAGGCTCACGGCCTCCTGGTCGCCGCGGCTGCGGATGACGCCAACCGCGTTGATCTTGTCGGCCTCCGACGCATCCTCGGAGTTGAGGATCACGGCGGCGCGCGCCTCGGTCAGGGCGCGTTTCACGCGCGGATCGGTTTCCTTCTCCAGCGCCGCATCGAGCGCGGGCAGCACGTTGGCCTCGCGCGACTTGAACACCGCCTGCGCCGCCTCGAAGCGCTTGTTCGGGTCCGGCGCCATCAGGGTGAGCCCGCCCAGCGCCGCGTCGATGGTGCGACGCAGCCGGTTGTTGATATCGACGCCCGCGAGATCGGATGGCTCGTCGGCCACCGCCTGGCCGGTCTCGGCCGAGAACAGCTTGCCGGCGGCGTCCTTGTAGTAGACCGCCTTCTGCTCGGCGCTGAAATAGAGCCGCTCGTCACGCAGCGCTTCGATGATCGTTTGGGCGCGCTTGTCACCGCTCGCGGCGGCTTCGGTCACCGCCGTATCGGTCGCGTCAAAATCATTTTCGAGAAACTTGTCGAGCACGCCGCCAAAGCCTTCGCGCGCCGGCTTGTCGGTCGGCTCGGACGGGCTGGCCTGCTCGGCAGGCGCCGCGGAGTCGGGCGCGGGCTGCGCCGGAGCAAGCTGGACCGGAACGGCCAGCAAAACCGCACAGGCAAACAGGCTCGCGATGAGGCGGGCTGACACGAAGCGCATCCGCGAAGGTCCCCGACAGGATTGTTGGGGAGACGGCGGCAAACCCGCCGTCTCCCTTCATTGTTACGTTAGACCGATTTGCGCGCGGGCGTCAGGCCCCGCCGCACTTGTTGGTCTTGACGTTGTAGTTGCCGCACTTCTTGGTGACCCAGTCGCCGATCAGGTCCTTGGAGCCTTCGAGCTCCTTCGACCAGGCGTCGCCGGGGACGAGGCCCGGGGTTTTCCACACGGTCTTGAACTGGCCGTCAGCGCGCACCTCGCCGATGAACACCGGCTTGGTGATGTGGTGGTTCGGCAGCATCTTCGACGTGCCGCCGGTCAGGTTCGGCGCCTCGATGCCGGGGAGCGCGTCAATCACCTTGTCGGCGTCGGTCGACTTCACCTTCTCGACCGCCTTGACCCACATGTTGAAGCCGATGACGTGGGCTTCCATCGGATCGTTGGTCACGCGCTTCGGATTCTTGGTGAAGGTCTGCCACTTCTTGATGAAGTCGTCGTTGGACTTGTTCTTGATCGACTCGAAGTAGTTCCAGGCGGCGAGATGGCCGACCAGCGGCTTGGTGTCGATGCCGGCGAGCTCTTCCTCGCCGACCGAGAACGCCACCACCGGGATGTCCTTGGCCTTGATGCCCTGGTTGCCGAGTTCCTTGTAGAACGGCACGTTGGCGTCGCCGTTGATGGTCGAGACCACCGCGGTCTTCTTGCCCGCCGAGCCGAACTTCTTGATGTCGGCCACGATGGTCTGCCAGTCGGAGTGACCGAACGGCGTGTAGTTGATCATGATGTCTTCCTGCGCGACGCCCTTCGACTTCAGGTACGCCTCGAGGATCTTGTTGGTGGTGCGCGGATAGACGTAGTCGGTGCCGGCCAGCACCCAGCGCTTCACCTTCTCTTCCTTCATCAGGTAGTCGACCGCGGGGATCGCCTGCTGGTTCGGGGCGGCGCCGGTGTAGAATACGTTGCGTTCGCTCTCCTCGCCTTCGTACTGCACCGGATAGAACAGGATCGAGTTCAGCTCCTTGAACACCGGCAGCACGGACTTGCGCGACACCGAGGTCCAGCAGCCGAACACCACCGCGACCTTGTCCTTGGTGATCAGCTCGCGCGCCTTCTCGGCGAACAGCGGCCAGTTCGAGGCCGGGTCGACGACCACGGCTTCGAGTTTCTTGCCGTTCACGCCACCCTTTTTATTCTGCTCGTCGATCAGGAACAGGATGGTGTCCTTCAGCGTGGTCTCGCTGATCGCCATGGTGCCGGACAGCGAGTGCAGGATGCCGACCTTGATGGTGTCATCGGCGGCCTTCGCCTGCGGCATGGCGGCCGTCAGACCAAGCATGAGCCCGGTGGCCAAAAGCCAGCGGCGAGCAATCGGTCGCTCGGCGACCGAACGGAATGGATTGTTCATCGGGGTGTCCCTCTGCGTTGACGCGCGTGCAAATCCCCCAGCGGGGCCTACGCAAAACCGGCTTGTCGCAAGCCACGTGCCAAAGTTCAGAAACGCGCTAAATTACTGGTTGAGAAAGGGATTTGCCGAAAATGGCGCAATTGCACAGCATCTAGGCAAAGGCTTTTGACTAAAAAATAGGCAAATGCACCTCCCCCCGGCACCGTTCGTTAAGCTTTCGTGACAGCGGCAGCCGGGCGATCGGACTTGCCTCTCAATAGCGAGCCGATGACGCTTCATCCGGTTGCCCCTATATGCGGGCCTGTCCTCTCACGGTCGGGATCGTCATGCACATCCGCCACTCACTCCTCGCTTTTGCTGCCCTGTTTGCAGGCTTCGTCGCGGCGTCAGGTCTCCCGGTCCACGACGTGCTGGCGCAGGAGCGGCCGGCGCGGGGCGAGCGCCCGGCGCAACATTCCGACGATGCGAAGCCGGACGGCCCAGCACAGCCAAGCGGCCCGGGCGTGCTGCGGCTGCTGCCGCCCGACGCCGTCAGCGACAAGCAGATCACCGTCGAGGGCCGCACGATCGCCTACACGGCGACCGCCGGCACGCTCCCGCTGTTCGACCCGAACGGCGAGCGCTTGGCCTCGGTGTACTACACCGCCTATGTGGCCAAGGGCGCCGACGCCGGACGCCGGCCGATCACCTTCGCGTTCAACGGCGGACCGGGCGCCGCATCGGCCTATCTCAATCTCGGCGTGGTCGGTCCGCGCATCGCCGAGTTCGGCACCGACAACCGCGACGGCTCCGCGGTGCGGCTGGTCGACAATCCGGACACCTGGCTCGCCTTCACCGATCTGGTGTTGATCGATCCGATCGGCACCGGCTGGAGCCGCACCGCCAAGCCCGACGCGGCGAGCAACTTCTGGAGCGTGCGCTCCGACGCGAGCGTCATGGCCAAGGTGGTCGCGCTCTATATCGCGCGCAACAGCCGCAGCGCCTCGCCCAAATTCCTGCTCGGCGAAAGCTACGGCGGCTTCCGCGCCGCCAAGGTCGCGGGCGCATTGCAGAGCGAACAGGGCATCGTGACCAGCGGCATCGTCATGCTGTCGCCGCTGCTCGAAACCTCGTTCCAATGGGGCGGCTCGCAGACCGCGCTCGGCGCGGCGCTGCATTTCCCGACGCTGGTCGCGGCCGAGCTCGACCGCACCAAGGCCTTCACGCCCGAAAAGCTCGCCGAGGCCGAGCGCTTCGCTCTGACCGACTACCTGTCCGGCCTCGCCGGACCGAGGCCGTCAGGCGACAAGGCCAAGGCGTTGTATGGCCGCATCGCCGAGTTGACCGGGCTCAATGTCGACGTGGTCACGAAATCGCGCGGCTTGGTGCGCAACGCCTATCTCAATCATCTGCGTGACCGCGGCCTGACGGCGAGCAGCTACGACGCCACCTTCACGGTTCCCGATCCCTATCCGGAGAGCGACCGGCGCCGCGGCAGCGATCCGATCCTCGACGGCTTCAGCCGCGCGCTGTCGGGCGCCTACGTGGCCTATGCGCGCGACGAGCTCGGCTTCAAGACCGACATGACCTACACGCTGCTTGCCGGCGACGTCGCGTCGAAGTGGGAATGGGGCGACCGCCGCGAGCAGCCCGGCGTCAGCGACGATCTTCGCGAGCTGCTCGCCCAGACGCCGTCGTTCCGATTGCTGGTCGCGCACGGCCGCACCGACCTCGTGACGCCGTACGGCGTCAGCCGCTACGTGCTCGATCATCTGCCGGAGATCGGCAACCCGAACCGCGTCCAACTCAAGCTCTATCGCGGCGGCCACATGTTCTATTTCAATCCGGACTCGCGCCACGCCTTCGGCCAGGAGGCCAAGAGCTTCTATCAAGCCGAGCCTTAGCTTCTATCAGGCAGAGCCATGAGCTCCACCGAGGCTCTCGATCGCGCGCTGCAGATCGGCCTTTGAGAACGGCTTCTGCAGCACCGGCCGGTTGCGATAGGGCTCCGGTACGCCGTCGCGGCCGTAACCCGTCGCGAAGACGAACGGAATGCTCTTAACGACCAGCGCCTCCGCGACCGGCACGACGCTTTCGCCGTAGAGCCGCACGTCGAGCACCGCGAGATCGAAGGTTTCATTCTCCACCGCGGCGAGCGCGGCCGACAGCCTGGGCGCGATGGTCACGACCTCGTGGCCGAGCTCGGTCAGCATGCCTTCGAGCAAAATGCCGAGCAGCAACTCGTCCTCGACGACGAGAACGCGCCTCGCTGCGGCCGTCGACGTTGCGCTCATCTGCCCCGTCGCCCCAATTCCATGCGGCCCTACGCTAGCAGGTTTGGCACATCCCTGCGTCGCCCGATTGACGAGATCATGCGACGCGCCGGGAACCTGCCAGATGCACGCGCGGCGCGAAGCGGGTTGAAGTCGAAATTTCGTTGTTCCTTCCGCGGGAACAACGCCTCACGGCTTCCCGCCGGACCTCGTTTTGCGGTATGGCCTCGCCATGGCTGACAACAACGACGAACGCCCGAACCGCCACACGCTGACCGATCACAGGCTCGGCGCCGATCTGGCCCACGTCCATGACGGCGATGCCGACCACGACCACGACGATTTCGACGACGGCCCGATCGAAGACAATCCGCTGTGGATCGCCGACAACGTCACGCTGACCAGCGTCGGCATCGACATCGGCTCTGCCGGCACGCAAGTGGTCTTTTCCAAGGTGCATCTGCGGCGGCTGAGCGAGGAACTGACCAGTCGCTATTATGTCGTGTCGCGCGAGACGCTGTTCCGCTCGCCGGTCTCGCTCACGCCGTATCAAAGCGAAGAGCGGATCGACGACGACAAGCTCCGCTCCATCATCGGCGACGCCTACAAGGCCGCCGGGATCGAGGCGAAGGACATCGACACCGGCGTCGTGATCCTGACCGGCGAAGCGCTGCGGCGCGACAACGCGCAGGCCATCGCAGGGCTGCTGGCGCAACAAGGCGGCGACTTCGTCTGCGCCACCGCGGGCCACAACATGGAGGCGATGCTCGCGGGCTACGGCTCGGGCGCGGCGCGCGTGTCGTCGGACCAGGGCAAACGCATTCTCAACATCGACATCGGCGGCGGCACCACCAAGCTCGCGCTGGTCGAGAACGGCCGCGTGATTTCGACAGCCGCCATTCACGTCGGCGGCAGGCTTCAGGTCACCGACGAGCAGGGCCAAATCGTCCGGCTCGATCCGGCCGGCCAGCATCACGCCGGACAGGCGGGTTTCCACTGGCACAAGGGCGACCAGGCCAAGCCCGCCGAGCTCGACAAGGTCGCCGAATACATGGCCGATGCGCTGTCGGCGGCAATCCGCCAACGGCCGCTGCCGCCGCCGCTCAAGGCGCTCTATCTCACCGACCCCATCGAGGATCTCGGCCGCATCGACGGCATCATGTTCTCCGGCGGCGTCGCCGAATATGTCTATGGCCGCGAAGAGCGCGACTTCGGCGACATGGGCCGCCGCCTGGGCCATGCGATGCGCAAGCGCGCCGAGAGCGGCGCCCTGCCCTGGCCGCTCTTGCCGGCCGGCGAATGCATTCGCGCCACGGCACTCGGCGCATCCGAATACAGTGTGCAGCTCTCTGGCAACACCAGCACCATCACCGATGCCGGCGCGCTGCTGCCGCGGCGGAACCTGCAGGTGCTGCAACCGCCTTACGTCACCGACGAAGCGGTCGACGCCGAGGCGCTCGCCAAGGCGATCCAGGGGCATTTCACCAACTTCGATCTCACCGAAGGTCAGGCCGACGTGGCGCTTGCGCTGCGCTGGCGCGGCGCGCCGTCGCACGAACGCATCTTTGCGTTTGCGCAGGGCATCGTGCGCGGCCTGCCGAACACGATCGCGCAAAACAAGCCGCTCTACATCATGCTCGACGGCGATGTGGCGCAGACGCTCGGCGCGGTGCTGCGCGAGGAGCTCGACGTCAAAAGCGAGATCCTCTGCATCGACGGCGTGGTCTTATGGGATTTCGACTATATCGATCTCGGCCGCATCCGGCTGCCGTCGATGACCGTGCCTGTGACCATCAAGTCGCTGGTGTTCAGCGAGGACCCGCGGCTGCCGCGCGGCCAGGCGCATTTGCAGGGTCACCACCATCACGGCCACGGTCATCACCACCATCATGGACACGACCATCATCATGATCACGATCATGGACACACGCATGATCATCACCACGACCACGATCACGATCATCGCTAGGTCATCGCGTGGCTCGCGGCGACGTTGACGTCGCCATCATCGGCGGCGGCGCGGCGGGCATTGCGGCAGCGCGCATACTGCACGATGCCGGATTGCGCTGCCTGATCGTCGAAGCGCGACCCAGGCTCGGCGGCCGCGCCTTCACGGTGACCGATCCGTCCGGCTTCCCCATCGATCTGGGCTGTGGCTGGCTGCATTCCGCCGACCGCAATCCGTGGAGCGAGATCGCGAAGACGCAAGGTCGCAGCCTCGACAAGACGCCGCCGCCGTGGGCGCGACAGTCGATGACCTTTGGCTTTTCAGCCGCGGAGCAGCGCGAGTTTCGGAGCGCAGCTTACGGCTTCTACCAGCGGCTCGATCAGGCCGAGCAGCATCCCGACCGCCCCGCTTCGGCGCTGCTCGAACCCGGCAACCGCTGGAACAATCTGATTGTCGCGGTGAACACCTTCGTCGCCGGCGCCGAGCTTACCGATGTTTCGGCACACGATCTCGCGCGCTACGAGGACAGCGGCGTCGACTGGCGGGTGATGGAAGGCTACGGCACGCTGATCTCGAGCCACGCCGCCGACGTGCCGGTGGCGCTCGATTGTCCCATGCAGCGCATCGACCACAGCGGGGGCCGGGTGCGGATCGAAACCGCGACCGGCGTCGTCAGCGCCAATCAGGTGGTGATCGCGGTGCCGACTTCAATCCTGAGCGACGGGAATTTCTTCACGCCCGCATTGCCGGACAAAGTCCAGGCTGCGCTCGACCTGCCGCTCGGTCTCGACGACAAGCTGTTTCTTTCGCTCGATCGTGCCGAGGAGTTCGAGAAAGACAGCCGCATGTTCGGCCGCACCGACCGCACCGGCACGGGCGCCTATCACTTCCGGCCGTTCGGCCGGCCGCACATCGAATGCTATTTCGGCGGGACGCTGGCGCGCGAGCTTGAAGCGGGTGGCGACGCGGCCTTCTTCGATTTTGCCTCGAGCGAGCTCACCGGCCTGCTCGGAAATGATTTCGCGCGACGCATCAAGTCCATCGGCCTGCATCGCTGGGGCGCGGACCCGTTCGCGCGCGGCTCGTATTCGTATGCGCGGCCGGGCCAGGCCGACCAACGGGCCGCATTGGCCAGATCGGTCGACGACCGGCTGTTCTTTGCCGGCGAAGCCTGCTCGCGCGACGACTATTCGACCGCGCACGGCGCATTCCTGACCGGAGTTGCGGCCGCCGACCAGGTTCTGGCCGTGCGGCGCAAGGCGCGCGCCTCATCGTCTTGACAGTCGCCCGCGGCGGCCCTCAATGAGGCTGCGCGACCAACCGCCCTCTTAAGGCGGACGCCGCGCAGGGAGAGGATATGTCCGGATCACGCGTCTGCCGCGCGGCAGCACTCATCGCGCTCTTTGTTGCGCTGTCGGGCAGCCACAGCCCGGCGGAAACCCGAACCATCAAGTTCATCGTGCCGTTTCCTGCCGGTGGCGGCGCGGATGTCCTGATGCGGACGCTCTCGGATCGATGGGCGCAGACTTACGGCATCACCAATGTGGTCGAGAACCGGCCCGGCGGCGCCTCGGTGATCGGCCTGGAGGCCGCATCGCGCGCCGCGCCCGACGGCAACACGCTCGTTGTCGCCGCGAACTCGTTCGTGGTGCACGCCAACTTCAAGAAGCTCAGCTACGATCCGCTGACCAGCTTCGAGCCGATCTGCCTGATGGCGAATTCGCCGCAGGTGCTGGTGGTCAACAGCGCATCGCCCTACCGCAAACTCAACGACCTGATCGAAGCCGCGCGCGCCAAACCCGGCGCGATCTCGCACGCCAGCGCGGGCCCGGCGAGCGCGCAGCACATCGGCTTCGAGCAGCTCAAGCTGATGGCCAAGATCAACATGGTGTTCGTGCCGTTTCCGGGCAACACGCCGGCGCTCAATTCGCTGCTCGGCGGCCACGTCGATTCCGTGGTGGCGAATTATTCCGAGGCCGCGGAGCTGGTGAAGTCCGGCAAGCTGCGGGCGCTGGCGGCGCTCGGCGACAAGCGGATCGAGGCATGGCCGGATGTCGCGACCGCCGCCGAGCAGGGCTTCAAGGGCTTTTCCGTCGAAGCCTGGTACGGCCTGCTCGCGCCGGCCAAGACGCCGAAGGACAAGGTCGCGGAGCTGTCGAAATGGTGCTCCGACGGAATGAAGGCCGCGGACCTCAAGCCGAAGTGGGAGCTCCAGGGCCTCGATCCGGTCGGCAGTTCGTCCGAGGATTTCGCGGCGCACTTACGCAAGCAGGCCGCGGACTATGCGCAGGTCATTCGCGAAGCCGACATCAAGGGCGAATAGCCGACGTCAGTCAACCGCGGCGACAGCCTTGCGCACGCGGTCCTTGATGACGACGCCGTCCTTCTCCGGCAGCGCGCGCGGCGGATCGTCGGCCGCAATCGGCACGCGCGCGAACAGCGTGCCTTCGTAGCTGCCAAGCAGCCCTGCCAGCTCCTTCAAGCCCGCCTCGTCGGCGACATCGAGCACACGATCGAAGCCGCAGCTTTTCGCCACGCTGACCAGATCGACGCCGCCCTGGGTGTGGCTCGCCTGCATGCCGGTCTCGCCGTAGTGGCCATTGTCGAACACCACCACCGAAAGGTTCTTCGGCTTCTGCACGCCGATGGTGGCGAGGCTGCCCATGCCCATCAGCATCTCGCCGTCGCCGGTGACCACCGCGACGCGGAGATGGGGCTTGGCCAGCGCCAGACCGAGCCCGATCATCGCGGCGCCGCCCATCGCGCCCCAGAGATAGAAGTTGCGGTCGTCGTCGCCGGCCGCGAACGCGTCCCAGGTGCAGGAGCCGAGCCCCGGCACCACGAATAAATTCTTCGGCCGGTCGGCCAAGAGCGTCTTCATCGCGGCGCGGCGTTCGAAGATCATTTCACCCACACCTTGCGGCCGATCAGCCTTTGCGAAAGCAGCACCGCCGCGGCGCGGTCGCCGCCAAAGGAAAGCTGGATGGCGTTCTGCACCGCGGGCACCACCTGCGCCGGCTCGGTGACCTTGGCGACATCGGTCTCGCAAAGCTTGAGCGCCGGCTCGACGATCGAGCCCATCGGCTCCTGCCAGGGATTGAACTCCTCCCACTCGCCGCGCATCGTGATGAGCATCAGCATCGGAAAGCGGCAGGCGCGGATCAGCGACAGCATGTTGATGCAGTTGCCGACGCCGCTCGACTGCATCAGCAGCGCCGAGCGCTGGCCGCCGAGCCAGGCGCCGGCAGCGAGCGCGATGCCCTCCTCCTCGGTGGTGAGCGCGATGTCGCGGATTTGCGGATCGGCCTTGCAGCGCGCGATCAGCCGCGCATGGCCGGCGTCCGGCACGTAGCAGACCTGGCGGATGTCCGCGCCCTTGAGCAGCTCGAAGAGCTGGTCCTGCCAAGGCTTCACTTCGAGATCAGACTTCACTTCGAGATCGGATGGAGCGTTCACTTAGGCGCCTCCCCACCGATTCCTAGCGGGCCGCGCTCAGGCGCGCCAGGGCAGATCGCGGCCGTCCTCGACGAACAGCCATGCGCCAAGGCCGACATCGGATGGAAACGGCACCACCAGCGCCTTGCCGATCGGCCGCATCGCCATGCCCTCGCGTTGCAGCAGCGCCTGCGTTGCGGCAAGCGATTGGACGCGCACCGCGTAAGCGCCGAGAAACGGCAGAGACGGAATCGCAATCTCAGGCAGCATCGCCTCGAAGGCGTTGCGGGACACCAGCTGCACCTGGCCGCGGTCGAGCGCGATGGCCTGACCGTATTGGGTCGACCGCGCCTTGTGCCCGGTGAAGCGCACGAAGCGCGCCGCGGCTTCGCCCGGATCGGCGCTGACCACCACGAGATCGATCAGACCCTGCGCGCCGTTCGGATGGTTGAGCCAGCGCGGCTGCCACACCGCGTCCTCGGTGCGATGCGCGAGGATCTGGATACGGCCTTCCGCCATCGCGCCGCGCTCGAGCCGCACCACCGTAAAGGCCGCGACGCCTGGGCCGTTCACGGTGTCGACCGGCCGCTGGAATTGCACCAGCGGCCGCATCGCGAAGCCCGCGTCGCCGAGCCGCTGGTGCGCGCCTTCGGCGTTGGCCACCGAGAAGGCCGCGAGATGCACGCCGGAATGGCCCGACAGCGCCGCCTGGAATTCGAGCCCCAGCGGCGTGTCGGCGGTCTTGAACAGCACCTCCATATAGCCGCGGCGAAACATCGCAGTGATGTTGCCGGTTCCGGTCGGCGTGCCGTCCGGATTGGACTGCACCGAGACCGGCGTCGGCGCAAAACCTGCGCGCTTCAATGCGTTGCCCGCAGCCACCGGATCGCGGACGAAATGGCCGACGTGGTCGAGAAAGATTTCGTCACGAAGCGGTAACTGTCGATCCGCTTCCACGGCGTCAAAATCAGTCAAAGCCAGCTCTCGCGGTTGTGTTTGCCCCGGCTCTGTAGCATAGGACGCGCGCAACAGGCTCACCAAAAAGGACCGCAGGTAACCGTATGAATCGTCGCGACGTCATCAAGCTCGGCCTCACCTCCATCGCGAGCGCGGCGCTTCCGATACCGGCTTTTGCGGCCTATCCGGACCGGCCGATCCGGCTGGTCATTCCGTTCTCGGCCGGCGGCGCGACCGACGTGGTCGGCCGCATGTGGGCCGAGCGGATGAAGGCCCATGTCGGCACCGTCATCCCCGACAACAAGGGCGGCGGCGGCGGCGTGATCGGCGCGACCGAAGTCGCGCGTTCTGCGCCCGACGGCCTCACCTTCCTGTTCGGCAACTCCAGCACGCAGGTGCTCATTCCGGCGATCAACGAGAAGCCGCCGTACGATCCGGCCAAGGACTTCCAGGCCGTCTACATCATGGCGATCTCGCCGACCTCGATCGTGGTGCACGAGTCGGTCCCGGTGAAGAACCTCAAGGAGTTCATCGAGTACGCCAAGGCCAATCCCGACAAGCTGTCCTACGGTTCGGCCGGCGCCGGCACCATGACGAACCTCTCGGGCGAGCTGTTCAAGCAGCTGATCGGCGCGCCCGGCATCACGCACATTCCCTACAAGGGCGCAGCGCCCGGCATCACTGATCTCGCTTCGGGCCACATCCCGATGATGACGCCCAACGTCGGCGGGCCGCTGCTGCAATTCCACCGCACCGGCAAGGTGCGAATCCTCGCGGTCTGCGCGAAGAAGCGGTTGCAGGCCGCGCCGGACATTCCGACCGCCGAGGAAGCGGGCCTTCCCGGCATGGTCGCGGCGAACTTCAACGGACTGTTCGCGCCGGCTGGCGTGCCGAAGGACATCATCGATCTCATCGCCAACGAGACCCGCACCGCGATGGCCGACAAGGCGCTGCAGGAGCAGATGATCACGCAGGGCTTCGAGCCGGTGCTGGATTCCGGCCCCGAGGAGGCGCAGCGCGAGACGCTGAGCGAGCTCGAGCGCTGGACGCCGATCGTCAAGAAGATCGGCTTCAAGCAGGGATAAAGCTACGCGCTCTCGACCGCCGCCGCGACGCGCTCCCGCGCGAGCTTCATGAGCGCCGCGCGGTCGACCTTGTTGGTCGAGGCGAGCGGCAACTCGTCGACGAACCAGACGAAGCGCGGGTGCTGGAACGCCGGCGCGTTGGCGAGTGCGTACTTCTTGATCGCATCCTCGGTCGGCTTGTGGCCGGCCTTGGGAATAATGAAGGCCACCGGCTTGGTGCCCTTGATGTCGTCATCGACCGGAATGACGACCGCCTGGCTGACGTCGGGATTGGTCTCCAGCATGCGCTCGACGTCGGCCGGATAGATGTTCTCGCCGCCGGAGACGAACATGTCGTCGGTGCGGCCGAGGAAATAGTGGAAGCCGTTCTCGTCGCGGCGGAACACGTCCTTGGTGATGTAGAAGCCGTCATCCGTAAACGGCGGCTTCACATCGGGACGGTTGTGATAGCCGTTCATCATCGCAGGCGATTTCATCTCGAGCCCGCCCTGATCGGCATTGCGGTTGTCGCCGTCGACGAGGCGAAGCTGCACCAGCGGGTGCGGATAGCCGACGGACGACTCGGGCTGCGGCAAGCCCTTCGGATGCGGACCGAACACCACAGGACCGGCTTCGGTCGTGCCATAGGCGTTGGTGACTTTGGCTTTCGGGAACGCCTTGTGCGTCGCCGCCATCAGGGCTTCGCTCACGGGCGCCGAGCCCATACGGATGAACTCGACGCTCGAAAGGTCCGTGCTCGCCATGGTGTCGCGTTCGCGCAGCATCATGGCGATCATCGGCGGCACGGCGGTGAGCCAGGTCGGCCGATACTGGCCGATCGCCTCGATGTAGGACTTCGCCTCGAACTTCGGCAGCAGCACGATGGTGGCATGGGCCGCGCAGGCGAGCTTCGACAGCGCCAGCGCGTTCATGTGATAGAGCGGCGCCGCGATCAGATAACGATGGCGTTCGAGATCGGGCGTGAGCCGCGTCTCCACCACCCAGATGTGGCTCTGGTGCGAGAGCACGACGCCCTTCGGCAATCCGGTCGAGCCCGACGTGTAGAGGAACATCGCCGGCTCGCGGTCTTTCGGCACCACGGTCGTGAACTCGCCGGGATCGATGAAATTGCCGAAGCTGTCGTCACGTTCGCCGCTGAACTCCACGACCGGCAGACCGTCGGGACAGTTCACCCGGCTCGCCTTGTCGCAGAACACCATCTTGGCGCCAGCGTTATCGAGGATCTGATGGATGGTCTTCTGCGGAAAGCGGTAGTTCACCGGCACCGCGACAAAGCCCGCGCGCATGATGCCGTAATAAGACGCCAGGAATTCGATGCGGTTGGCCGACACGATCGCGATGCGGTCGCCGCGCGCGAAGCCGCGTTTGGTCAGCGCGCGCGCCACCGCCATGGTCATGCCGTCGAGCTCGGCAAAGCAATACTCGGTCGGGCCGTCCTCGCCGCCAAGATCGATGACCGCGGTCTTGGCGGGATCGCGGTCGCGGTTGATGAGGTCGCCGAGATTTACGAACTTGGACATTACGGATCGCGAGAGCCCAGATACGCCGCCAACGCGATCATGTCGCCCTGGTCGAGCTTGGTTACAACCGGCTTCATCAGTTCCACAGCGCCCCCGCTGCGGTTGCCCGTCTTCATATCGTTGAGCTGACGAAAGATATAGATAGCCGAGCGGCCGGAAATGCCAGGAACTTCGTTCAGGCCCCTCAAGTCGGGTCCATGACAAGTGTTGCAGGCGACAATTTTACCGTCGCCACCGGCCGCGAGCGCCGCACCCTTGGCTACGCTGCCCTTGGCGACGAAGTCTGCGAAGCCCGATTTCGGATCGCGCAGCGACGCGCGCTCGGCGCTCTGCGGCAGCACGATGATGCGGTTGCCGATCGGCTCGAAAACACCATCGGCAAGCGGAAACCGCATGCCGCCCGCGCCAACGTAAGTCCCCGGCACCTTCTCGGCCTCGATGACCTTGTTGTAGCCCGGCGTCGGCTTCAGCGACGCGAAGTAGTCGGCCGCGGCTTTGACGTCGGCGTCCGACAGCACCTTCGCCATCGCGACCATCACGCCGGCGCGAACACCTCTGCGCTCGCCGTTCTTGAACGCCGCCATCTGGCGGACGATGTAGCTCGCGTTCAGCCCGGCGAGGCTTGCCGATTCCGGATGGCCGTCGCCGGACGGCAGATGGCATTGCGCGCAGGCGCGGCCCGCCGGCCGCGGTCCGCCATGCGCCACGATCTCGGGCATCGGCGGATGCTCGTTCGGAAACCAGTCGGGCGGATTGAACGGATCGTCGATCTGCGCCTGGGTGTATTTCTTGGGGCTGCCCGGCACCTGCTTCTGGATCGTATTGTTGAGTGGCTCCGGTTGTGGCGTCACCGGATAGGCCCAATCCAGATTGTCCGCGGCCAGCGCCGCGGCCGAGCAGCACAGCAACCCCATCAGCATGCCGACGAGGCGAGTCATCGTTGATGCCTTGATGCCTTTTAAGCCTTCGGCGGCGGAGGCGGCGCGGTGAAATAGGTGCCGCGGCCGCTGGCGAGCAGCTTGCCCTGCGTGTCGTAGATCGCCGCTTCGGCGACCGAGAACTGGCCGCCCATGCGGATCACCTTGCCCTTGATCGTCAGATCGCCGGGCAGCGCGATGGCGTGATAGTCGACACGCATGTCGATCGTCGGCACGCCGCGGCCGGTCTTGCGCACCATCGCCCAGTCGGCACCGAGATCGATCAGCGTCGCCAGAATGCCGCCATGGGTGAAGCGCTTCTCGATGTTGACCACCCACTCCTCACGCCATGTGGCCTTCAGCTCGATGCCGTCGTCATGGACGGCGATGACCTTGAGCCCCAGCCATTTGTGAAACGGCGCGCGGGTGACGATCTCCTGGACCTGCTCCAGCGTGAGGTCCGCGCCTGGAGCCTTCGGCTTCTCACTCGGCTTGTCGTTCATGGCGTCACCACGACCTTGCCGAAGATCTCGCGATCCTGGATCAGGCGAAGGCCTTCTGCGGCCTGCTCGAGCGGCAGCACCTTGTCGACCACCGGCTTGATCTTTTTCTGTTGGATGAGCTGCATCAGCGCCGCAAGGTCGTCGTCATAGAAGCTGTTTGAGCCTTTGACTTCGATCTCGAAGCTCCAGATGTAGCGCAGGTCTTCCTTCGGGTCGTAGCCCGCGGTCGCGCCGCAGACCAGCAGCTTGCCGCCGCGCTTGAGGCAGCGCAGCGACGGCACCCAGGTGTCGCCGCCGGTGAAATTCACGACGACGTCGACGCCGCCCTCATACGTGCGCCGCTGCGGCTTGCCGTATTTCTCGACGGCCCATTTCGACCAGTCGGTCTTGGAATAGTCCACCACCTCGTCGGAGCCGAGCTCCTTCAGGCGGCGCATTTTTTCTTCGCTCGATGCGCACGCGATGACTTCGGCGCCAAGCAGCTTCGCCAGGATCACGCAGCCGGTGCCGACGCCGCCCGAGGCGCCGAGTACGAGGACACGATCGCCCTTCTTCACGGTGTTGTGGGTGATCAGCATGCGGTGCGCGGTGCCATAGGCGACCGGCAGCGACGCCGCATCCTCGAAGCTCACGCCCTGCGGCATCGCGACGAGCTGATCGGCCGCGACCAGGCAGTACTCCGCCATGCCGCCGTCGAGCATCTCGCCCATCAGGCCTTTCTTCTTGTTGAGCGGATTGACCAGCACGCGGTCGCCGGCCTTCCACTTGGCGACGCCCGGGCCGACCTCGGAGACTTCGCCCGCCATGTCGAGGCCCGGGATCACCGGCAGCGGCACCTTGATGCCGGGCATGCCCTTGACGGTGAACACGTCGTGATAATTGAACGAGGAGGCCCGCACGCGGATCACCACGTGGCCTTCGATCGCCTGCGGAACCGGATAGTCAGATACGACTTGAAGCTCGTCCAGCGTGCCGTGCTTGCGCAGCACCAGCGCTTTCATCGTCTTGCTCAACGCACCAATCCTTTGTCATGGGGCAACGTCAACCACGCGGTTGACGTGCGTCGCGATGCACTCGCGCTCCACACCGTAAGCGTGGATGGAGATCGCGGGCGCCCGTCCGGAATTACCGAGCCTGTGGATTTGGTCAAGCCCCGGACCGCCGAAACAACTATAGCCCGGGACGCGCGGCTCGGTCCGGAGGAGTTCGGCCTTGGCCTGCTCCGGATTGAAGCGGAAGAGCTGCTCTTCAAGCGGATTGTCATAAACCGCATAGCCGCACCAGGTGTGGTGGGCGTGCGGTGGGCTGAACTGGCCCGGCCCCCAGACGATGGCCAGGATGGTGAAACGGCCGGCGGCGTCACTGTGCAGCACGTGGCGGGCATAACAGCCCGGCTCGGGCAAACGCTGCCCGGGCGTGAGCAGATCGGGCTCACGGACCGCGCGCGCCAATGCCGCCTTGATGCGCACGCCCATCGCGGCGAGCGGCTGATCGCAGGCGGCGGCGATTTCGGCAGCCAGGGCCGCGATGCCGGCATGAACCAGAGGCAGCGGGGACGGATCGAGAGGGTGCCGCAGGTGGCTGGCGATCTGGGGCATGGGCATTCCAAAAAAGACCCGATCAGGAGGACAACGCTACTGATTCTAGCGTCGATAATAGTACAAAAATCTATATTATGCAACAGATAAAGCATGATCATCCTAGTTTATGCTCATATTTGAGAATAAATGGCCGCTCCCGAGGCAAATCGGCGGCGTTTTGCCCACTTTTCCGCCTTCAGCCAATGCTCCGCTGTCCCGGCTCGATGTTTTTTCGGGCCCCGGGACGGCCCGTCTCCCTGTTTTCCTTCCCCTTCCAATAGGAAGGGAATGG
>CAKZHN010000524.1 GCA_936924235.1 uncultured Rhodoplanes sp. | reverse complement strand
CAGCCTCGTGTCCGACGTGATGGACGAGCTCGGCATTCCCGAGGGCGCGATCGGCGCGACCACGCTTAGGCCGACGATCCCGGGCAAGGTGGTCTGCGGCCCGGCGCTCACCGTGCGCAACATCGCGCAGCGCTCCGATCCGTTCGTGGTCGCCCGCGAGAACAAGAACAGGATGGCCGAGTTCGAAGCCCATAACCTCGCCGAAGACGGCGACGTGCTGGTGATTGCGGGCGTGCCGGGCGTGTCCAACATGGGCGGCATCTCGGCGCTCACCGGCCGGCGCCAGGGCGAGCGCGGCGCCATCGTGATGGGCGGCATCCGCGACGTTGCGCATTCGCGCTCGGAGGGCCATCCGATCTGGGCCAGCGAGGTCACGCCGGTCACCGGCAAGTGGCGGCTCGAGACCGTCGAGATCAACGGCGAGATCGACATGGCGGGCGTCCGCGTCAATGCCGGCGACCTCGTCATCGCCGACGACACCGGCGTGGTGTTCGTGCCGCGCGCCGACATCATGCGGGTGCTGGAGCTCTGCGAGAAGAAGAAGGGCGGCGAGGACAACCGCATCGGCGCCATCAAGGAGGGCGTGCCGGTGACGGTGTTCTACAACAAGGGCTAGAACCGCGATGCGTGCTCCGGCCGGTTGCTTGCACGGAGCTTTCGCGGACGGCAAACTCGCATCAACAACAAGCCGCATGCCCGGGAGGATGGATTGATCGGGAACCTCGCCCGTTGTCTGGCGATATTGTTCGCGCTCGTTGCGGCACCGGTCTTCACGGCGGCGCCGGCCTTTGCCGCGGAAGCTTGGCCGACGCGGCCGGTGACCGTGATCGTGCCGTTCCCGCCGGGCATCAGCACCGACATCCTGGCGCGCGCCGTGGCCGCCGCATTGTCGGAAAAATTCGGCCAGCCCTTCGTGGTCGAGAACCGGCCCGGCGCCAGCGGCAATGTCGGTGGTCTCGCCGCGGCGAAGTCCGCGCCCGACGGCTACACGCTGCTGCTCGGCACGCTCGGGCCGACCGTCACCAACAAGTTCGTCTACAAGAACATCGGCTACGACCCGGCGGTCGCGTTCGCGCCGATCATCATGATGGGCGCCTCGCCGCTGATCATCGTCGGCAGCCCGAAGCTGGCGGCCAAGAACCTGGCCGAGCTGATCGAGCTGGCAAAGAAAAATCCCGGCAAGCTCAACGCCGGCACCGTCGGCGTCGGCTCGCAAGCGCATATCGTGCTGGAGCTGATCAACAAGCTCGCCGGCACCTCGATCGTGCACGTGCCGTACCGGATCGCGACCCAGGCGCTGCCCGACCTGATGTCCGGCGATCTTCAAGTGGGCTTCAACTACATCCCGACCTTCGTGCCGAACGTGCAGGAGGGCAGCATCCGCGGGCTCGCCGTCACCAGCCTCGCGCGGCTCCCGGACCTGCCGCAGGTTCCGACGGTGGTTGAATCCGGCTTCCCGGGCTTCGAGGCGAGCGGCTGGAACGGGCTGTTCGCACCGGCCGGAACGCCGCGCGAGATCGTCGACAAGCTCAACGCCGCAGTGAACGCTTATCTCACGAGCGACGCCGGCCGCCAGCAGCTCGCCAAGATGGGCATGTCATTCACAAGTGGCACGCCCGAGGACCTGAAGGCGACGCTCGAACGCGAAACCGCGAAATGGGCGCCGATTATCAAGGACGCCAACATCTCGCTGCAATAGGAACTGCGGAATGCCCGAACGTCTGCCGAAAAATTCATGCGACACGCACCTTCATATATTCGGAGACGCCAAGACTTATCCGGTCGGCAATCCGAACGCGCTCTATCAGCCGCCGGAGGACTGCAATTTCGAGGCGATGAAGGCGTTGCACGACGGCATGGGCATCGACCGCGCGGTGTTCGTGCAGCCGACCATCTATGGCACCGACCACCGCTATATGATCGACGTGCTCAACGGTGCGCCGAAGGGCAAATATCGCGGCGTCGGCATCATCGATGACAGCGTCAGCGACGCCGAGCTGGCACACATGCATGCGGCAGGCATCCGCGGCGCGCGCTTCAATTTCGGCGGCGCCTTCAAGCTTGCGCCTTCTCTTGATGGCCTGCGCCGCTCGCTCGCCCGCGTCCGCGAGATCGGCTGGTTTGTGAAGGTGTTCGGCTTCGGCGACGATTTCCTCGCCGTCGCCGATGAGCTGCGCAAGATCGAGATCCCCGCCATCGTCGATCACATGGGCGGGCCGGAGGTGCAACGCGGCACGTCGGTGCCGGTGGTGCGGCTCATTCTCGATCTGCTCAAGAACGACAACTGGTGGGTCGGGCTGTCGAACGGCGATCTGCGCTCGAAGGTGCCGTATCCGTGGGACGACGTGGCCGTGTTCGGCCGCATGTACTACGAGGCGGCGCCGGACCGGTGTCTCTGGGGCACCGACTGGCCGCACGTGCACCGCTTCCTGCGTCCCGACAAGGACGGCCATTCCGAATACGGCGTCGCGCACGAATTTCGCGGCATTTCACTGCTCGAACGCTATGTGCCCGATAAGGCTGCGCGCGACCGCGTGCTGGTCGACAATCCGGCGAGGTTCTTCGGATTTGATTGACCCGCGTCCGGCAGCGCCGAACCGGGAAACTTCGCTACGCCGCCTTGCGCGGATCGTTCACCGAGCAGAACTCGATCAGCATCTCGGCGAGCCGCCGCGTCGCCGGCGTCGCGTTGGGTGCGGCGACCAGCGCGACCTCGGTGTTGGTGATCGGCGGAAAGCCATCGGCCTCGGTGAGCACGCGATGCTCGGGCAGGATCGCGACGTCGGGCAGGATGCTGACGCCGAGGCCCGCCGACACCGCGGCCTGGATGCCCGGCAGGCTCGGGCTCGTATAGGCCATGTGCCACGCCCGTCCGCCCGTCTCCATGGCATGGATCATGCGCTGCCGGTAAAGGCAGCCCGCCTCCGACATCACCAGCGGCAGCGGATCGCGGTTGAAATCGACCGGATGGCTATCGCTGGTGATCCATTGCAGCCGCTCGGGCCAGGCCGCGATGCCGCCGGTCTCGCCGGCGTCGCGCTTGAACATCGCGAGATCCAGCTCGCCGCGCTCGATCGCCCGGCGCGACTGCGAGCTCAACCCCGAGCGTACGTCGAGACGGAGCCCGGGGCGCGAGCGCGCGAAATCCGACAGCAGCTCGGTCAGCCGGTAGGCCGCGAAATCCTCCGGCAGGCCGAGCCGCAGCACGCCTTCGCTCGCCGGCCTGGTGACGACCTCGCGGGCCTCCTGCTCGAGCGCGAGGATACGCCGCGCGTAGGACAGGAGCCGCTCGCCCTGCTCGGTGAGCGAAACCTGCTTGCCGTTCCGGTGCAGCAGCGGCTGGCCCACCGTCTCCTCCAGCCGCCGGATCTGCTGGCTCACGGTCGACTGGGTGCGGTGGACGCGCTCCCCCGCCCGGGTGAAGCCCCCGGCCTCCACCACCGATATAAAGCTGTGCAGCAGGTCCAGATCGAGCATTTGAATATCCACTGCAGGGTATTTTATCATTTAATTTCCAAATGCAAATGGCCCGGCCTATGTCGGTGCGCAGGAAGGAGAATTTCCCATGCGCTCCGCTTCAATTGCTGTTTCATCCCCTCCGATGCGTATCCCGTTACCTCTCATGGTCGCGGCGTTCTGCCTGCTGTGGTCGTCGGCCTACGCGGTGGCGAAGCTCGCCATCGCGGATTGTCCGCCACTGCTGCTGCTGACGTTCCGCTTCCTGCTGGCTGGCATCGTGATGATCGGGGGCGCGGCGCTCGCAGGCGTGCCGCTCAAGCTCAGCCGCCGCGACCTCGTCCTGTTCGCGGTCCTCGGCGTCGCCAACCAGGCGGCCTATCTCGGCCTCGGCTATGTCGGGCTCAAAAGCATCTCGGCCGGACTTTCGGCGCTGGTGATCAGCGCCAATCCGGTGCTTACGGCGGTGCTGGCCGCGATCTTCCTCGGCGAGCGGATGACCTGGCGCAAGGCTTTGGGTCTCGTGCTTGGCGTCGGTGGTGTGGCCTTCGTGGTTCAGCACCGGCTGACGGGGGGTCTGGACCATCCGGAAGGCATCGCGATCACGCTCATGGCGCTCGTGTCGCTGGTGATCGGCACCATCCTGTACAAGCGCTTCGCGCCGAGCGGCAACCTTTGGGTCGGCAATGCCGTGCAGAGCCTTTCGGCAGGCTTTGCTGTGCTGCCCTTCGCCTTCACGTTCGAGAGCGTGGGCGACATCGTGCCGAGCTTCCGGCTCGCGGCTGCGGTGGCATTTCTGGTGCTGCTGGTCTCGGTGTTCGCCTATGTGATCTGGTTCCAGCTGCTCAATGTGTCGGGTGCGACAGCGGCGAGCTCGTATCACTTCCTGATGCCGCCACTCGGCATGTTCTTCGGCTGGCTGCTTCTGGGCGAGCACGTCTCCTACGCCGACTTCGCCGGCATCGTGCCGGTGGCGCTCGGCATTTATCTGGTCACGCGTCCGGCCAAAACAGCCTGACGGTGGCCAACGGCACGCAGGTCTGCTTCAGTTCCTGCGATGACGAACCGGATCGGATCCAACATCGCCGTGGTAGGAGCCGGTGCGCTCGGCTCCTACTTCGGCGGCGTTTTGGCGCGTGCGGGCCAGCGGGTGACGCTGATCGGCCGGCCCGGCCATGTCGAAGCGATCAACAAGAGTGGCCTGCTGATTCTCGTCAACGGCCGGGAAGAGCGGGTCTCGGTCTCGGCGACGGTGGATGTTTCCGCCGTTCGCGACGCCGATCTGGTCCTGTTCTGCGTCAAGAGCTTCGACACCGAGACAACGGCCGCGGCGATCGCGCCGCATCTTGCGCCAGACGCCGTTGTCCTCAGTCTGCAGAACGGCGTCGACAATCCCGAGAGCATCGGTCGGCACGTCCGCAATCAGGTGATCCCGGTGCTGGTCTATGTCGGCGCCAACATTCCTGCGCCGGGCAGCGTCCGGCACACCGGCGGCAGCAACATCGTCATCGGCCAGTTGAAGTCGTCTGCACCGGACCGCGCCTTGCTCGACGGCATCGCGGCGCTGTTCGGCAGCGCGGGTCTCAATGTGAAAATCTCCGGCGACATCGAGGCCGATCTCTGGATCAAGCTGCTGATGAACGCGACCTACAACGCGGTCTCGGCGCTGGGCCGTTCGGCCTACGGCCGGATGGTGGCGATGCCCGAGATCAATGCCATCATGCGGGAGGCGGCCGCCGAGGTCGTTGCGGTTGCCAAAGCCAAAGGCGTCCGCCTGCCCGACGACATCATCGAGACCGCGATGAAGCTTGCCGACACGATGCCGCAGACCACATCCTCGACCGCGCAGGACATCGCGAAGGGCCGCTCGACCGAGATCGCCTATCTCAACGGAACTATCTTGCAGCAGGGGCGCGCGCTCGGCGTTGCGACACCGGTGAATGGCGCGCTCAACGCGCTGATCAAGCTGCTGGAGCAATCCATAGCGGCAGGCGCGGGCGCTGACGTCGCAAAGCGGAGGGGGACATGAACACACCAACGATCAAGCGGCGCGATTTCCTGACGCTGGGTCTCGCAGCCGCGGGCATGCCCTCGACGGCCGACGCCGCGCTGTTTGCGCGGCGCAAATTCCCGAACAAGCCGATCCGCGTGGTGGTGCCCTTTGCGCCCGGCAGCGGTTCCGACTTTGTCGGCCGGCTCTGGGCCGAGACCGCGCGGCCGCATATCGGCACGCTCGTCGTCGAGAACGTCAGCGGTGGCTCGGGCTCGATCGGCAGCGCGGCGGTCGCGCGCTCCAGAGCGAACGGCTACACGCTCCTGGTCGCGGCCACGACCTCCTTCGTGCTGGAGATGCTGCTCAAGAAGCGGCAGCTCTACAATCCGGTCAAGGAGCTGGCGCCGGTTTCAAATCTCGCCATCTCGGCCTTCGTGATGGCGGTCAATCCCAAGGTGCCTGTTGCATCGCTGACGGAGTTTGCCGCGTACGCGACCGCCCATCCGCAGAAGGTGACGTTCGGCTCGGCGGGTGTCGGCTCGATGGGCCATCTCACCGGCGAGATGTTCAAGGCGCTGACCAAGACACCCGGCCTCGTGCACGTCCCGTATCGGGGCGGCAACCAGCTGATCACCGATACGGTCGGCGGGCAGATCTCCATGCTGATCCAGCCCGCGACCGACCAGATCCTGGACCTGCACAAGGCGGGCAAGCTGAAGATCCTCGCGGTCACCAGTCCCAGCCGGTTGCTGGTCGCGCCGGATATTCCGACGGCGGTGGAGTCCGGCGTTCCGGGCATGGTCGTGTTCGTGTTCATCGGCTTGTTTGCGCCGCGCGGGACGCCGAAGGCCATCGTCGAACAGATCAGCCAGGCGTCGCGCACCGCGATGGCGGATCAAGCGTTCCAGAAAAAGCTCATCGACGCGGGCTACCGGCCGGACCCGGAGTCCACGCCCGAAAAGCTCCTGGAGTACATCCAGTACGACCTCGAGCGCTGGGGCCCGCTGATCAAGGACATAGGCTTGAAGCTGGATTGACGGCGCCCTTCGCGCGTTCACTCGGTCGGCTGGATGTTCGCGGCCTTGCCGACCTCGTCCCACTTCTTGATCTCGTCCCGCACGAAGGCGGCAAACACCTCGGGCTTGCTGACGACAGGCTCGGCGCCTTCGCCGGTCAGCATCTCGCGGGTCTTGGGATCGTTCATCATTGCCGCGGCCTCGGCCTGCAGACGATCGACGATCTCCTTCGGCGTGCCGGCCGGCGCGAACAGGCCGAACCAGTTCAGCACCTCGTAGCCTTTCACGCCCTGCTCATCGAAGGTCGGCACATCGGGCAGCGCAGCGCTTCTTTTCAAGGAAGTGACGCCCAGCGCACGAAGCTTGCCGGCATCGATCTGCGGCTTGGCCGACGCCGCGTTCGACACCATCGACATCACGTGGCCGGCGAGCGTGTCCTGCAACGCAGGACCGACGCCCTTGTAGGGCACATGCGTGACCTCGATGCCGGTGCGGAATTTCAACAGCTCCATCGCCATGTGCAGGTTGCTGCCGACGCCGGCCGAGGCGTAGTCGATCTTGCCCGGCGCGGCCTTGGCGGCCGCGATGTAATCGGCGAGCGTCTTCATCGGCTGCGACGGATGCACCACCAGCACGTTCGGCAGCGAGATCATCTGCGTCACCGGCGCGAGATCGCGCAGCACGTCATAGGGCAGCTTCTTGTAGATCAGGTGGTTGATCGCGATGGTGCCGGCGCCAAGCAGCAGCGTGTAGCCGTCGGCCGGCGAGCGCACCACCGACTCGATGCCGAGCGTGTTGCCGGCACCGCCGCGGTTCTCGACATAGAACTGCTGGCCGAGCGTCTTGCTGACATATTGCGCGAACAGCCGCGCGGTCGCGTCCGCCGTGCCGCCAGCCGCGGTCGGCACCAGGATCTTCACCGGCTTGTTCGGCCAACCCTGCTGCGCTTGCGCGCCCATCGTGGCGGCCATCAGAGCCGCGGCCGCAAGAATCATTCGAAGCATGGACGTTCTCCCATTCCAAAGTTCAGCGTGAAGTCTTTTGCAGTGTTGTTATTCGGCCTGGATGTGGGCCGCCTTGGCGATGCGCGACCATTTTTCGACATCGGACTTGATCAGCGCCGCGAACTCCGCCGGGCGGCTGCCGATCGGCTCGGCGCTGTCCTGGGCGAGCCGCTCGCGGACGTCGCTGGTGTGCAGCGCTTCGGCGACGAGCGCCCGAACCTTGTCGATCGCGGGCTGCGGTGTGCCGGCCGGCGCGAGCAGCCCGTACCATTGCAGCGCCGAATAGCCCGGCACGCCGGCCTCGGCCACGGTCGGCACATCGGGCAAGGTCGAGACGCGCACCGGCCCGGAGATCGCCAGCGCCCGAAGCTTGCCGGCCTCGATCAGCGGCTTGGCGGTGAGCAGGTTGGAAAACAGCGCCGCGACGCGGCCGGACAGCACCTCGGTCATCGCCGGCGCGGTGCCCTTGAACGGGATGTGCTGCAGGTCGATGCCGGCCATGCTCTTCAGGAGTTCCATGCTCATGTGCGGCGAGCTGCCGGCGCCGGCCGAACCATAGTTCAGCGCGCCGGGCTTGGACTTCGCCAGCGCAATGAGCTCCTGCAAGGTCTTCGCCGGCACATCGGGATGCACCACCAGCACGTTGGAGATGCCGGCCACCTGCGTGATCGCGGTGAAGTCCTTGGTTGGGTCGTAGCGCGTCTCCTTGGTGACCGCGGGCAGCACCGCGATGGTGCTCGGCGTCATCAGCAGCGTATAGCCATCGGCGGGCGCGTTGCGCACCGCCTCGATGCCCACGATGCCGCCGCCACCACCGCGATTCTCGACAAAGAAGCTCAGGCCGCCCTTCGACATCTGCTGGGTGATGACGCGGGCGAGGATATCGGTGCCGCCGCCCGGCGCCGAATTGACGATGATCCGCACCGGCCGCGACGGATAGTCCGACTGCGCCGGCGCTTCGCCTGCGAACGCAACGAGGCAGGCGAACGCGATGAAGATCGCCCGGTGGCGAAGCATGGCCGTCCTCCCATTCAGTTCCTGCTCGATGCGGTCTCGTTCAACGGACGGCGCTTCTTCTTGAACTTACTTGCTGAAGCGCGACGCGTAGCTCGTGTTCTCGATGCCCTGGTCCTTGATCCACTTCGCCACCTCGTGGTGCTGGGCGAACCAGACGTCCTTGTGGCTGCGGAAATATTCCAGGATCTGGCGGAACACCGCCGTCATCGCCGGCCTGCCGCCGAAGTGGCTGTGGATGCCGATGTTGATCAGCGCGCCGGGCTCGCAGGCGTAGAGATAGTCGAACATGTCCTTGTAGACGTCGAAGTAGATGCGCGGGCTTGCGCGCAGCGCGCGGTTGTCGACGAAGTCGCTCCACGGGATCATCAGCATCTTGCCGGCCTTGGTCTCCTTCCAGTACGGCACGCTGGCGTCGAGCGCGTCCGAGCACCAGGTGATCTTGGCTTCGGCGAGATACTCCAGCGTGTTCTCCGACTGGCCGTAGATCGGCGTGACCCAGCCGGTCGGGCGCTTGCCGGCGGCCTTCTCGATCAGGTCGAGCGTCTTCTTGATGGTCTCGCGCTCGCGGTCGGCGTTCAGCGAGAACAGCGTCTGGTCCTGGAGGTAGCCGTGGCCGGCGACGTCGTGGCCGGCCTTGGCGAAGGCCGCGACCGCCTCGGGCCAGACTTCTGCGCTGCGGCCGTTGCAGAACATCGTCGAAGGGATGCCGAGGTCCGACAGGTTGCGCGACAGCCGCCACACGCCCTCGTTGCCGCCGAACTGCGACCAGTTGATGCCGGCGATGTCCTTGGAGCCGGGCGGCAGCGGCGTGGTGCGCGGGAAATAGCTCGGCGATTTGCCCTCGCTCCAGGTCTCCAGCAGCACGCTGACGACGACGGCGGTGCGGTGGCCCTTTGGCCAGGCAAGCGTGGCATTGCTCATAAGCTTATTCTCCCTCGACAGGGTGGGGATTCCTGCATAAGCCGGGCGCTCAAGTCCATGCCGTCCGGCGTGACATTGCGCGCGCGCTTGGCCACTATGCGGGCGAGTATCCATCGAGCACCGAACGTCTGAGATGTCCGCCCCGCCCAAAAATCCGGCTGCCCAGCCTTCGGTCCTGATGACGCCGTTGTCGGGCCATCTGCTGCTGTCGGATTCGCTCCTCAACAAGGGTACGGCGTTCACCGAGCAGGAACGCGACGAGTTCGAGCTGCACGGGCTGCTGCCGCCGCGGGTGGCGGCGCTCGAAGACCAGGTCTGGCGCAGGCTCCAGGTGCTGCGCGGCTTCGCCACCGACGTCGAGCGCTACGCCTTCATGCGCGACCTGCAGGACACCAACGAGACGGTGTTCTATGCGCTGCTGACCCAGAACATCGAGGAACTGCTGCCGATCGTCTACACGCCGACCGTGGGCGCGGGCTGCCAGCAGTTCAGCCGCTTGTTCCGCAAGCCGCGTGGGCTGTTCCTCAGCATGCCGCAGAAAAAGCGCATCCGGCAGATCCTGGCCAATCCGCATTTCGACCAGACCGATGTCATCGTCGTCACCGACGGCGAGCGCATCCTCGGCCTCGGCGACCAGGGCGCCGGTGGCATGGGCATTCCGATCGGCAAGCTGTCGCTGTACACCGCCTGCGGCGGCATTCATCCCTGCACGACGCTGCCGATCATCCTGGACGTCGGCACCGACAACGAGGAGCGGCTGGCCGATCCGGTCTATATCGGCTGGCAGTGCAAGCGGGTGCGCGGCGCCGAATACGACGATTTCGTCGAGGAGTTCATCACCGCGGTGACCGAGCGCTGGCCGCATGTGCTCCTCCAATGGGAGGACTTCGCGAAGTCGAACGCCACGCGATTGCTCGACCGCTACCGCGACCGGCTCTGCACCTTCAACGACGACATCCAGGGCACTGCGGCGGTGGCGACCGGCACGCTGTTGTCGGCCATCGCCGTCACCGGCGTGCCGCTGACCGAGCAGCGCATCGCGATCGTCGGTGCGGGCTCGGCCGGCTGCGGCATCGCAAGTCTGCTGATGGCCGCGATGGTCGAAGCAGGGTTGAGCGCGAAGGACGCGGCACGACGCTTCTACATGGTCGACATGGACGGCCTTCTCGTCGATGGCATGAACTCGATCGTGCCGTTCCAGAAGCCGTTCGTGCAGGACCGCTCGGTCGCAGCGTCGTGGAAGCTCGACCAACCTGGCCGGGTGCTGCTGGCCGACGTGGTGCGCAACGCCAAGCCCACGACGCTGATCGGCGTGTCGGGCCAGCCCGGCGCGTTCACCGAGCAGGTCGTGCGGATGATGGCCGAGATCAACCGAAGGCCGGTGATCTTCCCGCTGTCGAACCCGACCTCGCGCGCTGAGGCGACGCCGCAGGACCTCGAGCGCTGGAGCGAGGGCCGCGCCGTGATCGGCACCGGCACGCCCTTTGCGCCGCTGATGCGAGCCGGCAAGCCGTTCAAGGTCGACCAGACCAACAACTCGTATATCTTCCCGGGCGTCGGTCTCGGCGCGATCGCCGTGCAGGCGAGCCGCATCACCGACTCGATGTTCATGGCGGCCGCCAAGGCGCTCGCCGCGATGTCGCCGGCGCGCAACAATCCCAACGGCAATCTGTTGCCGCCGGTCACTGAGTTGCGCGACATCTCGGTCGCGGTGGCGCGCGCGGTCGCGGTGCAGGCCATAAAGGAAGGGCTGACGCCCGAGATCGACGACGACGAGATCGACGCGGCGATCGCCGCCAAGATGTGGACGCCGCGCTATCTGCCGTATCGGCGCGGTTCATAAGACCAATAAGGAGGCCAGATCATCATGGCGGATCGCAGCACGCGGCCGATCGTACACTTTGTCGGCAGCATTCCTCTGCCGGACAGCGAAACCGTGTTTCGCACGCTGTCGAAGGCGGTCGGCTCCCATCTGGTCCGGCTGCCGGACGGCGAAACCGGAATCCGCAAGAGTTGGATCAAGTTCATTCAGGACGTGCTGGCCGGAAACTCCGCCATCGAAGTGGCCAAGGATGAGCCGCTGTTCAAGTTCAAGCAGTGGGACGGCAAGGTGGTGCGCGAGATTCCGCGGCTGCGCATCAAGCCCGGCGCCACGATCGATCCTGCGACCTTCGACACCGGCTACGCCGAGATGGCGATCGCATCCTGGGCGGTGTTCGAGCGGCTGCAGAAGGCCGGCGACATTCCCTCCGGCGTGAAGTTTCAGATCTCGATCCCGACGCCGATCGCGCCGACCTACAACAACATGGTGCCATCCGACCGGCCGAAGCTGTTGCCGCCGCTGACCCAGCATTTCATCAGCGAGATTCGCAAGATCGCCAAGGCGCTGCCCAACGACCGCATCGCGATCCAGTGGGACGTGTGCCAGGAGGTGCTGGCCTGGGAGAACTACTACGACAAGGGTCCGGTCGATTTCCGTACCGAGACGGTCGACGTGCTGACCCAGATCGGCGACGCCGTGCCGGCCGGCATCGAGCTTGGCTATCACCTCTGCTACGGCAGCCCGGCCGACGAGCACATGGTGCTGCCGAAGGACTCCGGCATCATGGTCGAGCTGACCAACGCGGTCGCGGCGCGCGTGAAGCGTCCGATCGAGTTCGTGCATATGCCGGTGATCAAGTCGCGCACCGACGACGCGTATTTCGCACCGCTCAAGGGGCTGAAGCTCGGCGCGGGCACCGAGCTTTATCTCGGGCTGATCCATCACAACGATGCGGAAGGCGACAAGGCGCGGCTCGCCGCCGCGCGCCGTCACACCCACGTCGATGGCATCGGCACCGAATGCGGCATGGGCCGCGGCGCTCCCGAGAGGCTCCCGGGATTGCTCGCGGCCCACGCGAAAGTGCTCGAAGCCTAGGAGCAGGGATGGCGCATGCCGTCGTAGCCGAGATAGGTCCCGGTCGACGGATCGTAGGAGCGATATCGCATCGCGCAGGACTGCGCGTCGCCATCCGCATATTCCGGCGCCGCCGCATAGGCGTCGCCGTAGTAGCCGCCGTCGCCGTCATACGCATAGTCATCGCCGTAGTACGGACCGCCGTAGCCATAACCGTACCCGTATGCGCCGCCGATCACCGCGCCGGCCGCAAGGCCCGCGCCGAAGCCTCGCCAGCCGCCGCCTCCGTGATGCCAGCCGCCGGACCCGCCATGCCCCGACCAGCTGTGGCCGGCGGCACCCGCTGCCGCGAAGCTGCGCGCCCCGCCGCCCATGTGTCCGCCGCCGCCACCATGTGGCCGCGCCAGCGCCGGCGTTGCCGCAAGTGCGGCGGCGAGCGTGGCGATGACGGCGATTTTGGTTTTCTTGAACTGCATTGTCGTACTCCAGGATTGACACATCGGTGGGGTAACAGCGCGGTCCTGTCGCTGTTCCGGTGGGGCGATCCATCCGCGCCTAAACTTTTCGAGAGGTTCGCCACGCAGCGTTGCATGGCAGTCGGCTTGACCGGCGCTCTGCGCTGCGGCCTTATCCGCGTCAAAGGTGTTGGTGTTGGGAGGATGCGTTGAAGGCGATTGTGATCCGTGAGTTCGGCCCGCCGGGCGTATTGAAGCTCGAAGAGGTGCCGACGCCAGAGCCCGGACCGGGCGAGGTGCTGCTCAAGGTGCACGCGGTCTCGGTGAACCGCACCCTCGATTGCAAGGTGCGCGCCGGCAAATACGCAAGGCCCGTGAAGCTGCCTCTGGTGCCCGGCGTCGATCCGTCCGGCACGGTGGTGAAGGTGGGTGAGGGCGTCACCGATCGCAAGGTTGGCGACCGCCTCACGACGGCACTGCGCATCGCTGGTGGCGACGCGAGCGGCGCCGATGCGATCCGCCTGATGGGCGTGCATGCCTGGGGCGGCTATGCCGAATATGTCCGCGCCAACGCGGCCACGACCTCGATCATTCCCGACGGCGTCGACTTCGCGACCGCCACGGTTGTGACGCGCCACGCGCCGACCGCGATGCATCTGCTCGCCGATCACGCCAAGGTCCAGCCCGGCGAATGGGTGCTGGTGATGGGCGCGGCCGGCGGTCTCGGCAGCGCCGGCGTGCAGGTGGCGAAGCACCTCGGCGCGCGCGTGATCGCGGCAGCCGGCTCCGATGATCGCGTGCAAGTCGGCCTCGATCTCGGCGCCGATGCCGGCGTGAACTACCGCGCGCAGGATCTCACCATCGAGGCGATGCGCATCACCGAAGGCAAGGGCGTCAACGTGGTGTTCGAGAACATCGGCGACCCGGAGCTGTTTCCGAAAGCTTTCGGTGCGATCAATCGCCGGGGCCGGCTGGTCACGGCCGGCGGCCATGGCGGCGGCATCGTGCCGCTCGACGTCAACAAGCTCTATCTCAACCAGATCACCGTGATGGGCGTGACCGGCGAGCGGCCGGAGAGCGCGCGGCAGGTGATGGAGATGGCGGCGGCCGGCAAGTTCAAGGCGCTGATCGACCGTGTGCTGCCGCTGTCGCAGGCGCCGCTCGCGCACGAGCTGGTTGAAGGCCGTGGCGGCCTCGGCAAGGTGATCCTCGATCCGACGCAATTGTGAGGCGTGGCGTCACGGATCTCCGCACCGTCAGCACGGACGTGGTCCGTCATCTGATCTCGCTCGACGAGCAGATGCGCAAGCGCGAGATCGTTGTCGAGACCGCACGCCAATTCTGGAATTGAGAAAAGTCTGGAATTGAGACAGGTCTGAAATCGAATGCGGGATTAAAAGTTTTTCATGAAGAACATTTAAGGCGCCGGACATGGTCGTTACCATCCGACTGAATGGATGAGTTGCTCCAGGTTTTCTGCGGGTTTTCTCCATCGCGCGTTTTGAATCAAGTCGTGGATATGTTTCATCCCGCAGAACGCGCGCATCAACATGTCTTGATCGGTCTTTCGCTACCGTCAGCCGCGCGCCACGTGGCGTTATGTCACGACCATAAAAATCAGCCACCGACCATTGGGAAGAAATTGCTTGAGGCGGGAGTCACACCGTCTGACGAAACATTGAAAGAGAAACAATCATGAAAACACTCACCACTCTGGCCGCTGGGGCCGCAGTTCTGTTCGCGCTTGCAAGTCCGACGCTCGCCGCGTCGCGTTCGCATGCCGACATGAGCGATGTGAACACCGTGAAGACCTACGGCGATCAGGACATCAACAATCCGCCGTATCACGCCGGCTACGGCTCCTACGCCCGCGGCCAGAACTACAACTATTACCCGGACAACTCCGGCCACTCGTTCCACTACGCGCCGGGCCAGAACCTGCCTTATCCGGACCGCCCGTATGGCGATCCGGACGTGGACTGAACGAAGGTCCATTCGAAACGGAAGCCCCGGCAGCGATGCCGGGGCTTCCTACCTTTCAGGCGGGTTTCGCCTGCGCCGTCTTACATCTTCAGGAGCTTTTTCGCGTTGCCTGCGAAAATCAGCTCGCGGTCCTTCTCGCTGATCGGCGCGGCCTTCAGCCACTTGGTGCCGAGCGCGTTGTTGATGTAGGGCCAGTCGACGGCGAACATGACGCGCTCGACGCCCATCTCGGCCATGGCGCAGGCCAGTGCCGAGTTCGAGAACGCGCCGCTTGTCGTCAACCAAAAGTGTGTCTTGTAATAGTCGCTGAACGACCTCGGCATCTTCATCAGTTTTTCCAGATTGTGCTCGGTGCGCCACAGCGTGTAGGGCGCGGCCTCGCCGAGATGGCCAACGATGATCTTCAGCGTCGGATAAGTATCGAATACGCCTGAGGTGATCAGCCGGAACGTGTGCGTCAGCGTTTCGAGCCCGAAGCCGAGCGGCGCGCCGGACAACGGCGCGGCGTGGTCCTTGAAGAAGGCTTCGGCGACCGCGGGCTTCACGGGCGAGGGATGGATGTAGACCGGGACGTCGAGCTTGGTCGCGCGCTCGAACACCGGCCAGTATTTCTTGTCGTCGATGAAGTTGCCCTGCGTGGTGCCCATCACCATGGCGCCGAGCATGCCGAGCTTGGTGACGCAGCGCTCGAGTTCGTCCGCGGCGGCTTTCGGATCGGGCAGCGGCAGCGCGGCGAAACCCTTGAAGCGCGTCGGGTTGGCCTTGATCTGCTCGTGGAGGAAATCGTTCGACGCTTTGGCCAGCGCCACCGACTTGTCGGGCGGCAGGTTGTGCGCGGCCGGGTTGTTCTCGGACAGCACCGCGATGTCGATGCCGCCCTCGTCCATGTCCTTGATGCGGCGGCCGGTCATGTCGTCGAGCATGGTCTGGATCGGCCCGGGCCTGGGCGCAACCGCGTCGCGCAGCGCGGGCGACGTGAAGTGCTCTTCGATTGCGATGATCTGACTGGCCATTTTCTTATCTCCTAAAACAACGATGGCCGGGCAATATGCCCGGCCATCGGACTTCGACAGCTTTAAACCGTCAGATGCTGACGTGTTCAATGAATTTCTGCGGCGGCGGGTCGCCCCATTGCGACACCAGCGCCTCTTCGGCCGACAGCAGGTTCGAGCCGTTCTTGACGTTGAGCCGGTCGCTGTCGGCCCAGTGCTCGTGGACGCGGCGCCACGGATCGGCCCAGTAGTCGTAGACCTGGCTGCCGAGCAGATGGCGGCCGATGCCCCACATGTGCTCGTACTTGCCGGTGTCGCGCATGTGCTGGTGGCCCATGAACACGTCGTCCATGTCCGCCACCTCGAACGACACGTGGTTCAGGCCGGCATGGCCATGGTTGATGGCGAAGAACACGTGATGGTCGACGAAGGTGTCGCCGCCGTCGATGCGGTTGAACGAGCCGATCAGGTTCTCCTTCTCGCCCGCATAGACGTCGTCGGAGCAGATGAAGCCGAGATGGTGGCGGAACCAGTTGACGGTCTCCTTCACCTTCGGCGTGCCGAGCACCGCGTGCGCGACGCGCTTGACCCGAGACGGGCCCTTCTTGATGCGCATCAGGTCGCCGGCGCGGGCGAGCGGTGCGGCGCCGGAGTTGAGCAGCTGCCGCGGCGCGGGGATTTCGGCGACCTTGTCCATGCCCCAGACCACCTCGATCTGGTAGCCGTTCGGCTCGGTGAGGCGCACGCGCTTACCGCCGCCGGGCTCGTCCATATTCTCGATGCCGGAGGCGCCGGGCGCCTTGGCGATGGTTTTGAGGTCGTCCTCGCTCGCCGCGTGATACGCCACTGCGACGAACTTCGGATCGCCCTTTTCGGTGATGTGGAGGTGATGCACCGGATCGGTGCCGCGATAGTAGAGCGCCTTGGCGCTCTTCGAACTTGGAACCAGTCCGAAGTTGTCCAGGAACTCGGCCTGGAGATCGAGGTCCGGCGAGCGCAGCCGGACGTAGGCGATATCGGTGACCTTGATGATAGCCATGGTTTCCTCACCCGTCGTCGTGGAGCGGTTCTGACTTCGCCCCGTATAGCGGAACGATAACGCACCCGCCGGTTAAAAGGCAATTTCAGGGTTGTGACAGACCAGATATGCCGCCCCGTCGAGCCTGCTCTGGCGGCTGGCCGGGCTTGGGGCGATGTGCTGTATTTCGCCGCGACAAAAACGGGAGGATTTCGTGAAGCTTGTGCTGTTCCATTCGGCAGGAAACGCCGAGGTCGCGCCGGGCCTGATGACCGATAAGGGCATCGTCGACATCTCGGGCGCGGTGAAGAAGGGCATGACGCCGCAGCTCACGATGCAGGGCATCATCGACGATTTCGACCGGCTGCGGCCGGCGCTGGAGCAGCTTGCCAAGAACGGCCCGGCCGTCGCCGCCGACAAGGTGCAGCTCAAGGCGCCGCTGCCGCGGCCCGGCAAGATCCTGTGCTGCATCGCCAACTACTGGGAGCACGCCCAGCGCGAGGCGCGGCCGCTCAACATGTTCATGAAGAACCCGGACGCCGTGGTCGGCCCGGGCGACACCATCGTGCTGCCGGAATACACCGTGCCGTGGGCGTTCATGCATGAGGCCGAGTTGGCTTTGGTGATGAAGGGCCCGGCCAAGATGGTGAAGGCCGCCGACTGGAAGAAGGCCGTGTTCGGCTACACCAGCCTGATCGACGTGTCGGCGCGCGAGCAGGGCCGCCGCACCTGGCCGGCGACGCCGCTCACAAGCTGGCTCGGCAAGTCGTTCGACACCTTTGCGCCGATCGGCCCCTGCATCGCCACCGCCGACGAGGTGAAGGACCCCAACGACCTGGTGATCCGCTTCTGGAACGACGGCCAGCTCCGCCACAACTACAACACCGACGACATGGAGCATCGCGTGCCGGAGCTGGTCGAATGGGCCACCACGGTGATGACGCTCAACTCGGGCGACCTGATCGCCTGCGGCACCAACCACGAGGGCCTGGGTTTCCTGCAGGACGGCGAGAGCGTGGACATCGAGATCGTCGGCATCGGCAAGATGTCGTTGAAGGTGCGCGATCCGCTGAAGCGCACTTGGGAGCGCGGCGTTTACATGGGTGTCGACTCGACCAACCCGGATGCGGTGAAGCGGCATCGCCCCCAGGGCGGTCCGACCGCGACGGGAGCGATCTGAGTGAGCAAGCTGCCTCTCACGCTCGCCATCAGCCACTACGAGCACATCAGCGAGCTGGTGACCGGCCGTGTGCCGGTCGAGGGCGTCGATCTGACCGTGCTCACCACGCAGATCGAGGAGATCTTTTTCCGTCAGGTCAACTACCGCGACTTCGACGTGTCTGAATTCTCGATGGGCAAGTACTGCTCGCTGGTGTCGCAAGGCAATGCGCCGTTCGTTGCGATCCCGGTGTTTCCGTCGCGGGTGCCGCGGCACTCGTCGATCTATGTCCACGCCAAAGGCTCGGTGAAGAAGCCGCAGGACCTCGCCGGCAAGCGCGTCGGCGTTCCGGAATATGCGCAGACCGCCTCGGTCTATTCGCGCGGGCTGCTTCAGCATCAGTACGGCGTCGATCTCGCCTCGATCCACTGGGTCCAGGCCGGCGTCGATCAGCCGGGACGGCTGGAGAAGGTGAAGCTCAAGCTGCCGCCGGGCATCAAATACGAGTCACGCCCGGATAAGAGCCTCGGCGAGATGCTGATCTCGGGCGAGCTCGACGCCGCATTGTCGGCGCACCCGCCGAAGTGCTTCGACGAGGGCCATCCCAACGTGGCGCGGCTCTTCCCGGACTACCTCGACATCGAGATGAAGTACGTCAAGGAGACCGGCATCTATCCGATCATGCATGTGATCGTGTTCAAGCGTGAGATCGTCGAGCGCAATCCGTGGGTGGCGGTGAACCTGTTCAACGCCTTCGAGGAGGCGCGGCGGCGCAGCGTCGAGCGGGCGCTGGCCTGCACCAGCTCGGTGCTGCCGCTGCCGTGGGCCTACGAGTTCATGAAGCGGATGCAGGACGTGGTCGGTCCGGACCTGATGCCGTACGGGCTCGAGCAGAACCGCACGACGTTGGAGGCGTTCCTGCAATACGCCTTCGAGCAGGGCGTCAGCCACAGGAAGCTCACGCCGAAGGAGCTGTTTCCCGCGTCGGTGTTGAAGAGCTTTAAGGTTTAGTGGATGCCGCGTGCATTGGGCGCACTGTGCTTGCCAAACACACCGCTGTCATCGCCGGGCTTGACCCGGCGATCCATGACCCTGCTTCGATAATGGAAGCCTTGCGTAAGACTGTCGTTGGTTGCGCCACCTGATGGATGCCCGGGTCAAGCCCGGGCATGACACCTGTTATGCTGCAGCAGTGGCGCAACAAGCGCTCGCGGATCAACCCAGCACATTCACTCCGGCCTGTGCGACCTGCTCGTCCTCGTGCGACTGCACGCCCGACACGCCGATCGCGCCGACACATTCGTTCTGATGCACCAGCGGCAGGCCGCCCTGGAACATCACGCCCGGCGTCGGGAAGGTCACGAAGCCCGGCCGCTCCTTGACGCGGTCCTCGAAGAACTTGGTCGGCCGCTTGGTCAGCGCCGCGGTCTGCGCCTTCTTCACCGCCACGTCCGCGCTGATCGCGCCGCAGCCGTCGAGCCGCTCCAGATGGATCAAGGCGCCGCTGTCATCGACGATCGCAATGGCGACGTTCCATTTGTTCTTCTGCGCCTCGGCCTTGCAGGCCTCCATCATCTTGTGGGCATCGGCGGCGGTGAGGGCGGGCTTCTGACGCATGACGTTTCCTCGTGAGATTGATTTAAGGGAAATGGGCGCCGCTAGAGTGACGAGAATTGCGGTCCCGTCAATCGGGGTGCGGCGCGGCCTCGGGCTCTACCGGGCCTATCTGTGGAGCCACAGGATCTGATAGGCGGCGATCAGGATCTCGAGCAGGATCAGGATCACGATGATGAACTCGAGCCGCAGCGACCGCTCGGTGTCGATGATGTCGGCCAGCGCCTTGGCGGTGTCGGAGATCACCGTGAGCTTGCGGGTGAGCACGTCGGCGCGCTCCTTCAGCTCGTATTCGTCTTCCAGCCTGGCGTAGAGCCGTTCGAGCTGCGGCCGCTCCCAAAGAACGTCGGGCTTTTCGGCGACCGCGACAAGGCCGGAGACGCGCTGCTGCACGAGCAGCGCGTTGCCGATGAGCTTGAGGATGGCCCTGCGGCCGCCCGGCGTGCGGCCGCGCTCGGCCAATTGCCGCGCGAACGGCTCGATCACGTCGAACACGGCGGCGACGTTGCGCTCGTCGTGGGCGAGGATCACGCTGGTGGCAAGCGCATCGGCGACCAGCAGGGCATGTTCGTTGGTCAGGGTCTTCAGCACGACGGTGCCGCCCGGCAGGATCTGCTCGTCCTTATCGGGTGCGATCTCGACCCGCGTCGATTCTTCCTCGCGCCGCTTGGTCGGCCGGACGATGCGGCCTTCGAGCTGGCGGATGACCTCGTCCTCCTCCAGCGCCGACATGCCCATCAGCACTGCGACGCCATAGCGATAGAGCGTGACGATGCCGCCTGAGCCGGTTCGGAACGCCAGCGGCTGGGTCGACAGCATGTCGCTGCGCTCGAGCCCGATGGTGTCAATGCGATCGCCGAGCAGCAACGCCCGGGCGGTCAGCATCGTCCTGGTCAGGCTCGGCGCTTCGTTCATCGGTGCACACTTTGCGCCGCCCAGCGGCGCTCTCGAGTGCGGCTTGGCTCAGCTTTGCAAAGCTCAGTTTTCCAAGCCGGTCGGCACCTGCTTGTTCTCGCTTTCGAGCTTCATGCCGGCCGACAGCGCCATGGTCTCCATCAGCGTGGCGAAGTCCTTGGCGAGATACTCTTCCGGATTCTTCTGCAGCAGGGCATGGCCCATGTGCATCTGCAGGATCGCGCGCGTCGCCGCGGTGATCGGCATCGGCACGTCGACATTGTCGGCGAGCGCGAGGCCGAGGTCGAGGTCCTTGCGCAGCAGCTCCGGCGTGAAGGTCGTGGTCCAGTCGAGATTGACCAGCGCCGGCGACTTGTAGGCCGTGAACATCGAGCCCATCACGCCGTTGTTGAGGAACGACAGGAAGGCGTGGCGCGGCACGCCCATCTTGTTCACCAGCAGTGTGATCTCGATCAGGTTCTGGATCACCACGCCGAGCATGACGTTGTGGGCGATCTTGCAGACGCGGGCGAGCTCACCGTCGCCCACGTAAGACACGCCCTTCGGCGCGAACACCTTGATCATGGCCTCGGCCTTCTTGAACGCGGCCTCCGGGCCCGAGCACACCGAGCTCAGCTTGCCGGCCTTGATCACCTTGGCGTTGCCGCTCACCGGCGCGCAGACGAAGTCGGCCTTGCGGTCGCTCAGGCGCTTCCGGATCTCGGCGGACTCTTCCACCGCGATGGTGGAGCAGTCGACGAACACGGCCGGCGTCTTGTTGCCCGACAGCACGCCGTCCTTGCCGAAATAGACCTGCTCGACGTCCTTGCCCTCGGCGACGATGGAGAACACCACGTCGGTCTCGGCGAGGTCGACCGGCTTGTCGACGATCTTGCCGCCGAGCTTTGCCAGCGGCTCGGCCTTGGAGCGCGTCCGGTTCCAGATCGAGACGTCGTAGCCGGCCTTCAGAAGCCGCTCGGCCATCGGATAGCCCATCCGGCCCATTCCGATCCAGCCGATCCGTTGCGTGCCTTGAGCCATGCTGAACTCCCTCGATGTGACGCGTATTCAGATGTGACGCGGATTTGAAAGTCGGGGTTTGCTAGCACGGCCCCACTTGCCGCCGCAACGTGGGCCGGGTCCCGCCAGACCGCGGCGAAATGCGCGCCATGGCTTGCGATTTGGCCCTGAACATGCAGGTTACGGGCGTCGCAGAGAGCCCCAAAAACGCAGGAGCAGGCCATGTCCGAAAAGGCCGATGTGGTGCTGATCGGAGTGCCGAAGAAGCTGGTCATCGACGGCCTCAGCGGGCCGTTCAATCTGCATGTGCTGCCGAAGGGCGGCGATCCCGAGCCGATTATCGCCAAGGTCGGCGGCAAGGTCCGTGCCGCGGCCGTCACCGGCGCGCCGGACACCATGCGGGCCGACGTGATGGCGCGCTTTCCCAAGCTCGAGGTCGTGTCGAGCTTCGGCGTGGGCTACGACAACATCGACGTCAAATACGCGGTCGATCACAAGATCGTGGTCTGCAACACGCCCGAGGTGCTGAACGAGGAGGTCGCCGACACCGCGCTCGGACTTCTGCTCTGCACCGTGCGAGAGTTCTCGCGGGCCGAGCGCTTCCTGCGCGCCGGCAAGTGGGTGAACGAGGGCCAGTATCCGCTGAGCCGTGCCACGCTGCGCGACCGCACCGTCGGCATCATCGGTCTCGGCCGCATCGGCAAGGCGATCGCGCGGCGGATCGAAGGCTTCGGCGTGCCGGTGGTCTATCACAGCCGCAACCCGCAGGCCGACGTTTCATACAAGTACTATCCGAAGCTCATCGACATGGCGCGCGATGTCGACACGCTGATCGCGATCACGCCGGGCGGGCCCGCAACCAAGCACATGATCAATGCCGAGGTGCTGGCGGCGCTGGGACCGCGCGGCATCGTCATCAACATGTCGCGCGGCACCGTGGTCGACGATGCGGCGCTGATCAAGGCGCTGCGGGACAAGACCATCTACTCGGCGGGCCTCGACGTGTTCCTCAACGAGCCCGAAGTGCCGAAGGAATACATGGAGATGGACAACATCGTGCTGTTTCCCCATCTCGGTTCCTCGTCGGTTTTCACCCGCCAGAAGATGGAACAACTCGTGGTCGACAATCTGCTGGCCTGGGCGGGCGGCAAGCCCTTGTTGACGCCGGTGCCCGAGACACCCTGGCCGCCACAGAAGCGAACGTGATAATTTCCCCGGATGATCCGGGTTCTCACAATTGCCGCCTTTGCCTTGATGGCGTCCGTCCTGCCGCTTGCCGCGCAGCAGGCCGATCCGCCGGTGACGATGCCCGAGCCTCCGGTGACGGAGGCGCCGCCGCCGGCCGCGCCGCGCACCATCGTGGGCACCTGGGAGTTCTCCAACGCCGACCGCGAGAAAATCTGCTCGATCACCTTCCGCAACGAGTCCAATCGCGTCGGCAAGCGCGTCGAGTTCGATCCGGCGTGCGCCAACCTGTTTCCCTTCGTGAAGGACGTCGTCGCCTGGCAGTACGCCGAAAATGATTTCTTGAAATTGCTCGACGCTCAAGGCGCCTCGATCCTGGAGTTCAACGAGGTCGAAAGCGGCATCTTCGAAGCGCCGAAGCCGGGCGAGGGCATCATGTTCATCCAGAACGCCTCGTCGCTCGGGCCCGCGCCCAAGACCGCCGAGCAGATCACCGGCGAGTGGTCGGTCATCCGCCGCACCGGCCGTCCGATCTGCGGGCTGTCGCTGACCAGCACGCCGTCCGGCGAGGAGTTTGCTGTGCGCGTGCAGCCGGGTTGCGATCCGGTGGTGGCGCGCTTTGCGCCGGTGACCTGGCAGATGGATCGCGGCGAGATCGTGCTGCGCGCCGCTAACGGTCAGTCCTGGCGCTTCGAGGAGGCCGAGGACGGCTCCAAGTGGCAGCGCATTCCGCAGACCGCCAATCCGCTGCTGATGGTGCGGAAATAATCGAGCGTGAGGCGCGCAGTGGGCACAGCCGCGCAACGATGGTCTGCCTGAACGTTGGTCTGACCAAAAAACCAGCAAAATCAGGGCTGTACCGCATAGTGGGCTTCGCGTGCCCTCTTGTGCGATGGGCCGCGCGACGGCACACTCGCGTTCAAAGGGGCAGAACACTTCAGGGGAGGGATGACGTGATCCGAAAGCTTTCGCCGGCCGCGCTCGCCATGGCCGCCGCGCTCGCGCTGACCACTGCGGCGCCTGCGCAGGAGGTCAAGCTCACGCTGGCCGATCAGAACTCGCCGACCGGCTGGGGCCCGTCGCACGCGCTCTATCCGTGGGTCAAGCAGGTCGAAGAGGCCGGCAAGGGCAAGATCAAGATCGAGGTGTTCGCGTCGCAGACCCTGATCAAGGGCATCGACATGTGGAAGGGCATCAAGAGCGGCATCGCCGACATCGGCTGGTGCGTGCAGGGCTACTGGCCCGAGCAGACACCGCTCTCCGACGTGATGTCGCTGCCGTTCATGCCGATCAAGAGCGCCGAGCAGGGCAGCGAGATCTTGTGGAAGCTCTACGAGAAATTCCCGTCGATCCAGAAGGAGTACGGTGAGATCCAGCCGCTGGTTCTGCACACCACCTCGCCGAACTTCCTGATCACCGCGAACTCGAAGAAGCTCGTCAAGACCATGGAGGACCTCAAGGGCCTCAAGATCAGGACGCTCGGCGGCCCACCGATCGAGATGGCCAAGGCGCTCGGCGCCTCGCCGGCCGTGCTGCCGATGCCTGACATGTATCAGGCGCTCGACAAGGGCGTGTTCGACGGCGCCGCGGTGCCGTGGGAGGCGATCCACGGCTTCCGGCTCTATGAGGTCGCCAGGAACATCACCATGGTGCCGTTCTACTCGTCCTACTTCTCGCTCTGCGCCAACCGCCAGAAGATCCAGAGCCTGCCGAAGGAGGCGCGCGACGCGCTCATGAGCGTGAGCGCGCTGCAGGGCTCGAAGTTCTGGGGCAAGAACTTCTTCGACACCGCCGAAGCGGGCGTGCAGGAGCGCGTGCAGGCTGCGGGCATCACGCTCAACCGCTACGACGTGCCGGCCGACGAGTTGGCGCGCTGGAAGAAGGTCGCCGGCGAGCCGCTCTGGGAAGAGTGGGTCAAGAAGATGGAAGGCAAGGGTCACAAGGAAGCGCGGGACATCCTCAACACCGCGCTGGAACTCGCCAAGAACTGACGACGGTTGCAACCGGCTCCGCGCCTGAGCGCACGGAGCCGGCTCGCGCTGGGGGCGGCGCCGGGGCTGGAACGACAGATGGAATTTCTCGGCAAGGTGCTGCAGCGTTGCGAACTGGCGCTGCTCTATCTCGGCGTGCTCGCCAACTTCGCGATGATGTGTCTGACCTCGGCGGATGCATTCAGCCGCTACCTGTTCAACGCTCCGATCCTCGGCGCGTTCGAGATCACCGAGAAATACCTGATGGTGGCCTCGATCTTTCTCGGCCTGTCCTATGCGTATCGCGGCGGGCTGTTCATCCGCGTGACCTTCCTGGTCGACCGGCTGTCCGGCAATGCCAGGCTTCTCGCCGACTACTTCGCCCACGTGGTCAGCCTGGCGTTCTGCGTGTTCATGGTGTTGGCCACCGGCCAGCAGGCGCTGCGCGGCTTGAGCGACGAAACCGAGCTCAGCACGCTGCCCATCCGGGTCGGCCCGGCCTATAGCCTCGTGCTGATCGGCTTCGTGGCGCTGACCGTCATCATGCTCATCGATCTCGCCCGGGTGCGAAGCGGGCAATCCATGCTGCTGTCACAAGAGGCGCCGTCCGCCACCTGATCGGTGCGGGTTGCGGACGTAACCGACATGACCACTGCACTCCCCATGCTGATCCTTGTGCTGTGCCTGCTGGCCGGCGTGCCCATCGCTGTGGCGCTGGCCGGCTCCGGCATGTTCGGCATCTGGCTGATCACCGGCGACATCACCAAGGTGATGAACATCATCGGCCTGGTGCCGTTCAGCACCGTCGCGGACTATCAGCTCACCACGATCCCGATGTTCATCTTGATGGCCTATTTCTCGGCCTCGAGCGGGTTGGCGCGCGACCTTTACAACGCCGCCGCCTCCTGGTTGTCGCATTTCAAGGGCGGCCTTGCGATCGCCACCGTGTTCGCCTGCGGCATCTTCGGTGCCATGTCGGGCGCGAGCACGGCGGCGGCCTCCGTAATGGCCAAGATCGCGATGCCCGAGATGCGCCGCCACGGCTATTCCGAGGAACTCGCTGCGGGCTCGATCGGCGTCGGCGCGACGCTCGACATCCTCATCCCGCCGAGCATCGCCATGGTGATCTACGGCATCGCGACGCAGACCTCGATCGGCAAGCTCCTGGTCGCGGGCGTCGTGCCGGGCATCATGGTCGGCATCCTGCTCGCGGTCATGATCTATGTCTGGGTGGTGCTCAGCCCGCATCATGCACCGGCGACCTTCCGCACGCCGATGCCCGAGCGCATCGCGAGCCTCAAGCGGGTGTGGCCGAGTCTGCTGCTGATCCTTCTTGTGCTGCTGCTGCTCTACACCGGCATCGCGACGCCGACCGAAATCGGCGCGCTCGGCGCGTTCCTCGCCGCCGTCATCGGCGCGCTGTTCGGACGGCTCACCTGGGCCGAATCCGTCGGCGCGCTGAAGCAGACCATCCGCACCTCGGCGATGATCTTCCTGATCCTGATCGGCGCGACCATCTTCGGCTACTACATGACCCTGAGCCGCATCCCGCAGGAGGTGGTGACGATGGTCAGCGGCATGAACCTGAACCGCTGGGTCATCATCATCGGCATCGTGGTCTCCTACTTCGTCATCAGCATGTTCATGGACGAGATCCCGCTGCTGCTGCTGACGCTGCAACTGACGTTCCCGCTGATCACGTCGCTCGGCTTCGATCCGATCTGGTTCGGCGTTCTGTCGATGATGATGGTGGCGATGGGCCTGGTGTTCCCACCGGTCGGACTGATCGCCTTCGTGGTCAGCGCCACAGCGGGCGTCGACCTGATGAAGGTCTACAAGGGCACCAGCGTGCTGATGCTGGCGATCGTCATCACCACCGTGCTGCTGATGATCTTTCCGCAGATCGCGCTCTGGTTGCCGCAGACCATGCGGTGATTTGTCCGCCCACCTTCGCGGTTCTGGCCGCGGTTGGGCTGTCCGAGGTTCTTGATCCCGTCGTGTCACCGGGGCACGGTGACGCAAACGGGAGGAATCAACGTGACACGCAAACTTGCGCGCAGCTTTGCCCTGGCAGGGCTTGGACTGTCAGGGCTCGGCTTGTCGCTGCTGGCCGCGCCGGCCAAGGCGCAGGACTATCCCAACAAACCGGTCACGCTCCTGGTCGGGCTCGCGGCGGGCGGCATCACCGACATCACGGCGCGGCTCTATGCCGAGGCCGCGTCGAAAATTTCCGGGCAGCGCTTCACGGTCGAGAACCGCACCGGCGCGGGCGGCGGCGTCGCGGCCGCCGCGGTGCAAAATGCAACGCCTGACGGCTACACGCTTTTGGTGTTCTCCGGCTCGCAGCACGCCACGGTGCCGGCGTCTGGCAACGCGCCCTACGAGCCGGTGAAGGGCTTCGCGCCGGTCACCTTCCTGTTCAACAGCGTGGTGGTGCTCACCGTGCCGGCCGACAGCCCGGCCAAGACCATGAAGGAGCTGCACGACCTCGGCCGCAAGAAGCCCGGCGGGCTGACTTTCGGCACGCCGGGGCTCGGCTCGCCGTCGCATCTGCTCGGCGCCAAGATTCTGCTCGCCGACAAGGTGCCGTTCGAGACCGTGCATTATCGCGGCGGCTCGCCGATGATGGCCGACCTGATCACCGGCCGCGTCGATTTCAGCTGGCCGACGCTCTCGACCTCGCGCTCCTATCTCGCCGAGAAGAAGCTCCGAGCGCTCGCGCTCGACGCCGATGCGCGCTGGGCGCCGCTGCCCGATACGCCGACGCTCACCGAGCTCGGCTACGCCAATCAGAAGGTGGCGAGCTGGTTCGCGCTCGCCGCGCCGGCCAAGACGCCGCCCGAGGTCGTCGCCAAGATCCGCGATCTGTTCATCAAGGCGTCGCAGGATCCGGAACTGAAGCGGCGGCTGGACGAGAACGGCACGCCGATCCTGACCAGCACGTCCGCGGAGATGGGCGCGGCGATGGAGAAGGAGTGGGAGGGCATGCAGGAGCTGGCGAAGGTGCTGAACCTCAAGCCGCAATAGGCATCTGCCGGAATTTGCAATGAAGCGAAGCAGCAGCAAGAAGATCCTCACCACCCACGTCGGCAGCCTGCCGCGGCCGGACGGCACCGACCGCGCCGGCAACGAGGACGACGCGGCGCTGCACCGGATGGTGGCCAACGTGGTGGCGCGGCAGCGCGAGACCGGCATCGACATCGTCAACGAGGGCGAATACGCCAAGGGTGGCGACTGGCTGTCCTACGTCGACAGCCGCTTCGGCGGCTTCGAGGCGCGGCGGCCCGAGGGCGGCACGCCGGTGATCATGCAGGGCAAGGATCGCGAGGAGTTCGCCGACTTCTATCGCTACGCCACGCTGCACGGCACGCTGTTCTACGAGCCGGCCGGCCAGGTCAAGCAGGCGCGGCCGCACTGGGTCGCGACCGCGCCGGTGACATACGCCGGCGAAGCGGCGCTCAAACGCGAGATCGAGCTGTTTCGCGGAGCGGTCAGCCCAGACACCGAGGCCTTCATCACCAGCACCGCGCCGGCGAGCCTCGAGCCCTATCGCCGCAACGAGTGCTACAAGACCCAGGAAGAATTCATCTTCGCCATCGCCGAGGCGATGCGGACCGAATACCAGACCATCATCGATGCCGGTTTCATTCTGCAGGTCGACGACGCCTGGCTGCCGGCGCTGTGGGACCGCATCGGCATCGCGATGGGCCTTGATGCGTTCCGCAAGTTCTGCGAGGTGCGGATCGAGGCGCTGAACCACGCGCTGCGCGGCCTGCCCGAGGATCGCATCCGTTATCACCTGTGCTGGGGCAGCTGGCACGGCCCGCACGCCTTCGACATCGAGCTCGACAAGCTCGTCGATCTGATGCTGAGGGTGCGGGCGCAGGCCTATCTGATCGAGGCCGCCAATGCGCGGCACGAGCACGAGTACATCGTGTGGGACAAGGTGAAGCTGCCAGACGGCAAGATTCTCATTCCCGGCATGATCTCGCATGCCACCGACGGCATCGAGCATCCCGAGCTTGTCGCGCAGCGCATCCGCCGCTTCGCGAGACGCGTCGGCGCCGAGAACATGATGGCCGGCACCGACTGCGGCTTCGGCGGCCGCTCCCATCCGCAGATCGCCTGGGCCAAGCTGAAGGCGCTGGTCGAGGGCGCGGAGCTCGCGTCGAAGTCCGGGATTTGACGGTTCGCGCCGGCCAGATTCGCAGCCGCGCCGGCGACGCGGAAATTTCCAAACCATCACGACGCTGAATTCGTGCTGTTCGGCAAAATCATCCGATCACTGCGCTGAATGCGCGGAGTTCAAAAATGTCATCACCCATGTCCTTCGTTGGGAGGACGCGTGACGGGCGCTGTCGTTTATCTGTCACATAAATCTTTTGCGACAAGAAAATTTAAAAACCCGGTCCGCAGGTTGGTGTGCCTGCCGACGATTGACGAACAGGAGAGTTCTCCATGACGAATTGCAAGTTCAGCGGCCGATCGCCGCGTGTTGTTTTAATGATGACAGCAGCCGTGATTCTGCTCGCTGCGACCAACGGCGCCTTTGCCAAGGGCAACGGTGGTGGCGGGTCCGGCAATCATAATTCCGGCGGCTACAATTCCGGCAGCCGCAATTCCAGCAGCCATAGCGCCCCGAGCAACACGGGCATCGTGCCCCGAAGCGCGCAGCGGCCCACGGCGAAGCGCACTGACGTGACCACTGCGAAGCGCAGCGGAACGGTCAGCAGCAGCGGCAAGAGCCAAAGCACCAACGCCATCACCGCCAAGGCCATCAATACCGGTCCGCGTCCCGGCACCGGCACGGGCGATCCCGAAACCAAGCCGCCCGCGGGCGGCGGTGGGGGTGGCGGCGGCGGTACGGCGAGCACCGGAACGGGCACTGGCGCCGGGACCGGCACGGGTACCGGAAGCGGCACCCCGACCGGCAGCGGCACTGGCACCGCCGGTGGCAGCACCGGGGCCGGCGCTGGAAAGGGGACTGGTCCTGGCACTGGTCCTGGCACCGGCACCGCGGGCGGCACGGGCACTGGGACCGGCACCGGAACGGGTGGCGGCACAGGAACGGCCAGTGGCGGTACCGGGACTGGCATGGGCGGCGGCACTGGCACGGCCGGCGGCGGCACCGGGACTGGTACCGGCAAGGGCACTGGCACCGGAATGGCCGGCGGCCCGGATCACGATCATCACCATGATCACGATCACCACGACAAGAAGTACTGGAAGAAGCTTGTGAAGGAGCTCTTGAAGGAAGCCCGCCACAAGAAGCATCACGACAAGGATCACGGCGGCGTCGTGGTCGGCCATCCGGGAACGGGCACCGGTACTGGAAACGGCCCCGGTCCGGTCGTTGGAGGCAGCAAGCCTCCCGTCGAGAAGCCTCCGGTCGTCGTGGGCCTGCCGCCTCCGGCAGCGCCGCCCGCCGGCGGACCCGTCGTGCGCGATCATCGCCCGGGTGGAAACGCCTATGACGGCAGCACCGTCATCGTGCGTGACCATCGCCACGACCCGGCCGAGCCGCCGGCTGCTGCGCCGCCGGCCGCGCAGCCTTCCAAGCCGCCGGTCAGGCCGGTGATGGATGGCACAGGCCGGAGCTACGAACTCGGCAACTGACGCCAACGGCATGTGACGCAGGGTTGGGACGTTCGTTTCTCCGCCGTGGGTGCCACCCCCACCGCCTGCCATCGCAACGATCGTCCCTCGCACGGGCGGCAGACAATCTGCCGCCCGTGTCGATTCGATGAGCGATGCCGGAATGATGTCGGCTATTGTGGCACGATCGGCAGCAACAGATGCGAAGGCCTGCTGCGATCGTGATAGACCTTGTGCAGCACCGTTTTGCTCGAGCAGACGTGATACGGCACGTATTCGGCGTTGGTCGCGCCGGCGACGCCGGTCGGCAGGTCCATGCTGGTGACGTCGAGGCAGATGCGATGGCCCTTGCGGAACAGGTTCGCGGTCGCCATCACCTCGATGCGATACTCCTCGATGGCGCCGGGCGTGACCGGCTTCGCGGCTTCGCGCGTCAGTGGATGCCACGGCCACCACGGCTTCGAGCGCTTCTCGTCGATCGCCCGGTTTGAAGCCTTCAGCCAGCCGCGGGTGATCTCGCGTTCATGGAGATCGCCCGGCACCTGGCGTTCGCCCTCGCGCACGCTCATCACCGACACGTCGGGTCCGACGTCCTTCAGCACCACGATCCAGTTGGTGTCGTCCTGATCGATCGAGGCGAAGAGCGTCAGCGCGATCGGCCCAGCGACCAGCACGTCATGCGGCAGTGGATCGGTCATGTAGCGCAGCCGCTGGATCGTGCTCGTTTGAGTGGGCGGCATTTGCACAAATGAATCGGGCGGCAGCGTCTCGGCGGCGCTCGACGGCGCTGCGAGATCAGGCGTGAGCCGCTCCCAGCTCGACAGATAAAGCTTGGTCCATTGCGTCTCCGGCACCGGCCAGTCGCTGGCAGTGCGCCAGACGTTTTCGCCCATCACCCAGTATTTCACCGGCGGGTCGTTGGTCACACCGGTGTCGATGCCCTTGAGCCAGTGGTCGTGCCAGCGCAGCACCTCGCTGTGGAACGTGTGATAGGGCCGCTCCACGTGCGCCGGGCCGGCGAGCAGCAGCTTCTTCGGCGACTTGATGTTGCGGTACCAGTGCTGGCAGCCGTTGAGATGGGTCTTGTACGTGTAGCCGTACCAGCCTGAGCCCGTGTAGGTCGGCACCTTGATGCGATCGAACTCGGCCTCGCTCTTCTCGACGGCCGCTTCCCTGTCGAACGGATCGATCAGCAGCTGGAAGTAGGGCGGCATGTGCTGGCCCTTCTGCGCCAGCAGGTTCGCGATGTGCGGATACATCTTGTAGTCGGGGTTGCTCATCGCCTCGCGCCACAGCTTGTCGCGCTCCGGCGGCAGCGGCCCGGGCGCGCCGCGGTTCTGGTGCATGGCCGAGAAGTGCCCGACCAGGTAGCGGAACAGATGGATGACGCCGCCCGGATATTCGTCGCGAAAGCCGCCGAACTCGCCATAGGCGCCGCGCGAGTCGAACGGAAAGATCGCCTTCAGATGCGGCGGCTGTTGCTTGGCGACCTGCAGCTGCTCGGCGCCGAAGCCCGAGATGCCGACCATGCCGACATTGCCGTCGCACCAGGGCTGCTGCGCGATCCACTCGATCAGGTCGTAGCAGTCCCACTCGCGCGAGCCGCCGCCCTCGGACTTGCCGATGCCGCGCGGCGAGCCGATCACATGCACATAGCCGCGCGAGACGAAGAACTTGGTGTCGCCGGCCTCCAGCGGCCCGGTCCAGAGCGGCGACCACGCCGGCTGCGGCGGCAGCGATGCCGCCATGTCGGGGCCCTGGAAGTCCTTGTTGTAGATCGCAAACGCCAGCAGTGCCGGAAACTTGCCGGCCGCTTCGGGGCGGTAGACGTCGACGCAGATCTTCACGCCGTCGCGCATCGGCACCATGACGTCGTTGTCGCGGGCCATCGACGGGTAGGCCGGCTCGCGGTCGTAAGCCGGACCGGGATTTTCGGCGGATTGCAGGAGCGGATGCGAGGAGGCGGCTTGCGGCATGGCGGTGCACTCTGTTAAAAATGAGCGTGCTCATAATTGAGCATGCTCATTTGGGAGTCAACCGGCCCGCATGCCGTCCGCGCAGCCCCTCACGACCGCGCCTTCAGGCCTTCGCGAGCAGAACAAGCTCGAAAAGCTCCGCCGGATCGGCGAGGCCGCCCGCGCGCTGTTCATCGAGAAGGGCTTCGACGACGCCACCACCCGCGAGATCGCGCTCCGCGCCGGTGTCGGCATCGGCACGGTCTTCACCTATGCGGAGAACAAGCGCGACCTGCTGTTCCTGATCGCCAACGACGATCTCGACGAGGTCTCGCGGAAGGCAGAGCTTGGCCTGCGCGAGGACGCCTCATGCCTCGACAATCTTCTGGGCTTCTTCCGTCATCACTACCGGTTCTTTGCGAAGCAGCCTGAGCTGTCGCGGCTGCTGCTGCGCGAGATGACGTTCTATGACGCCGGGCGCCAGGCGAAGCGTTTCCAGGAAACGCGCGAGCGCAACATCCGCGCCGTCGGCCGCATCGTGCAGATGGCGGCCTCGCGCGGCGCGCTGCGCCTGGCCGAAGAGCCCGACTTCGCGGGCTGGGTCGCGTTCTGCGTGTTCCAGGTCGAATTGCGTCGCTGGCTGACGGGCCGGACGCTCAATCTTGCCGAAGGCATGGCGCGGCTCGAGCGCGCGCTACGTGTCTGCATGGCGGGTTGGGGCGCGAAGCCGGAGGCCTTGGCGCGGCGCTGAAATTTCTTTCGATCGAACGCCGGCGACAGCTCCTCCGGTCGTAGGAGGCGGTGAGAATTTCGTTCGTCTAAGCCTCCGGCAGGAGGACCATGATGTTCAAGAAATTCGTTTTCGCTGCATCGCTGCTGCTGACTGCTTCAGTCGTTCACAGCCAAGTCCATAGCTCGGAATATCCGACCCATCCCATCACGATCGTGGTGCCGTTTGCGGCCGGCGGCCCCAACGATGTTCTGGCGCGCTTCGTCACCGATTCCATGACGCACACGCTCGGTCAGCCGGTCTTGATCGAGAACGTCGGCGGCGCCGGCGGCACCACCGGCTCGGCGCGCGTGGCGAAGGCCGATCCGGACGGCCACACGCTGCTGGTCGGCAACCTCGGCAATCTCGCTGCCGGCTTCGCGCTCTACAAGAACATCAAATACGACCCGCGGGAGTTCGTGTCGGTCGGCATGATCGCCGAGACGCCGAATTTCCTCGTCGTCAACAATCAGTTTCCCGCGAAGACCCTTCAGGAATTCATCGCCTATGCCAGGGCGAATCCCGACAAGGTCAAGGTCGGCAATGCCGGCTTTGGCGCCAACTCGCACCTGACCTGTCTGTTCCTCGAACACCTCGCCGGTGTGAAGCTGACCCACGTCGCGTATCGCGGCACCGCGCCGGCCATGCAGGATCTGCTGTCCGGGCAGATCGACGGCATCTGCGACGCCGCGCCGAACGTCGTTCCCCACATGGCTGCCGGAACGATCCGCGGACTGGTCGTGGCCCAGCCGGCGCGGGTGGCCGCGGTGCCTGGCGTCCCAGGCTCGACCGAGGCCGGGCTTGCAGACTTCAAGGTGGCCGGGTGGACCGCGATCGTTGCTCCGCCCAAGACGCCGAGGGAGATTGTTGCGCGGGCCAATGCGGCGCTCAACGCGGCGCTGGCGGATCCGGACGTGCGGAAAAAGATCGAGCTGGTTGGCGCGGTGCCGCCGCCCCCCGAGCACACGACCCCGGAATGGATGGACGGCTTCCTCCGGCAGGAGGTCGAGCAATGGGGCCGCGTCGTTCGCGCCACGGGCGCGAGCATCGAGTAGGGCGAGTATTGAGCAAGGAGCGTCGCGCCGGTGCGGAAATCTACGTCTTCACCGGCGCGTAGAACGTCCCCTCCACCTCCATGATGTCGTCCTGGTTGAGGCGGCGGACCTCGACGATGGTGCGCGGCGGATAGGGCGGACCGCCCCATAATTCCTCCTGCACCGCGTTCACGATCGGCCGAAGCCTCGGCATGTCGGTCACATACACGACGATGCGGACGCAATCGCGCAGGCCCGCGTCTTCGGATTGCGCGATCAGCTTCATGTTGAGGAACGCCTGCCGGATGCGCGCCTCGTCGCCCTGCACCAGCGTGTTGGTGGCAGGATCGATGCCGCGCATGCCGGCGATGAAGACGAAATCGCCGGCGCGGGCTCCGACGTTCCACGGTCCGGTGGGCTGGATGGCGCCGTCGGGTATGAGCGGTTTCACTCTATGGCGAGAAGAGCCGTTCACGCGCGCCGGACCCGGGGCACACCGACATCCATAAGCCATTCCCGGACCGCTGCGGTAAGACTCTCGGATTTCAGCTGCCCTGCATTGTTGATCTCGAACGGCTTGGACAATTTGCCCGTCAGATCCGCTCTGTCATGGCGGAAATTGACATCCCGAAAGAGCGCGACGTCCCGGTTCAGCGATTTCATGAAACCATATTCCAGCGCCACGTTCGGGTTCAGTTCGTCGGCAACGCGATCCTCAAGAATGGCAATCCCATAGCGGCTGCCGAGCATATGCACGCAGATGTTTTCCCAGAGTTGATCATGATACCATTTCTTGTCGGCCCTCCTCGCCTCGAGCCCGTGGGATGCGAGTATCTTAACGAGGGTGTTCCAAATGTCCTCCAATAGCTTGTACTGCTTCGGAGTCATTGCGCGGCGATCCGGAAACTTCATCATCACGAAGACCGACTGGTCAAACGATCCGCTCTCGTGAAAGCGCAATATGTTCGAGGCAAGGTGCTCGTATCCGGCCGGAAGCGACAAGGCTGAGATTTTTTCCTGTCGCTCTATATGTGCCTCGATCGCTTCGTCGATTTGATCGATCACCTTTCTGATGTCCGCATCCTTCGCGGAATCTGCTCGGACGGCAAAGATATCGTCGACAAGGGCAGGAATCCGGATGTCGGTACCGATCATGACCGGGATGACAAACTTGCCCAGAGCCCGGGCCGCACCGATGTCTGCCGCCATCCATTGTGATGAAATGACGTTGGAGTGCTCCCGGACAGAATTCTCCGTAAACAGAGCGATCAGGCCGTCCGCCGCCAGGACGGCTTCGCGCAGCGAGCGCCTCCATTCCTCACCTGGGACGAGGAAATTGATATCCCAGGAGACTTTGTGACGGCGCTGCAGCCCTTGTTCAAAGCGCTTGGCAAGATCGATATCCTTGTTGTTTTCAATCAGATGTATTCTGGCCATCGTCCACACCTCGCTGAATTGGGGTCCGGATCAAATCAACCGCAGCTCCTTGAAACTCGCGTGCTTGTTTTTGCCCACGATGATGTGGTCGTGCACCAGGATGCCGAGCGGCTTGGCGATCTCGACGATCTGCTGCGTCATCGTGATGTCCGCGCGTGATGGCGCCGGATCGCCGCTCGGATGGTTGTGCACCAGGATGATCGCGGTGGCGCTGAGCTCCAGTGCGCGCTTCACCACCTCGCGCGGATAGACCGGCGTGTGGTCGACGGTCCCGGTCTGCTGGACCTCGTCGGTGATCACCCGGTTCTGCTTATCCAGGAAGATGATGGCGAAGCGCTCGGTATTCTCGAACGACAGCTTGGTGCGGCAGTATTTCAGGACGGCGTCCCATGACGACAGCACGTCGCGCTTCCTGGCCTCGCCCCGCGTCATGCGGCTTGCAGCCGCGTGAATGATCTTGAGGTCGGTGCTGGTTGCTTCCTTGACGCCAGTGACCTCCTGGAGGCGCCGGGGAGGCGCGGCGAGCACTTCGGCGAATGAGCCGAATTTCTCGATCAAATCCTTGGCGATCGGCTTGGTGTCTTTCTGCGGGATGCTGCGATAGAGCAGCATCTCCAGGAGCTCGTAGTCGGCGAGTGCGTCAGGGCCGGCCTCGCGGAAGCGGCCGCGCAGCCGCTCGCGATGGCCATGATAATGCGGTTTCGGCGCGGGGACCTCGCCCTTCGCTCCGTCGGATTGGTCGGACTTCTTGGCCGGCATCGGTCGCCCAAACGCATACGCGGGCACTCAGGATGATTGCAGCCGGAGCGCTTTGCAATCGCGAAGAAGCCGGCGGGACAGTCAGGAGGGAAAGGCGCCGGCGATCACACCGGATAGGGCGGCTTGTCGAAGCCCTTGGCCGAAGTCGTGAAAATCTCGACGCCGTTCGTCGTCACGCCCACGGTGTGCTCGAACTGCGCCGACAGCGAGCGGTCGCGCGTCACCGCGGTCCAGCCGTCGGACAACACCTTCACGTGCGGGCGGCCGAGATTGATCATCGGCTCGACCGTGAAGAACATGCCGGGCCGCAGCACGATGCCTTCGCTCGGCCGGCCGACATGGACGATGTTCGGCTCGTCGTGGAACAGCTTGCCGAGACCGTGGCCGCAGAAGTCGCGCACCACGCTCATGTGCTGCGCCTCGACGAAGGTCTGGATCGCGGCGCCGATGTCGCCGGTGGTGGAGCCGGGCTTGATGACGCTGATGCCGCGCATCATCGCGTCGTAAGTGACCTCGATCAGCCGCTCGGCGCGGCGGGGAATCTCGCCGACCGGATACATGCGGCTGGAATCGCCGTGCCAGCCGTTGAGGATCAGCGTCACGTCGATGTTGACGATGTCGCCTTCCTTCATCGGCTTGTCGCCCGGGATGCCGTGACAGACCACGTGGTTGATCGACGTGCAGGTCGACTTGCGGTAGCCGCGATACATCAGCGTCGCCGGCAGCGCGCGGTGGTCCCTGGCGAATTCCGCCACCAGCTGATCGATCTTCTCGGTCGCCACGCCGGGCTTCACATGCTCGGTCAGCATGTCCAGGCAGTCGGCCACCAGCCGCCCGGCCTTGCGCATGCCTTCGAAGGCTTCCTTGCCGTGGAGCTTGATCTGGCCGGTTTTGCGGAGAGGGGCAGAGGCTGCTTCGACGTAGTTCATGGGTGTGGAATTTAAGGGCTGCGGACAGCAAAGCAAGCGCGCGGCAGCCTTGCGGTTTGCGGCGTTAAGTCGATGACGGTTCGTGGGAATCCGGCTTTGCCTGGAGGCCCGGGATCACGGTGTTTTCCGCGATTTTCTTCACAAGGCGGGGTCTTTTTGCGCTTGCCCGGCCGGCCGGAACCGCGGATGCTTGAGGGGTTCATTCAAGTCGTTGCAGGGGCTGCCGTACGGGGGCTTCGGTGTGATGCGTCGGCGTCGTGGTTCGCGCGGCGTGATCCGCGCGCATTGGCGGGCGTGCCTGTTGCTGTCCAGTCTCCTGGTACCGGCAACCGTGGCGATTCCGGCGCGCGCCGAACCGCCGGAGCTCAAGTCCGAATGGTACGACCCGTCCCGCCCCGAGATCCGCGTCGGCGGTTTCGCCTCGGTGTGGGGGCCGGAATACGGCAAGGCCAGCGTCAATCTGGGCTTCGTGCTGCCCAAGCCGAAGTTCGATCTGCCGGCCGGCATGCCCGACTATGCGGTGCCGCGCTTCCAGATCGGCGGCATGTTCAACGTGTCGGGCGGAACGTCCTACGGCTACGGCAGCTTCCTGTGGACCCTGAATCTCGACAAGCGCTGGTTCCTGGAGCCCTATGTCGGCGTCGCCGGCCACAACGGGCAGCTCGACGGGCCGGACCCCGACAAGGCGTCGCTCGGCTGCCGGGTGATCGTGCACACGGGCGCCAACCTCGGCTATCGCTTCGATGCGCACTGGTCGGTGATGGCGACGTTCGATCACATCTCCAACGCCCAGTCGCTGTCCGGCTGCTCCACCAACCAGGGCCTCAATCTCGGCGGCCTGCGCGTCGGCTATTCGTTTTAGTCGCTTGCCAGTCTGTCTTGCAGATACGCGCCGATCCGCCGGATCGCGTTGCGCCCCTCGGGCAGCATGCGCGCGGACATCTGCCAGACATGCGGCATGCGCCGCCACACCTCGACCTCCGCGGCGACGCCGGCATCGCGCATCCGCTCGCCCCACCGGACAGAATCGTCGTGCAGGATCTCGTCGCTGCCCACTTGAATCAGCGAAGGCGGCAGCCCTGCCGGATCGCCGAACATCGGCGACGCATAGGGATGCTTCGGATCGGCATCGCCGAGATACCAGCGGACGAACACCTTGGCCGGGGTGGCGCTGAGCATCGGATCGGCCTTGGCAAAACGCGTGCAGGATTCGCTCGACAGCGTCAGGTCGGTCCAGGGCGACAGCGCGACCGCCGCGGCCGGCATCGGCGCGCCTTCGTCGCGCAGCTTGAGCAGCGCCGCGAAGGTGAGCCCGCCGCCGGCCGAGTCGCCCATGATCGCGAGCCGCCTCGGATCGGCACCCGCCGCGAGCAGCGCGCGATAGGCCGAAGCGGCATCGTCCACCGCGGCCGGGAATGGATGCTCCGGTCCGAGCCGGTAGTCGAGCATATGCATCGTCGCTGCGGCCGCGTCGGCGATGCGCCAGGTGAAATCGCGATAGTGCACCGGCCGGCCGCACACGTAGCCGCCGCCGTGCAGATAGAGGATGTGGCGATCGGTCCGCGACAGCCGTGTCGTCACGCGGACCGCCGGCACGCCGCCCATGGTGGTCCTGACCGCGGCCGTGCCTTTCGGCGGCCGCGGCACGAACCACGTGACCCTTTCCATTTGCGCCCGCATGTCGGCGAGGTCCGGAACTGCATGCTCGCGACGCTTGAAGGTCGCGCGCAGCCCAAGCCGCAGCAGTTCGGCGCGCAGGCTCATCGCTCGGCGTCGCCGGCGCTGGCGTCGAAACGCTTGCGCGCGGCTTCGATCGCATCCTTGTTCTGCCGCGCCCAGAGCCCGATGCCGCTCACCGGCACCAGCAGCGAACGGCCCAGCGCCGTGAGCTCGTACTCGACCTTGGGCGGGATGGTCGGAAACACCGTGCGGGTGACGAGGCCGTCGCGCTCGAGGTTGCGCAAGGTCAGCGTCAGCATGCGCTGCGAGATGCTGCCCAGCGCCCGGCGGATCTCGTTGAAGCGGCGCGGCCCGTTGCCGAGCTCGTTGACCACCAGGATGGTCCATTTGTCGCCGATGTGGGCCAGCACCGCACTGACGGCCCGGCACTCGTCAGGCACATGGAGGTTACCCGGTATCAGTTTTGTGCCTTCTTGCTTGGCCCGTGCGGTCATTTATCTAGCCTCGGTATAAACCCGTAACCACGTACCGAAAGGTAACACCGCCATGGCCGCTTTCAAGATCGCCCTCGTCGTCGGCAGCAACCGCCGCGAATCCATCAATCGCAAGCTCGCCCAGGCGCTGGCGAAGCTCGGTTCCGACCGGCTCGACTTCAAGTTCGTCCAGATCGACGATCTGCCGCTCTACAACCAGGACCACGAGAGCAACCTTGCGCCGAGCGTAGCCCGGTTCAAGGCCGAGCTCGCCGACGCCGACGGCGTCCTGATCGTGACGCCGGAGCACAACCGGTCCATCCCGGCGGCGCTGAAGAACGCCATCGACTGGGGTACGCGCCCCTGGGGCAAGAACTCCTGGACCGGCAAGGTCGTGGCGGTGACCGGCGCCGCGCAGGGTGCGATCAGCACCGCGCTGGCGCAGCAGCACCTTCGCCAGATCCTCGGCGCCCAGGGCGTTGTGCTGTCGGGCGGAGAGGCCTACCTGCAGTTCAAGCCAGGCCTGATCGACGCCAACGACGTCGTGACCGATGAAGGCACCCGGGGATTCCTGAAAGGCTTTCTCGATCAGTTCGCCGCGCTGGTCGGCAAGCTCGCGGCTCCGGCCGCGAAGGCCGCCTGAGCCCGGCAACAGGAAGCAGTACAATCAACGCAGACGGAACGGCTGCCTTCGGGGGCCATTCCAGAAAGGCAGAACACCATGTCCATCCAGATCGGAAG
>CAKZHN010000523.1 GCA_936924235.1 uncultured Rhodoplanes sp. | reverse complement strand
GAAGGAAAACAGGGAGACGGGCGCAGCCGGGCGTCCGAAAAACAAAGCCCCGGCCAAGCGGAGCGTTGGCTCCAGCAATCACAACGGAAGCTGGAAATGGAAATCGCGCTCGTGCAGCACGGCCATCTCTCCCCGCGAGGGGAGGGACAAACCGCCCGTGACGATTCAACTGCGCAAAAAAAACGCCGGCCGCACTGTGCGGCCGGCGCCAAGGCTTGGTGCCTGGCTTAATTGGATTCCGGCGGGATGACGTAGCCCAGCACGCGATCCTTCGGATACGGGCTCTCCCAGACCTTGTTGCCGTGGTTGCCCGAGATGACGATGATGTTGCCGGCGCCGTCGGTGCCGCGCACGATGCCGACATGGCCGTTGTTCGCGCCGCGCCTCAGCACCACGATCGCGCCGACGCGCGGGCTGTCGATGCGCTTGCCGTAGTCGAGGAACGATTTCGCAGCGCGCGAATTGGTTGTGGGGTAACCCGACCGGCGCAGCACGAAGTTGACGAAATCGGCGCACCACAGATCCGGATACGGCACGCCGACCTGCCGCGAGGTCGCACCGACCCATTTCAGCGCTTCGAGGCCGATGGCGAAGACCGAGGCTTTCTTGTCGGTGACGACGGGCGGCGCGGTGACCGCCGTGGTGTTACGCTGTGTCGGAGCTTCGATCGCGCTCAGCTGAAACCGCTGGTCTTTCTTTTCGCCGGCCGCAAAGGCGGGCGAGCAGACGGCGGTGGTGGCGATCAAGACGAGGAGCGTCTGAACGATGCGCTTCATGATACTTCCCAATCCCAACTGGTTTTCTCTGCTTCCTCCTATTTCCTGAGCCGCCGCACGCGGGAAATGGACGTTTCTTGAGTGAGCTTCCGAACACAAATTCTTCACAGCAGGTGGCCTCACCGCAAGGTTAAACAGCCGGCAACCGGCATTTCCTTTTTGTTATGGTTAACGGCGATGAAGCAAATACCGCTTTGATTTGACAGCGGTTTCAACAGCGGCTCCGGGCCGCGCTTCAACCGGATCGACGATGCCGCTACGGTGGCGGGCAGGACGTGCGGCGGCGCCGTTCTTGTGAGTGGGAGGCAGTGAAAATGTCGGGAGAAGCGACCCAAATTGAAGCGACTGGCGCTCTGGCGCAGTTCGCGGCCGGCCTGAAGTACGACGACGTGCCGGAGCGCGCCCGCGAGCAGTGCAAGAACCTCCTGCTCGACGCGCTGGCCTGCGCGGTCGCCGGCAAGCACGGCGACGAAACCGACCAGGTCGCAGCACTCGCCTCCGCGCTGGCGCAGTCGCACGAGAGCAGCGTGATCGGCCGCGACCGGCTGTCGCTCGCAGGCGCGACCATGCTGAATGGCTTTTTGATCACAGCGGTGACGATGTGCGACACGCACCGCGCGACGCTCACGCACATCACGCCCGAGGTGATGCCGCCGGCACTCGCCATCGCCGAGCGCGACAACAAGTCGGGCCGCGATCTTCTGGTCGCATTGATCGCCGGCATGGAGACGATGACGCGGATCGGGCTCGGCACCGACTATCCGGTGTTCCGGAGCCGCGGCTGGCATGGGCCCGGCGTGTTCGGTCCGTTCGGCTCAGCCGCGGCCGTCGGGCGGCTGCGCGGCTTCGACGCCGAGACCATGGCGCGCGCGTTTGGCCTCGCAGGCAGCCAGTCGGCAGGCACCTTTGCGGCCTGGGGCACGCCGACGGTGAAATTCCACCAGTGTCGCGGCGCGCTGTCCGGATTGATGGCGGCGCTGCTCGCCGAGCAGAAGTTCGTCGCCACCAAGGAATTCCTCACCGCGAAGGATGGCGGCCTGTTTGTCAGCTACGCCAATGGCGGCAAGCCTGAGCTCGCGCTCGGCGAGCTCGGCAAGCGCTGGGAGTTCGAGCAGATCGCGCTGCGGCTGTGGCCATCGGCGTCGTCGACGCAGACCATGAACACCGCGTTGTTCGATCTCGTGGAGAAGCATCAGCCTGCCTTCGACAAGATCAAAAAGGTGCGCGTCTCGCTCAGCCAGACCGTCTACGACCTGCACGGCAAGCTCGCCGACTACAAGGCTAAGTTCGACGCGCTGATCTCGGCGCACTACGTCGCCGCCGCGATCCTGCACGACCGCGCGCTGACGCTGACGCAGTTCGAGCCGCAGCGTTACGACGATCCGATGCTGCGGCGCGCCGCGAAGGAGCTGATCGAGGTGCGGCCCGACCCGGCGATCAAGGGCAACAACTGCGCCGTCGAGATCGAGATGGCGGACGGTGCAACGCTCAAGTCGTTCTGCGAGCATCCGCGCGGCTCGTTCGAAAATCCGCTGACGCGCGCGCAGATCGAGGATAAGTTCCGGACCTATGCCAAGGGCGTGCTGACCGACGCGCATGCCGAGGAAGTGATCGCGACCGTCGCGCGGCTTGAAGAGCTGCCGTCGGCGCGCAAGCTGATGGATCTGCTGCGGGGCACGGCCCAGCCGGCGCACAGCGAACGCGCCGCGTAAGGAGGGCGATCATGCTCAAAGTCAGCGTGCTTGCGGGACTGGCTGTTGCGATCATCGCCACGCAGGCCACCGCGGCGCCGCGGCGGGAGCGCGACCGCGAGCGGGCGGGCGCGCAGCTGCAGATCGAGCAGCTCGAGATCACCGGCGGACGCCTGGTGATCTCCGGCCGGACCGCCAAGCCCAATCAGGTGGTCATCCTGGTGAACTCCGGCGACAAGACCGCGAGCCTGCCGACACGCAAGTTCGCCTTCTCGCTGTCCTACCTGCCCGAGACCTGCAAGATCGACCTGAAGGTCGAAACCGAAGAGGTGAAGGATCTCCTGGTGACGGGCTGCCTGCCGCAGACCGTGGCCGCTGCCAAGGATGGCAAAGACGGCAAGGACGGCGTGAACGGCTCGAACGGAAAAGACGGTACCAACGGCAAAGACGGCACCAACGGCAAGGACGGTCAGAACGGCAAGGACGGCCGCGACGGCATCACCTACGGAATCCTGCCGGGCGACGGTACGACCTTCAAATGCTGGCCGAGCGACATCATCGGCCTCTGGTTCATCCGCGATTATCCGCAGCCGAACGCCCGCACCATCGCGCACATCACGCCGGACCGCGCCGCCGGCGGCAACAAGATCAACCTCACCGAGCCGCGCGATCCGCTGAAGGCCGAGAAGCCGGAGAGCGCGACGCAATCGGCCGAGTACGACCAGGACAGGATCTATATGCTCGACCGCGACACCAAGGCGCGCGCAGGCCTGCGCGGCGAGCTCGCAGCGGATTGCCGGTCGATCCAGTGGAAGGGCGACGGCGAAGCCGTGGTGCGGGTCTGGGAGCGGTGATCCGGAAGCCGTGAAAGCGCCGATGCCTGCCGCCGATCTCTCGTTGGGGCCGATGCGTCGCGACGAGGTCGCGACGCTCGGCGGCTGGGCGGCCGACGAAGGCTGGAATCCCGGCAAGGCCGATCTCGATATCGCCTGGGACATTGATCCCGACGCGTTCATCGCCTTGCGCCGCGGCGCCGAGCTGGTCGGTGGCGGCACGATCTTTTCCTACGCCGGGCTGTTCGGCTTCATGGGCCTGTTCATCGTGCGCAAGGACCTGCGCGGCGACGGCCTGGGCGCGCAGTTGTGGCACTACCGGCTGAAGCGATTGCAGGCTCGGCTGTCGCCTGGAGCTGTCATCGGCATGGACGGCGTTTTCGCCATGGTGCCGTTCTATGCGCGCGGCGGCTTCGCCCTCGCCTACCGCGATTTGCGTTTTCAAGGCATCGCCAACGGATCTGCCGATCCGCAGGTCCAGCTGCTCGACGAAGCGAGCTTCGCAACGATCGACCGCTTCGACCGCGCGCATGTGCCAGCACCTCGCATAGCGTTTCTGCGCCGCTGGATGTTTCAGCCGGGCGCGCACGCGGCCGGCTTGTTCGAGCGCGATGAGCTCATCGGCTACGGCATCGCCCGCCCGGCCCGCACCGGCTTCAAGATCGGTCCGGTCTTCGCCGCGCGCCCGGATGCCGCCGAACGCATCATCGGCAGCCTGATGTCTCGCTTCCCCGGCCAGCAGATGCAGCTCGACGTGCCCGAGCCGAACGAAGCCGGCACGCGGCTCGCGATGAAATTCGGTCTCAAGGAGGTGTTCGGCTGCGCCCGCATGTATCATGGGCCCGCGCCGGACCTGCCGGTGGAACGGATCTTCGGCGTGACGTCGTTCGAGTTCGGCTGAGCGTTAGGAGGAATGGTGCCGGCGGAGGGATTTGAACCCCCGACCACCCGCTTACGAAGCGGATGCTCTACCGCTGAGCTACGCCGGCACGGGCCGAAACGGCTGGAAACGCGCCCCTCTTAGCGAGAGGGGCGAACCTTGGCAAGCAAACCTGACAGCACGACGAAACGCCTGTCAGAACAGCCGTAATCCGCTCGATCCGGAGCCCGGTCCGGGCTCCGGATCGAGATCGGGCGCGGGTTCGGGGCCCGGATCGTCGGGCGCGTGGACCAAAGGAATCACCGCTTCGGCCCGCGGCGCAGCGGGAGCGGGCGGCGGAACCGGCGGCGAAGATGGCGCGGCGACGACCGGCGGCGCGGGCTTGGGCGGTTCGGCCACCGAAGCAGGCGCAACTGGAGACGGCACAGGACTCGGCTGCGGCTCGGGCGCAGGCGGCGCGATCACCACCGGCTTGGCCTTGGCTGCCGCTTCGAGCGCGTCGACGTCGATCGCGTCGCGGGTGACGCCGATCTCGGCGAGCGGCACCTTCCACTGGAACGCATCGAGCCGGCCGCTGACCGGCGACACCGGCATCCAGCGATCGGAGACATAGCCATCGGCGGTCCAGGCCGGATCGGGCGCGGCGTGCAGCGCGCGCGCCATCCACTCGCGGGCACGACCTTCGTCGCCGCTTTCGCTGCGCTCGATCTCGGCCATCAGTCCGGCGCCGCGCTGGGTCGGCTCTTTCAGAAGCGGCTTCAAGGCCGTGCGCGCAGCCGCGAACTCCTGCGCGTCGAGCGCGGCGCGCGCTACCGCGAGCGCGCCTTCGACATGGCCCGTCGTCCGCTGCGCCAGCGACTGCACCCGCGTCAGCCGCTCGCGCGCCGAATCGCCGGAGCGCAGATGCGCGTAGGTGTCGGCGAGGTCGGGATGCGGATTGGCCTCCCAGGCCTTCTCGATGATGCGCGCGGCGCGGCGCTGCTCGCCGGCTTCGCTCAAGAGCCGCGCCGCAAGCTCGGCGGCGGGCACGAGATTGGGCGCAAGCTTCAAGGCTTCGAGCGCGAGCTCGCGCGCCCGGTCACGGTCGCCTTCTTCTGCGGCCAGCGCGCGGGCCGTGATCAGCACTGCGCGCTGGCGCTTGTAGTCGGCCTTGTCGATCAGGTTGTAGCGGCTGTTGCGGTCGAGCGCCGCTTGCGCGCCGGTCCAGTCGCCCGCGGTGGAGCGGAATTCCAGCACCGCCTGACCGGCCCAGCCGAGCGACGGCGAGGCATTCGCGGCTTCCTCGGCGTAGGCGCGAGCCGCGGCGTGATCCTGGCGGCGCTGCGCCTCGATGTAGAGGCCGCGCAGCCCAAGCAGTTTCGTATCCTCACGCTCGGCCATCTTGCGGAAGGCGTGCTCGGCCGCGGCGCGGTCGCCGGACAGCTGCGCGCATTGCGCGTCGAGCAGCAGCGCCAGCGGCTCGCCTGGCGCAATACGTGAGGCTTCGTCAGACGCGCGTTGCGCCGCCCGCACATCGCCCGAGCCGACCGCGACGAGGCCGCGCGAGATCGCCAGATAGCCGCGCACGCCGCGGCGATGGCTGAGAAACATTCCGATCAGGTCGGGCGAGCGCAGGATGGTGCGGATGATCGACCACAGGAAGATGGCGACCGCGACCACGGCGACCAGCGCCACCGCGGCGACCAGCACCGAGGTCTCGATCTGGCGGCCCTGCCAGGTGATCGCGATGTCGCCGGGCCGGTCGGCGATCCAGACAAAGCCGAAGGCCACGGCAGCGATAAACGCCAGGAAGAGGAGGACGCGGATCATCGGTGAATCTGTATCACGGGCTGGCTTTCAGAGCCGTAACCGCGTCGGCGGCCAGCTTGCGGGCGGCCTCGACGGCCTTGCCGCGCGCCTCGGCCTTTGCGGTCCAGGCCTGCAAGGAGGCCTGCGAACGGACGTCGGGCGGAAGCTTTGCAAGCTCGGCCTGCGCGCCCGCGATGTTGCCCTGGGCGGCGCGCTGCTCGATCCGGCTCAGCACGGCGACGCGGTCGTCGCCGCGCGCCTCGTCGATCGGACGGATGCGGACGAGCTTCTCGGCGTTGGCCTGGAGCTTTTCCAGGAACGTGCCGTCGCGCGGCGCCTCGGCCGGCGTGGCCACCATCGGCCGGACGATCACGGCAAGCTCCTGGCCGAGCGCGGCCTGGCTCGGCACGCCGGACGCAGCAAACGGCTCCAGCATCGCCACGGCGCCGGAGTCCGGCGTCAGCGGTTTCACGATCGCAAGCTCGGCCGCGTAAGCCTCGCCGCGCTCGACGGCGCCGCGCAGCGCCGACGCTGCGACCGCAAGCCGCGACGGCCGGTCGGCGCCCGCGCCGGTTTCGCGCAGCCTGGCCTGCATTTCCGCGGTCACGGTCGCGAGCTGCTGGATCTGGCCGTTGGTCTCGCGCAACGCGGTTTCGAGTGTATCGATGCGGCGCGTAAGGCCCGCGACATTGTCGGCCGTCGACTTGGCGGCATTCTCGGCGGCGGTGATGCGGCCGAGCACCACCGGATCGGTCACCGGCGCGCGCGGCGCATTGACGGCGCTTTCGAGCTTGCCGAGCCGTGTCGCGATGTCGTTCAGCGGCTTGGGATCGGGTGCAGCCGACGCGGGCCGCGCGGCCAGCTCCTTCAATTGCTGCTCGATGCCGGCGAGGCGCGGGCTGAGATCGGGCGTTGCGGTCTGCTGGGGCGAAGAAACCGGTTGGCTCGCCGAGAACGCGCCGAGCAGCCAGAGCAGCACGGCGACAGCAGCGCCGCCTCCGACGCCTGATAATCCGGCAACAACCGGCATCCATAGCTGACGCGGCGGCCCGGCGGGCGGTGGCGTTGGTGCTTCTTCGGCAGCCGGCTCCGCTTGAGGCGACGGTTCCGATGGTGGCGACTCCGACGACTTGGTTTCGGCCGCAGGCTCGGGTGGCGGCGGCTCGAACACCAGCGGCCCGGGCCGCACGTCCTCGGCCTTCATCTCAGGCGGCGCAGACTCGTCCGCGGCATGCTGCTGCGTCGGATCTTCAGGCTTATCGTCAGCCTTGGGCGGGGACTCGGGACTCGACGGCGTCACTTCGGTTGCCTCCAGGTTGAGCACCGTCGGCGGCCGGCGGCGGCGGCCGCCCGGCGGATCCGATGGAGGAGGCTTCGTGCTGACCATGCTGCCATTTTAGACGATTCGATATTGGCTGGCGTGTGACGAAGCGCCCGGTCTCATGGGGAAATCCGCCCGATGAGGCTGGCCTCGTCGGGCTCCGCCGAAACCGCGATGCGCGCCGCTCCGGCGTGCCGCAACGGCTCGGCTGCGCGTTCCGACAGGCAATAGTGCATCGGCGCAACCGACTCCTGCCGGATGGTCCGGCCGCATTCGAGATAGCTCTCGACGCTGCGGCGAGAAAAATGCAGCACGGCCTCGATACGGCCCTGCGTCAGCGCGGCCCGCACGTCAGGCGGGAATTCGTTCGCGGCCACCGCGCGATAGACGACGACCGTGTGCACAGCGACGCCTTTCGCCGACAGAGCGCCGGCAAGATCGCGCGAGCGATCCTCGCCCGCGGGATAAAGCAACGGCTTTGGCGCGCCGGCAAAGCGCGCCGCGGCCAGCCGCACCAGATCGTCCGCATCGCCGTCCGCCGATGCCACGTCGGCAAAGCCTGCCGCGCGCGCCACGTCCGCGCTCGCGCGGCCGACCGCGAGCACCGGCAGCGCCAGCAATTCGCCGCGCCGCGGATGCGCGGCCAGCGCCCGCGCGCCGTTGGCGCTGGTCAGCAGCACGCCGCTCCAGGACTGCGCGCCCTGAGACGGCGCACCGAGATCGACGTTCGGAACGGCCTCGATCCGCAGCATCGGCGCCAGCAGCACGTCGTGGCCCTGCGCCCGCAGCGTCGCCGCAGTGCGCTCGTTGTCTGGCTCGGGACGCGTGACGAGCAGGCGCATGATCAGTGCGCCACAAAGAAATCCGAACCGGCGAGCGCTTTCAATTCGGCGCCCGCATCGGCCCCGAGCCGCACGGCGTCGTGCACGGTGCCTTCGCGCTTGGTCTCGAAGGCCTCGCTGCCGTCGGGCTTCACGATCATGCCGTGAAAATGAATAAGCCCGCCTGATACCGTCGCGTGGCCCGCGATCGGCGTGCGGCAGGAGCCGTCGAGCACGGCGAGAAACGCCCGCTCGCAGACCAGCGCATGGGCCGTGTCCGCATAATTGATCGGCGCCAGCATCTGCCGCGTGTGCGCGTCGCCGGCCCGCGTCTCGATGCCGATCGCGCCCTGCCCCACAGCCGGAAGAAACTCATCGACGCCGAGCACCGCGGTCGCGGCCTCGGCCAAGCCCAGGCGCTTCAGTCCGGCGAGCGCCAGGAGCGTCGCGTCAGCCACGCCTTCTTCGAGCTTGCGCAACCGCGTCTCGACATTGCCGCGCAGCGGCACGACCTTCAGATCCGGCCGCAGCCGCTTCATCATCGCCTGGCGGCGCAGCGACGCCGTGCCGACGGTTGCGCCCTTTGGCAGTTCGGCGATGGATTTCGCCTTGCGGCTGATGAAGGCGTCGCGCGGGTCCTCGCGCTCCATGAACGCCGACAGCACCAGGCCGTCCGGCAGCACGGTCGGCATATCCTTCGACGAATGCACCGCAAGGTCGATCGAGCCGGCGGTCAGCGCCTCCTCGATCTCCTTGGTGAAGAGCCCCTTGCCGCCGGCCTCGGACAGCGGCCGGTCCTGGATCCGGTCGCCGCTGGTGCGGATCACCGTGATCTCGACCTGCTCAGCGTCGAAACCGTGCGCCGCGGCCAGCGCCTGGCGCACCATGCGTGCCTGGGTCAGCGCCAGCGGGCTGCCGCGCGTGCCGAGACGAAGGACGGGACCGGAGGATTGCGTCACGGGACCTCACAATGCTAGCCGTTGTCGCATGCTTGTACTCGGAATCGAAACCACGTGCGACGAGACCGCCGCGGCGGTGGTCGAACGCACGGGCGAAGGCCCGGGCAAGATCCTGTCCAATGTGGTGCTGTCGCAGGTCAGCGAGCATGCGGCATTCGGCGGCGTGGTGCCGGAGATCGCCGCCCGCGCCCATGTCGACGCGCTGGACCATATCGTCACCAAGGCTTTGGCGGACGCCAATCTGACGGTCCGCGAGATCGACGGCGTCGCGGCTGCGGCCGGGCCGGGCCTGATCGGCGGCGTGATCGTGGGCCTGACCACCGCCAAGGCCATCGCAATGGTGGAAAACAAGCCCTTGATGGCGGTGAACCATCTCGAGGCCCATGCGCTGACCGCCCGCCTCACCACAGGCATCCAGTTCCCGTATTGCCTGTTCCTGGCCTCCGGCGGCCACACCCAGATCGTCGCGGTGCGCGGCATCGGCGACTACACCTTGCTGGGCACAACCCAGGACGACGCCATCGGCGAGGCCTTCGACAAGACCGCGAAGCTTCTGGGCCTCGGCTATCCGGGCGGGCCGCAGGTCGAGAAAGAGGCCGCGCGCGGCAACGCCACGCGCTTCGCGCTGCCGCGGCCGATGCACGGCCGCGCCGAGCCGGATTTCTCGCTTTCGGGGCTCAAGACCGCGCTGCGGCTCGAAGCCCAGAAGATTGCGCCGCTCAACGACCAGGACGTTCTCGATCTCTGCGCCTCGTTCCAGCAGGCCGTGGTCGAATTGATCCACGACCGGCTCCGCGCCGGCATGAAGACGTTCCGGGCCCGCGTCGGTGCGCCGACCGCACTCGTTGCCGCCGGCGGCGTCGCCGCCAACGAGGCAATCCGCAAGGTGCTGCAGCGCGTCGCCTTCGAGGCCGGCGTCAAGCTCGTGGTGCCGCCCGGCGAGCTCTGCACGGACAACGGCGCGATGATCGCCTGGGCCGGTGCCGAGCGTCTTGCGCTGGGCCTGTCCGATCCGCTCGACTTTGCGCCGCGGGCGCGCTGGCCGCTCGACGAGGTCGCAGGCCCGCAGACCAAACCGGCGCGTGTCGCGCAACAAGGCGCCTGAGCCTCACGAGGATCCGCGCATGACGTTCGATCGCATCGCGGTGCTGGGAGGCGGCGCCTGGGGCACGGCGCTCGCCAACGTCACCGCGCGGGCCGGACGCAAAGTCACGCTGTGGGAGTTCGACGCCGGCAACGCCGAGCATCTCGCAAGCAAGCGCGAAAGTAGATTCCTGCCCGGCGTGCGCATCGAGGACGGCATCGCGGTGACGCGCGATCTCGCCGAAGCCTCCCGCGCCGATGCGATCCTGCTGGTGGTGCCGGCGCAAGCCATACGGTCGGTGTGCCAGACGCTCGGCGCTGCGGTTGCGCCGGGCACACCGGTGATCGCCTGCGCCAAGGGCATCGAGCACGGCACCCGAAAGTTCATGACCGAGATCATTGCCGAATGCGCGCCGAAGGTGACGCCGGCGATCCTGTCGGGTCCGAGCTTCGCCGCCGACGTCGCGCGCGGATTGCCGACCGCGGTGACGCTTGCGGCTGCCGACGAAACCATTGCGGCGGGTCTGGTGCAGGCCTTGGCGTCCCGCACCTTCCGGCCCTATCAGTCGTCGGACGTGCGCGGCGTCGAGGTCGGCGGCGCTTCGAAGAACGTGCTGGCCATCGCCTGCGGCATCGTCACCGGCCGCGGACTGGGCGCGAGCGCGCAGGCCGCGCTGACCACGCGCGGCTTTGCCGAGCTGGTGCGCTTCGGCCGCGCCTATGGCGCCAAGACCGAGACCATGATGGGGCTGTCGGGTTTGGGCGATCTGATCCTGACCTGCGGCAGCCCGCAGTCGCGCAACTTCAGTTTCGGCATGAATCTCGGCAAGGGTCTCACGCCGAAGGACATCCACGGCAAGACGGGACTTGCCGAAGGCGCCTTCACGGCGCCGGTGCTTCTGGAAATGGCGCGCGACAAAGCGGTCGACATGCCGATCGCCGCGGCAGTCGCGGCGATGCTGTCGGGACAAATGAGCGTGGACGAAGCGATCGAGTCGCTGCTGGCGCGGCCGCTGCGGACGGAAGAGTGACGATGCGGCGGGGCCTCGTGACGGTCGCGGTTATCGCTGTGTTGCCGGTTGTGGCTCTTGCGGGTTGGGATTTCTTCAAACCTGGGCGTCAGGTGCCGCAACTCGCGGACCAAGCCAGCCGCGCGACATCCATTCTGGTGGAAAAGCAGTTGCGCCGTCTGACGCTTCTGCGGGGCGACAAGGTCATCAAGATCTATCGCGTATCGCTCGGCGGCGATCCGGTCGGCCACAAGCTGCGCGAGGGTGACAGCCGCACCCCCGAAGGCGACTACGCCATCGACAGCAAGAACCGCCGCAGCCGCTTCCACCTGGCGCTGCACGTGTCCTTTCCCGATACCAAAGACCGTGCCCGTGCCACGCAGAACGGTGTGCCGCCGGGAAGCGACATCATGGTCCACGGCCTGCCGAACGGATTAGGATGGCTCGGCGGCCTGCATCTGTTTCGCGACTGGACCGACGGCTGCATCGCGGTGACCAACACCGAAATGGAAGAAATCTGGGCTTTGGTCGACAGCGGCACCCCGATACAAATCAAGCCCTGAGCGGAGAGCGACGATGGCTTACTGGCTGGTGAAGAGTGAACCGGATTCCTGGTCCTGGGACCAGCAGGTCAAGGCCGGCGCCAAAGGCACCGAATGGACCGGCGTGCGTAACCACACCGCCAAGCTCAACCTGATGAAGATGAAGAAGGGCGACCGCGCGTTCTTCTATCATTCGAACGAAGGCAAAAATATCGTCGGCATCGTCGAGATCGCGCGGGAGCACCATCCCGATCCGACTGCGGAGGCCGGTGAGCCGTGGGTCGTGGTCGACGTGAAGGCCTTGGAGCCGGTGCCGAAGCCGGTGTCGCTCGAAGACGTCAAGAAAGAGCCGAAGCTGAAGGACATGGCGCTGATCAAGCTGTCGCGCCTGTCGGTGCAGCCGGTCACTGCGGACGAGTGGAAGATCGTCTGCAAGATGGGCGGCGTGAAGGGTTAGCGTCCTTTTGGGAAGTGACGCACCAAGCACACTGTCATTGCCGGGCTTGACCCGGCAATCCATGAGCGGGCGCAGTTCGGGCGGCCTTACGTAAGACTTCCGCTGTTGAACCGGGGTCATGGACCGCCGGGTCAAGCCCGGCGGTGACAGCGGTGGGTGGGCTGCCCCGGTGGCCTGACGCACAAACAGGTAGCGTCACCACGCCAACGGTCTTCAACGCGTCAGCACGCTGGCAATCGCGTCCGTGAACACACGCGCACCCAATACAATATCCTCATCCGAAGTATTCTCGGCCCAGTGATGGCTGATGCCGTCGATGCTCGGCACGAACAGCATCGCGGCCGGCATCACGCGCGCCACATGCTGCGCGTCGTGGCCTGCGCCTGACGGCATCCGCACCGCGAGCCCCGGCGCGTGCTTTGCGGTGGCCTGCTCGATGGCCTGCTGGAAGCTTTCGTCCATCACGGCCGGCGTGCTCTGCCGGATGGTCTCGACCGAGATACTGCAAGGCCCGGTCTTGTTGAAGGCCGCGACCTGCTCGTGCAGCAAAGCCTCGAGTCGACTCAGGATCGCCGGATCGGAATCGCGGAACTGGAACATCGCCCGCGCCTCACCGGGAATGATGCTCGGCGCGCCGGGATCGAACTCCATCCGGCCGCAGGTCCACACCGAACGCGGACCGGTGGCTTTCTTGAACGCCTGATCGATCGCCGCGATCAAGCGCACCAGCGTCAGCCCCGCATCCTTGCGCTCCGCCATCGTCGTGGTGCCGGCATGGTTCTGATGCCCGGTCACCTTGATGCGGTAATCCCAGAGACCCACGATCGCCGTTACCACACCGATTTTCAGGTTCGACGTTTCGAGGCTCCGGCCCTGCTCGATATGGGCTTCGAAATATCCGGCGTAACGGCCGGGCTCGAACGTCAGCCGCGGCCGGCCCGCATAGCCAGCCTCCTTCAGAGCCTCGCGCATCATCTTGCCGTGGGTGCGGTCGCGCGCCTTGTCGATCTCGGCTTCGCTGACGTCGCCGATGAACGAGCGGCTGCCGAGATAGCTGCCGAAGTGGCCCTCTTCGTCGCAGAACGCGATGACATCGACGCCGACGTCGCGCGTCGCCAAGTCGTCGCGCAACGCGCGGGCGGCTTCGAGCGCGTATATCACGCCGAGCGCACCGTCGAGCCAGCCGGCCTGGTTCTGGCTCTCGATATGCGAGCCCGCGAGCATCTTGCGCCCGCCCGCGCGGCTCCTGCCGAACACGTTGGCGATGCCGTCGATCTGGGCATCGAGGCCGGCCTCGGTCATCCGGTCGACGAGCCATTGCCGCGACACGACATCATCAGGCGACAGCGTCGGCCGGTGCACGCCGGTTTTGTAGGTGCCGATCCTACGGAGCGCGTAGAGATCGCCCAGCAGACGTTCCGGATTGATGGCAGGCACGGCGGCTCCCGAGGTTTTGCGATCAACGTGAAGCAGCTTTCGTGCCGCAACTGTATACTGGCCGCGGGGTTAGGGAGGGAATCATGTCTCACGCAGGCAATATTCTGGCGATCTTCACGGCCGCAGTCGCGGCCTGGCTATTCGGCGGCATTTATTACACGTCGCTGAGCGGGCCGTGGCTCAGGGCCCAGGGCAAGACGCTGGAACAGTGCAAGGCCGAGCAGGCTGCCAAGTCCGGGATCGCGAAAGCCGCGCCGTTCATCCTGGTCTTTGTCGGCGAGTTGATCATGGCCTGGGCGATCTACGGCATCACGCTGCACATGAACATGTTCAATGTGCGCGACGGCATCCTCATCGGCGCGGGCTGCTGGCTCGGCTTCGTGCTGACCACGATCACGGCCAACAACGCGTTCGCAGGCCGCAAGCCGATGCTCAGCGTGATCGACAGCATCGCCTGGCTCGGCGCGCTGCTTATCATTGGCGCGATCATCGGCTGGTTTGGGGCCTAGTCGACCTTCACGCCGATCGATCGGATCAGCTTGCCGTATTTCTCATAGTCTCCTCTGATGCGGGCCGCGAATTCGTCCGGCGTGGTCGCGTAAGGTTCTCCCGATCCGGAGGCAGCGAGCCGCTTGGCGAACTCGGGCTCGGCAATCACCTCGGCCATCGCCGCACGCAGCCGATCGATGATCGGCTGCGGTGTGCCGGCCGGCGCGAACAGGCCGTGCCAGATCAGCACCTCGTAGCCGGGGTAGATCTCGGCGATGGTCGGCAGGTCCGGCGTCGCCGGATTGCGCACTATGCCGGTGGAGGCAAGCCCTCGCACCTTGCCGGAGTGAATGGTCGGCACCAGCGAGCCGCCGCCGAACATCGCGGACACTTCGCCTGACAGGAGACCGATCGCGGCCGGCCCGCCGCCGCGATACGGCACATGGGTGAGATCGATGCCGACATGCTGCTTCAGCATCTCCATCGCCAGATGATGCTGGCTGCCGTTGCCGATCGAGGCGTAGAGCAGCGGCGGCTTGGAGCGGCGCGCCAGCTCGACGAACTCGCGCAGATTGTTCGCCGGCACCGAAGGATGCACGGCGAGCACGAGCTGGTTCGACGACACGCTCGCGACCGGCACCAGATCCTTGAACACATCGAACGGCATCTTGCCGTAGATGTGCGGGTTGCTCATGAACACATTGTCGGGGCCGTGGAACAGCGTATAGCCGTCCGGCGCGGACTTGGCCGCGATATCGGCGGCGAGGTTGCTGCCGGAACCGGGCTTGTTCTCGATCACCACCGGCTGGCCCAGGCGAACCGACAGGCCCTGGCCGTACAGCCTCGCGATCAGATCGACCGCGCCGCCCGGCGGATAGCCGACGAGGAGCCGGATCGGCCGGTTGGGGTAGGTTTGCGCGTCAGCCGCCGCCGCGCCCGCAAACAGCAGCGCAACCGCAAGGATCAAGCGCAAGCAACCCGGCATCGGACGGCCTCCCAAATCTGGACTTCTTGTTGGGCCATTCTTTATGCGTTCTGTATCCGACGCGATAGGCCGCGGCGATCGAGCGCTATGTCGCATTGATCTCGATCAATCGACCAAAGTGGCAAAGCCTGCGGCTTGAGGCCCCTCGGGCAGGCGGCGCATAATGCGCCAAGAATACCTGCAAGGCGCGTTCACGCGCGAAGTTACGAGATGCCGGGAGAGTGCGATGTCCGACGATAAAATCTATGACGTTCCCGCCGAGTGGAAGCAGCGTGGCTTCATCGACGACGCCAAGTACAAGCAGATGTACGAGCGCTCGGTGAAGGACCCCAACGGTTTCTGGGGCGAGCACGGCAAGCGCGTTGACTGGATGCGGCCCTTCACCAAGGTGAAGAACACGTCCTACGCGCCGGACAACGTGTCGATCAAATGGTTCGAGGACGGCACGCTGAACGCCGCCTACAACTGCATCGACCGGCATCTCAAGAAGCGCGGCAACCAGACCGCGATCATCTGGGAAGGCGACGATCCGAAGGACGACAAGAAGATCACCTACCAGGAGCTTCATGACGAGGTGTGCCGGATGGCCAACATCCTGCGCAACCGCAACGTCGAGAAGGGCGACCGCGTCACCATCTACATGCCGATGATTCCAGAGGCGGCCTACGCGATGCTCGCCTGCGCGCGGATCGGCGCGGTGCATTCGGTGGTGTTCGGCGGCTTCTCGCCGGACTCGCTCGCCGGCCGCATCGAGGATTGCCAGTCCAAAGTCGTCATCACCGCTGACGAAGGCCTGCGCGGCGGCCGCAAGGTGCCACTGAAGGCCAACACCGACGCGGCGATCGACAAGGTCGGCGGCGTCGATCACGTCATCGTCGTGCGCCGCACCGGCGGCGCGGTGGACATGAAGCCCGGCCGCGACGTCTGGTACCACGAGGCCGCCGCCGTCGTGACCAGCGAATGCCCGTGCGCCGAGATGAGCGCGGAAGACCCGCTGTTCATCCTCTACACCTCAGGTTCCACCGGGAAGCCCAAGGGCGTGCTGCACACCACCGGCGGCTATCTGGTCTACACCTCGATCACGCATCAATACGTGTTCGATTATCACGAGGGCGACATCTACTGGTGCACCGCCGACGTCGGCTGGGTCACCGGCCACAGCTACATCCTCTACGGGCCGCTCTCGAACGGCGCCGTCACGCTGATGTTCGAAGGCGTGCCGAACTATCCGAGCAACTCCCGCTTCTGGGAGGTGATCGACAAGCACAAGGTCAACACCTTCTACACCGCGCCGACCGCGATCCGCGCACTGATGCAGGCCGGCGACGATCCGGTGAAGAAGACCTCGCGCAAGTCGCTGAAGCTGCTCGGCTCGGTCGGCGAGCCGATCAATCCGGAAGCCTGGGAGTGGTATCACCGCGTGGTCGGCGACAGCCGCTGCCCGATCGTCGACACCTGGTGGCAGACCGAAACCGGCGGCATTCTCATCACGCCGCTGCCCGGCGCGACCAAGCTCAAGCCCGGCTCGGCGACACGGCCGTTCTTCGGCTGCCAGCCGCAGATCGTCGACGCCGAAGGCAAGGTGCTGGACGGCGCCACCACAGGCAATCTCTGCATCACCGACTCCTGGCCCGGCCAGATGCGCACGGTGTTCGGCGACCACCAGCGTTTCATCGACACCTACTTCAAGGCCTATCCGGGCAAGTACTTCACCGGCGACGGCTGCCGCCGCGACGAGGACGGCTACTACTGGATCACCGGCCGCGTCGACGACGTGATCAACGTCGCCGGCCATCGCATGGGCACCGCCGAAGTGGAGAGCGCGCTGGTCGCGCATCAGAGCGTGTCGGAGGCCGCGGTGGTCGGCTATCCGCACGACATCAAGGGCCAGGGCATCTACGCCTATGTGACCCTGATGGCCGGCATCCAGCCGACCGAAGAGCTGCGCAAGGAGCTGGTGCAGTGGGTGCGAAAAGAAATCGGCCCGATCGCCTCGCCCGATCTCATCCAGTTTGCACCCGGCCTGCCGAAGACGCGCTCCGGCAAGATCATGCGCCGCATCCTGCGCAAGATCGCCGAGGACGAGTTCGGCAATCTCGGCGACACCTCGACCCTGGCCGATCCGACCGTGGTCGATGATCTCGTGAACAACCGGCAGAACAAGAAGGCCGAGGCCAAGGCCGGCGCCTAGCTTGCGTTGATCGTCTGCGGGCGGCGCGCGAGCAGCGAACCGCCTGCGGGCGCGTGTTGTGTCCCAAATCAGATCAACGTCGCTCCGCGCGATCCCTTGTCGCGCCGGAAAAATCATGGTTAATGAGACGTTAAGAGATGCGGCAACGTTAATCAGGACGTTGCGTTATGAGTACCTTGTCCCGCTGCATCGCAGCCGCTGTCGCGGTTGCTGCTCTCTCGTTCTCGACCATCGCTGGATCAGTCACGCCCGCGTCCGCGCGCGGCGAGATGGTGGCGTACAAAGGTGACGGCTCCGCCGGCACCATCGTGGTGCGCACCAACGAACGCCGGCTTTATCTCGTGCTCGGCGAAGGCCGCGCGCTGATGTATCCGGTCGGCGTCGGCCGCGCCGGCCGCCAGTGGGCCGGACGCTCCTTCATCGACGGCAAGCACGTCAGGCCGGCCTGGGCGCCGCCGCCTGATATCGCCAAGGCCAAGCCGAGCATCGCGTTCGTTCACGAAGGCGGCGCGGCGAACAACCCGATGGGCGCTGCGGCGCTGACGCTGTCCGGCGGCCAGTACGCCATTCACGGCACCAACGATCCGGGCTCGATCGGTGGCTTCGTGTCGTACGGCTGCATCCGCATGTACAACCAGGACATCACCGACCTGTACGGCCGCGTCAGCGTCGGCACGCCGGTCATGGTGATCCGCTGAAAATTCAGGCGCAGCCGAGCTTCTTTAGTTTGGTCGCATTTTCTGCGGCGAACCGCTTCACACTTCGCCGGAAAATGCTCTAGCGGCACCAGCCGTCACGCCGCGCGCCGCCATAACGGCGCGCGGCTCCGCTTTCGACCATCACGGCCGAGACATCCGGCGTGTCGCGCGTGGCGACATCGGCGACCACGCGGCCGCCGTACTTGTCCAGCGTTACGCGCGCGAGACGGACTTCGCCCTCATCGAGAATGGCACGCAGTGCATCGCGGGCGGCCTCCGCCTGGGTGAGTTCGTCGGCGCAGCGCGCTTTGAGCTCCGGCGCATCGATGCCGCGGAGTCGCACCAGCGTGGTGACCTCGAGGCGCGGCCACAGACGCACGCGCGCCTCGAAGGTGTCGCCGTCGATGACGCGCAGCACGTCGGCCGCGAGTGCGAGCCGGACCGAGGAGGATTCGAACGGCTGCGCGATCATCGGATCGTCAGCCGAGCGAGGATCGGCGCCATGGCTCTCAGTCACCGGAGCGAGCGTGGCCCCGGCCAACAGCCCCGCGGCGAAAATCGCGCCGGCCAACAGAGCCCTGGCGCCCAAACGGGGCCCGAGACGCGCTGGGGCTGACAATCGCTTCCCAAGGCTCATTGCGACAATCGGGTCCTGTGGCTCACGGCCTGCTGCTGCGGCCGGCAGCAAGCTCGACCGGACCACTATATCTGCGCGTGAACAAAATAAGAACTAAATATCCGCAGATGGGCCGCCACAGCCCTCAGAAGTCCGACGTCAGGCCCTTTTTTTCCCAATCGCCATAACGGGTTGGCTCGGGACCGCTGGGGCCGCCGATCTCCTTGGCCGTGGCCTGCTCAGCCTGCCGTTTGGCCCGGCGCTCGGCCGCTTCGGCCAGGGCCCGCTCGGCTGCGGGGGTCAGCGGCTTTTTCGGGCCGGGTTTTGCCGGTTGGTCGTCGTGCGTGGCCATGGCTCGTTAGATGTCCGCGCCGCCTCGGCCGTCAAGAGCGCCGCGCCGGGAACCGGCCCGACCAACTTCGGCGTCACATCATCGTTGTCATGGCGCGCCTCGGCGGGCATGACATCGCCATGCCGCTTGCTCGACAAACCGCACCGTCCGCTCCGCCGCCGGGCCTCGCCGCCCGCAGGATCGCGGCCGACATCATCGGCGGCGTGCTGCGCCGAAGACGCCCGCTCGACGAGCTGCTCGAGACCAGCGGCCTCGCCACCGTGCCGGAGCGCGACCGCGCCTTGACGCGGACCATCGTGGCGATCGTGCTGCGGAGGCTCGGCACGCTGCGGCATCTGCTCGGCGCGCATCTCGAGCGCGGCATTCCGCGCGAGGCGCCGCAGGTCGAGACGATCCTCCTGGTCGGCGCGGCGCAGATCCTGTTTCTCGACGTGCCCGATCACGCCGCGGTCGATCTGTCGGTGCATCTGGCCCGCGCCGACCGTCACGCGACGCGCTATGCGGGCCTGATCAACGCCGTGCTGCGCAATCTCACCCGCGACGGCAAGGCGCGCCTTGCTGCGCTCGATACAGCACTGCTCGACACGCCGGACTGGCTGATGCAGCGCTGGATCGCGCATTACGGCGAGGACACGGCGCGTGCCATCGCGGTCGCGCACACGCGCGAGCCGGCGCTCGATCTCACGGTGAAGCGCGATCCGGAAACCTGGGCCGCGACGCTCAACGGCCGCGTGCTGCCGACCGGCACGGTGCGCACGGTCGCATCGGGTCCGGTCTCGCAACTTCCCGGCTTCGAGGCCGGCGACTGGTGGGTGCAGGATGCGGCCGCGGCGCTGCCCGCCCGCCTGCTCGGCGACGTGCGCGGCAAGACCGTCGCCGATCTTTGCGCGGCGCCCGGCGGCAAGACCGCGCAGCTCGCGGAGGCCGGAGCGAAGGTCACCGCCGTCGACCGCTCCGGCGTGCGGCTCGCGCGGCTGCGGCAGAATCTCATCCGGTTGAAGCTCGACGCCGAGATCGTCGAGGCCGACGCCGCGCTGTGGCCGGGCGGCCCGTTCGACGCCATCCTGGTCGATGCGCCCTGTTCATCCACAGGAACTGTACGGCGGCATCCGGATATTCCGTGGCTCAAATCCGAGACCGACCTGGGCAAGCTCGGCGCCCTGCAGACCCGGCTGCTCGACCACGCGGCCTCGCTGCTGAAGCCCGGCGGCCTCCTGGTCTATTGCACCTGTTCGCTGGAGCGCGAGGAGGGCGAGGATCAAATTGCCGCGCTTTTAGCGCGAAATCCGGCCCTGCGGCGCGATGCGATCCGCGCCGAGGAGGTCAGCGGGCAGGCGGAATTCATCACCGCGGCGGGCGAGCTGCGCACGCTGCCATGCCATTGGCCCGACGCGGAGTCCCGCTTGGCCGGGCTCGACGGTTTTTACGCGGCCCGAATCTCAACAGTTGAGGGTACTTAGCGGCGTTTGTGACGGTTGGCCGCGGTTGCCGCCTTCGGTATATCTTGCAACGGGTAGGGGCGGGGGTCAGCGCCCGCAATCTATTTAACGAGGCGAGCGCTCTGAATGGCCGGCCTGTCGATTGGGGAGCGGGCCAAGCTGCTGTTGCTGCTGGGACGGCGGAGCCTGCGCATGGCCGCGGGCCGCCTGCGCGGCCATCCGTTCATTCGCCTGAGCTTCATTCCGCGCAAGGCCGAGCGCCTGCTGATCGCGCCGCAGGATCTGCGCACCGCCGACGGCACGCGCGCGAGCGAAATCTACGCCGGCCGTTTTGCCTTCGCCGGCAAGGTGGTGATCAGCGACGGCCGCTCGCCGTTCGAGATCGCGGCGCCGTCCGAGGAATGGGCCGCGAGCCTGCTCGGCTTCGGCTGGCTGCGGCATCTGCGCGCCGCTGAATCGGGCATCACGCGCGCCAACGCCCGCGCGCTCGTCGACGAATGGATTTCGGTGCAAGGCGGCTGGGACCCGATGGCGTGGCAGCCCGAGGTCCTGGCGCGCCGCGTCACCTCGTGGCTCAGCCAGGCGCCGCTGATCCTGCACGACGCCGACGACGCGTTCTACCGACGCTTCCTGCGCAGCCTGGTTCGGCAGGTGCGCTACCTGCGCCACACCGCGATCGAGGCGCGCGAGGGCGTGCCGCGGATGCAGGCGCTGGTCGCGCTGACCTATGCGGCGCTCTGCATGTCGGGCCAGGCCCGGCACATGCGCGGCGCCGTCAAGCAGCTCGTCACCGAGATCGAGTATCAGATCCTGCCCGACGGCGGGCACATCAGCCGCAATCCCGGCGCGCTGATCGAGCTGCTGCTCGACCTGCTGCCACTGCGGCATGCTTTTGCGGCCCGCAACATCGCGCCGCCGCCGCAGCTCAACAACGCCATCGACCGCATGATGCCGATGATGCGCTTTTTCCGGCACGGCGACGGCAACTTCGCGCATTTCAACGGCATGGGCCCGACCCTGCCGGACGTGATGGCCACCATCCTGGCCTATGACGACGCCCGCGGCGCGCCACTGTCGAACGCGCCGCATTCCGGCTACCAGCGCGCCCAGGCCGGCGAGATGACGCTGCTGCTGGACGCCGGTGCCCCGCCGCCGATCAACGTCAGCCAGGAGGCCCATGCCGGCTCGCTGTCGTTCGAGATGTCGTACGGCCTGCAGCGCATCGTCGTGAACTGCGGCTTACCGGCAACCAACAAGGAAACCTGGCGGCAGGTGGCCCGCGCCACCGCGGCGCATTCCACCGTGGTGTTCAACGACACGTCGTCGTGCCGCTTCCTCGAAAGCGGCTCGTTCAAGGCGCTGCTCGGCACGCCGATCGTAAGCGGGCCGACCGACACCCAGGTGTCGCGCGAGGAGCGCGACGACGCCATCATCCTGCGGGGCTCGCACGACGGCTACGCCGACCGCTTCAGGGTGGTGCATCAGCGCGCCCTGAAGCTTTCGCGCGACGGCAGCCGGCTCGACGGCGAGGATCTGTTCGTTTCGACCGACGGCGACATGATTCCGCAGAACGTGGCCGACGAGTTCGCGGTGCGGTTCCACCTGCACCCGACCGTCAAGGCCAACAAGCTGACCGACGGCCACGGCGCGATGCTGATGCTGCCCAACCGCGAGGTGTGGACCTTCAACGCCTACGAGGATCGCGTCGAGATCGAGGAAAGCGTATATCTCTCGGGGTCCGACGGGCCGCGCCGCGCGGTGCAGATGGTGATCTACGGCCGCGCGCGGAAAATCCCGCGCGTCCACTGGAGCCTGGCGCTGGCCAATGCGCAGGGCTCGGGCGGCACGCGCCGACGCGGCGAAGAACCGCAACTGCCACTGGCCGCGCCCTGAGCGGCCCCTATCTGACTGGATGCCAGTTTCCGGAGTCCCATGACCGACCAGCGCCGCGTCACCCGTGCTCTCATTTCCGTGTCCGACAAGTCCGGGCTGATCGATTTCGCCCGCGGGCTGTCGAGCCACGGCATCGAGCTGGTCTCGACCGGCGGCACCGCCAAGGCGCTGAAAGACGCCGGGCTCAAGGTGATGGATGTGTCCGAGCTGACCGGCTTTCCCGAGATGATGGACGGCCGGGTCAAGACGCTGCATCCGAAGGTGCATGGCGGCCTGCTCGCGATCCGCGACAACAAGGAGCACGCCGGCGCGATGGCAACGCATGGCATCCGGCCGATCGACCTGCTGGTGGTCAATCTCTACCCGTTCGAGGCCACCGTCGCGAAGGGCGCGGGCTACGACGACTGCGTCGAGAACATCGATATCGGCGGCCCGGCGATGATCCGCGCCGCCGCCAAGAACCACGCCGACGTGGCCGTGGTGGTCGAGCCAGACGACTACACCGCCGTGCTCGCCGAGCTGTCGCAGCATGGCGGCTCGACGACGTTGCTCTTGCGCAAGAAGCTCGCCGCCAAGGCCTATGCCCGCACCGCGAGTTACGACGCCGCCATCTCCAGCTGGTTCGCGCAGACGCTGGGCGATCCAGCCCCTTCCTTCCGCGCCTTCGGCGGCAAGCTCGCCGAGGCGCTGCGCTACGGCGAGAACCCGCATCAGAGCGCGGCGTTCTATCGGTCGCCCGACCAGCGCGCGGGCGTCGCCACGGCGCGGCAGGCACAGGGCAAGCAGCTGTCCTACAACAACATCAACGACACCGACGCCGCCTATGAATGCGTCGCCGAGTTCGACCCCAAGCGCACCGCCGCGGTCGCGATCATCAAGCACGCCAATCCGTGCGGCGTCGCCGAAGGCGAAAACCTGATCGAAGCCTATCGCAAGGCGCTGGCCTGCGACTCGACCTCGGCATTCGGCGGCATCGTCGCGGTGAACCGCACTCTCGACGCCGAGGCTGCGAAAGCCATCACCGAGATCTTCACCGAGGTGATCATCGCGCCGGACGCCACCGAAGAGGCGATCAAGATCGTCGGTGCCAAGAAGAACCTGCGGCTGCTGCTGGCCGGCGGCCTGCCTGACCCGCGCGCCATGGGCCTGACGGTGAAATCAGTCGCCGGCGGTCTCCTCGTTCAATCCCGCGACAACGCCACGGTCGACGAGATGCAGCTCAAGACCGTCACCAAGCGCGCCCCGACCGCAGCCGAGCTCAACGATCTGCGTTTTGCATTTCGCGTCGCCAAGCACGTGAAGTCGAACACCATCATCTACGCCAAGGACCGCGCCACGGTCGGCATCGGCGCCGGCCAGATGAGCCGCATCGATTCCGCGCGCATCGCAGCCCGCAAGGCCGAGGACGCCGCGAAGGAATTGAAGCTACCGGCGTCGCTGACCAAGGGTTCGGTGGTCGCCTCCGACGCGTTCTTCCCGTTTGCCGACGGATTGCTGGTCGCGATCGAGGCCGGCGCCACTGCGGTGATCCAGCCCGGCGGCTCGGTGCGCGACGACGAGGTGATCAAGGCCGCCGACGATCACGACGTCGCCATGGTGTTCACCGGCACGCGGCATTTCCGGCATTGATTTTGAGCTTTGGCCCCACGTTTTCCGGCACAGCGCTGCCATACAGGCGGTGTCATGCCCGGGCTTGACCCGGGCATCCATGACCCACTCTCAACGTGTGATGTCGTCGTAGAGATCGCGCCACTGCGGATTTGATTGATTAATTAGATCGAGCTTCCACATCCTCGACCAGTGCTTGATGTTTTTCTCTCGCTGGATCGCCAACGTTGGCGTGTCATAGCGCTCGAAATGAACCAATTGCTTTAGGCCATAGCGCTTCGTGAAACCGGGTACCACGCCTTCGCGGTGCTGATAGACACGGCTCACAAGGTCGCCGGTCACGCCGACATACAACGTGCCGCGCGGCTTATCTGTGAGAATGTAAACGTAATAGTCCGCCATCGTGGAGAGGGATCATGGATTGCCGGGTCAAGCCCGGCAATGACTCGCGGAGGGACTTTCGCGAACGACCATATACAGCGGCTGCTGCGCTACCCCAGTCCAACCTTTCGCCAGGTTCAAGTCCGCCAGTTCCTACCCCTTCGCCAAATCACCCAACAAACTCGCCGCCACCGTCAGCTTCGACAGCGTCAGACCGGAGCTTGCGATCTGGTGGATCGAGCCGCGAATGCGGTCGATCTCGGCCTTGCGCGGTGCGACCCAGGCTTTGACGGCTTCGTCACCCGATTGACCGGTCTCGACCATCGCGGCGGTGAGCCGCCGCTCTGCGTCGCCGATCGAATCCAGCGCGCGGTCGAGCGCGAGCCGATCGAAATAATCCGACACCACGATGCTGCGCGCCGCGGACGCGACGCGGTCGATGCGGAAGAACGCTTCGGCGGCGAAGAACGTCGTCGCTATGACGTCCATCGACTTGCCGGTGCGGTCGGCGACCAGCACCAGATCGGGCGCCGCCGCAAGCTCCGGCAGGCTCGCGATGTGGGAGGCCAGCTCGTCCGGCACGCCGGCGTCGGCCAGCTCCTTCTTGCGCGCGGCCCGCGCCGCGGCCGCATCGGCCGGCAGCGCCGCATCCAGCGTCTTGGTCAGCGCCGCGATCCCCCGGCGATGGTGCTCGACCACGCCGGCCAGGCCCTTCGTGAGATCGGCATTGCGCAGGAACCAGACCAGCCGGTCGAGCAACAGGTCCTGCACGGCGGCGTAAAGCGAGAGCTGCACCTTGCCCGACACCTTGCCGTCGAGCGCGTTGATCGCGTCGTTGAGCTCCGGCATGCCGTAGCTGTCACGCACCGCCGCGAACGCTGCGGCGATGCCGGCCGGCGACGCGCCGGTCTGGTCCGCGATCCGAACCAACAGCGACGGCCCGCCGCGATTGATCATGGAGTTGGCGAGCTGTGTCGCGATGATCTCGCGGCGCAGCCGGTGCTTCTCCAGCGCGTCCGGGAATTTGTCGGCAATCGCCTTGGGGAAATAGCGGCCCAGCTCGCGGCCGAGATACGGATCATCCGGCACTTTGGAATCGAGCAGCGCCGAGTAGAGCGAGATCTTGGCGTAGGCGAGCAGCACCGCGAGCTCAGGCCGGGTCAGCGGCTGCGAGCGGCGGCTCCGTTCCCCAAGCTCGGTGTCGTCGGGCAGGAACTCCACCGCGCGATCGAGCTCGCCCGCCGTCTCCAAGGTCTGCATCAGCCGCTGCTGGAAGCCGAAGTCCTCCATGCCGCGGCGTTCGGCCAGCGACAGCGCCAAGGTCTGCAGATAGTTGTTGCGCAGCACCAGGCTGGCGACATCATCGGTCAAGGTGCGCAGCAGTGCGTTGCGCGCCTTGATGGTCAGCCGGCCGTCGCGCACCGGCACGCTCAGCGCGATCTTGATGTTGACTTCGACGTCCGAGGTGTTGACGCCGGCCGAGTTGTCGATGGCGTCGGTGTTGAGCCGCACCTGGTGCCGCGCCGCCTCGATGCGGCCGCGCTGGGTCATGCCGAGATTGGCGCCCTCTCCGATCACCTTGGCGCGCACCTGCGCGCCGGTGATACGGATCGGATCGTTGGCGCGGTCGCCAGCGGCCTCGTCGCCCTCGGTCGAGGCGCGGATGTAGGTGCCGATGCCGCCGAAGAACAGCAGGTCGGCCGGCGCCTTCAGGATCGCGCTCATGATCTCCTGCGGCGTGGCCTTATCCTTGGCAAAGCCGATCGCCTGCTGCGCCTCCTTCGACAGCGTGATCTCTTTCGACGAGCGCGGGAACACGCCGCCGCCCTTGGAGATCAGCTTCTTGTCGTAGTCTTGCCAGCTTGAGCGCGGCAGATCGAACAGCCGCTTGCGCTCCGCGAAGCTCTTGCCCGGATCGGGATTGGGATCAATGAAAATGTCACGGTGGTCGAAGGCCGCTACGAGCTTCATCGTGTTCTCGCGCAGCATGCCGTTGCCGAAAACGTCGCCCGACATGTCGCCGACGCCCACCACTGTGAACGGCGTCTTGCCGATGTCGACGTCCATCTCGCGGAAGTGCCGCTTCACCGATTCCCAGGCGCCGCGCGCCGTGATGCCCATGCCCTTGTGGTCGTAGCCGGCCGAGCCGCCCGACGCGAAGGCGTCACTGAGCCAGAAGTTGTGGGCGTCGGAAATCTCGTTGGCGATATCCGAGAACGTCGCGGTGCCCTTGTCGGCCGCGACCACGAGATACGGATCGTCGTTGTCGTGCCGCACCACGTTGTCGGGCGGGATCACCCGATCGAGATCGAGATTGTCGGTGATGTCGAGCAACGTCGAGATGAAGATCCGATAGGCCGCCGTGCCCTCAGCCTGGATCGCCTCGCGCGTGCCGCCGACCGGCATCAGCTTCGGCACATAGCCGCCCTTGGAGCCGACCGGCACGATGACGGCGTTCTTGACCTGCTGCGCCTTCACGAGCCCCAAAATCTCGGTGCGGAAATCCTGTGGCCGGTCGGACCAGCGGATGCCGCCGCGCGCCACCCTGCCGAAGCGCAGATGCACGGCCTCGACGCGGGGCGAATAGACGAAGATCTCGTAGAGCGGCGCGGGCCGCGGTACGCTGTCGAGCTTGCGGCTTTCGAACTTGATGGCGATCTCGGCCTTCGGCAGGCCGTCCAGGCCGAGCTGATAGTAGTTGGTGCGGATCGCCGACTGCACGGCATTGACGAAGCGGCGGATGATGCGGTCCTCGTCGAGCACGTCGACCGCCTTGAGACCCTCCTCGATCGCCGCCGCGAGATCAGCCTGCAGCTTGTCCCGCTCCTTGAGCCGCGGATCGAAGCGCGCGTGGAACAGCTCGACGAGCTTCGAGGCGAGGCCCGAATGCTTGCGCAGCGTTCCCCACATGTAGCCTTGCGAATACGGCACGCTGATCTGCCGGAGAAACCGCGAAACGGTCCGCAGCAGTGCGATGTCGCGCCAGGGCAGGCCCGCCGCCATCACCAGCGCGTTGTAGCCGTCGTTCTCGGCGAGGCCGCGCATCACCATGATGAAGCAGGTTTCCAGCGCCGCCCTCATCGGCTCCAGCGCAGCCGGCCTGCCGTCGCTGCGCTCGAGCGCCATGTCGTGCAGCCAGGCGCCGGGCTCGCCATGAACCTCGAAGGTCCGCTCGTCGACGACCTTGAAGCCCATGTTCTCCAGCACCGGCACGCGCTCGGAGAGCGGGATCGGCCGGGCGTGGCTCCAGATTTTCAGCCCAGCGCACGCGCCGCCGCGCGGGTAGAACTCGACGCCGAGCGGCCGCTCCGGTGTGAGGCCTTCGATCAGCGCGATGTCTTCCAACGCTTCAGACGGCGAATAGACCTCGCGATAGCCGACCGAAAAGGCATCGCCATAGCGCGCGATCAGCGTTTGCGCCCGCCCCGGCGCATGCGCTTCGGCCAGCGCCGCGCCGAGCGTATCGCTCCAGGTGCGCACGATGGCGCCGACGGCGCGCTCCAGCGTCTCGCGGTCCGGATTGGGGATTTCGCCGCCGTCACGGCCGATGATGAAATGCACCCGCGCCAACCCGCCTTCCGGGAAGCTCGGATAGAAAATGCTGACGCGGCCCTGGTAGACGCCCGCCAGATAAGCGCCGATCCGTGCCCGCACCTGCGAGTCGTAACGATCGCGCGGCGCGAACACGAGCACCGAGACGAAGCGGTCGAACGGATCGCGCCGCGCCAGCACGCGCACGCGCGGACGCTCCTCCAACTGCAGAATGGTCAAGGCGAATTCGTAGAGCGTGTCCTCGTCGATCTGGAACAGCTCGTCGCGCGGATAGCTCTCCAGCACGTTGACCAGCGCCTTGCCGGAATGCGACTCCGGATCGAAGCCAGCGCGGCGCAGCACGGCGTCGACCTTGCGCCGCAGATACGGAATGGTCCGCACCGAGCGCGTATAAGCAGTCGAGGTGAACAAACCGACGATGCGGAATTCGCCGATCGCATTGCCTTCGGCGTCGAAGCGCTTCACTCCGATGTAGTCGAGATAGACGCGGCGATGCACGCGCGAGCGAACGTTGGCCTTCAGCACGATCAGCGTCTTCGGCTCGTCGAAGAAGGCGCGGAGCTGCGGCGTCGCGTCGACGGCCTTGCCACCGCGGGTGAAGATGGGCACGTCGGCGGTGCGAAGCAGCCCCAGCGCCGAATCCTTCACCGGCGCAAGCTCGCGGGTCTTGTCCGTGCGAGTCTTGCCCGTGAAAGTGTCATCGCTGACGCCGAGAAACGTGAAGTTCTCGGCTGCGATCCATTCCAGGAACTGTATGGCCTCGGCGATATCGTCGACCGGCACCGGCGGCGGACTGGCCTTCAGCTCCTTGATGACCTCGTCGGCGCGCTTGAGCATCGGCTTCCAGTCGGTCACCGCGGCCCGCACCTGCCTAAGGACCTCCTCCAGCGCCTTCACGGTGTCGGCGCGGCGCACCGCGTCCTCGACACGTTCGACGTGGATGTGGATGAAGCTTTCGCGCGGCTCGCCGTCGCGGCGTTTCGCTTCGCTCGGCTGGTTCTTGAGCTTGCCGGCCTTGTCGCGTTCCGCCGCGATGATCGGGTGAGCGACGAGACGGATATCGAGGCCGCGGTCAGTCAACTCGGCCATCACCGAGTCGACCAGGAATGGCATGTCGTCGTTGACGATCTCGATCACCGAGATCGTTTTGAGATGGTCCCCGACCGAAGCGTCGGGCGTGTCGAACCGGATCTTCACCGCGCCCGATTTGCGCGTGCTGAAGAACGTCCAGGCCTCATGCGCCAGCGCCGCAAGCTCGGCCGCGTCGTAGCGCACCACGTCCTCGGGCGCGGCGCGGCCGAACAGCAACGCCGCAAAGCCGTCCGGCACGTCGGTCTTGCTGTCACGCAGAAGCTTGCCCGCCGCGCCCAGCCGCCCGCGGACGCTGCGTTCCTCGGAGCTTGGCTGTCCGGTCGTGACGTGCTGGGTCATGAGAGAATCAATCCGCGATGGTGCATCGGATTCGCCCATGGCAATTGCCAAGGCAATGACTGGTTTCGCATCGCCCTGGAAGGGATGTAGGCTCCCGCGACCTCAAGCGGGAGAGCGACGTGCCGACGAAACGCAGGAAAACGAGCAATATCAAGGCGGTTCAAAGCAAGGCGGCGGCCGCGATCGAGAACCAGACCGCGACCGACGACACCGAAATCACCGCGCTTTCGCTGCAGCGCGGCAATCTCTCGCCGGCGATGGAAGGCTATTTCGCCAAGTGCCAGGAGAAGCTCGGCTTCGTGCCCAACGTGCTCGCGGCCTACGCGTTCGACAACGCCAAGCTCGAGCCGTTCGTTGCGATGTACAACGACCTGATGCTGGCGCCGTCGGGCCTCAGCAAGCTCGAGCGCGAGATGATCGCGGTCGCGGTGTCGTCGCACAACAAGTGCTACTACTGCCTCGTCGCCCATGGCGCTGCGGTGCGCGCGCTGTCGGGCGATCCGGCGCTCGGCGAGCTGATGGTGATGAACTACCGCGCCGCGCGGCTCTCCAAGCGCCATCGCGCGATGCTGGATTTTTCGGTAAAGCTCACCGCCGAGCCGTGGGCGATGGAGGAAGAGGACCGCGAGGCGCTGCGCGAGGCGGGCTTCAGCAATCGCGACATCTGGGATATCGCCGCGGTCGCGGGCTTCTACAACATGAGCAACCGCCTGGCGTCGGCCACCGACATGCGGCCGAACGCGGTGTATCACAAGCAGGCGCGCTGAAGGCTTGGCAGGACGCCACTCCGGGGCACGCGCGCAGCGCGTGAACCCGGAGTCCAGAAACGCAAACAGTCCCGATGTTCTGGATTCCGGGTTCGCGCCTTCGGCGCGCCCCGGAATGACCGCGGTGTGAGACCGCATTCACTCGATCTTGATGTTGTTCCTGCGCACGACCTCGCCCCAGCGGTCGGATTCCGTACGCATGAACGCCGCGTAGTCCTGCGACGAGCCGCCCATCGGCACCGCGCCTTGCTTCACAAAATTGTCGCGAATGTCCTGCGTCGCCAGGATCTTTCCGAGCTCACTGTTCAGCCGCTGCACGATCGGCTGCGGCAAACCGGCCGGACCGACCAGGCCGTACCACAGCGAAATCTCCATGCCCTTGATGCCGAGTTCCTCGAAGGTCGGCGCGTCCGGCACGATCGGATTACGCGCAGCACTCGCCGCCGCCAGCGGCCGGAGCTTGCCGGCCTGAATGAGCGGCAACAACGACGGCACCGCGTCGAACATGATGTCGACGCGGCCGGCGCCGACGTCGACCACCGCCGGCCCGCTGCCGCGATAGGGCACGTGCAGCATCTTGATGCCGGCGACCGTCTGCAACAGCTCGCCGGCGAGATGCGGTGCGCCGCCGTTGCCGGATGAAGCGAACGACAGCTTGCCGGGATTGGCCTTGGCGTAGGCGATGACGTCGGCCACCGATTTCATCGCATGGCCGGTGTTGATCGTCATGACCAGCGGCAGGTTGGCCACGAAGATGACCGGCGTGAAATCCTTCACCGAGTCGTAGGGCAGGCTCTGATAGAGGTGCGGCCCGATGCCGTGGGTGGTGATGGAGTTGAGCAGCAGCGTGTAGCCGTCGGGCGGCGACTTCGCGACGTTGTCCGACGCGATCGTGCCGCCTGCACCGCCGCGGTTGCTGACCACCACCGGCTGGCCCAGCGCATCCGACAGCTTCTGGCCAACCAGCCGTGCGATGAAATCCGCCGCGCCGCCCGGCGGCACCGGCACCACCAGGGTGATCACTTTGTTGGGATAGCCGTCCGGCGCCTGCGCTGGTGCCTGTCCTTGCGCCTGTGCCACAGGCGCAAGCGCGGCGAGCATGAAACACCAGAAGGCGAACAGGGTTCTCATCCTGCAATTCCTCGTCGTACACTTCCGGCGCCCGCAAGCTTAGACACACCGCGGCCGTCCGGCCAACGCAATTCCGCGTCCACGCTAGAGCCACAAGGTCCCAGTCATGCCGATCCGGCTCATGGAAAACTTCCGCGCCGTGTTCTATGCGCCCTACTACGCGACCTACGCACTCGGCTTCTATGCGCGCGAGGGCGTCGAGGTGGAGCTCATGACTTCGGATGCGCCGGGCGACGCCGTGCCGAAGCTCATCGACGGCACGATCAACGTCACCTGGGGCGGGCCGATGCGGGTGATGAAGGCCCACGACCAGGACAAGCATTCCTCGCTGGTGAGTTTCTGCGAGGTGGTGTCGCACGATCCGTTCTTCCTGATCGGCAAACCCGGCGGACAGCCGTTCCGGCTCGGCGAGCTTCGAACCACGAAGTTTGCCTCGGTCTCCGAGGTGCCGACGCCCTGGATGTGCCTCCAGCACGATCTGCGTGAGAGCAACATCGATCCAATGTCGCTGCCGCGCATCGCCGACCGGGGCATGGCGCGCAACTACAATGCATTGAAGGCCGGCGATCTCGACGTGATGCAGGCCTTCGAGCCGTTCGTGTCGATGGCCGAGCAGGACAAGGCGGGCGACGTGCTCTACGCCGCAAGCTCACGCGGCCCGACCGCCTACACGGCTTTCATCGCGACGCGCGAGGCCTGCGCCACATACCGCGCCGAGTTCGCCGCGATGACGCGCGCGACCGCCAAGATGCTGGCCTGGGTCTATACCAATCCGGCCGAGGAGCTTGCCACCGCGGTCGCGCACTTCTTCCCCGATGTGCCGAAGGACATCCTGGCGCGCTCGCTTCATCGTTATCGCGAAGCCGGGCTGTGGTCGCGCGAAACCGCGATGAACCAGCAGGGTTTCACGCGGCTCGCCGACAGCCTGCATTCCGGTGGATTCATCGCCCACCTGCCGCGCTATGATGAATGCGTCGAACTCGAACTCAACGAAGTACGCCCGGGACCCTGACAAATGACCGACATGACCATCAAGGCCGTCCGCACCAGCATGCTGCGCGTGCCGTGGCCCAACGATCCGTGGCTCAAGGGCCACGCCTTCGGCGAGGCGCGCAACCTGCTGGTGCTCGAGGTCGAGACCAAGGGCGGCATCGTCGGCATGGGCTATCTCTTTTCGTTCCGGCCCGGCCTCAAGACCGTCGTCGCGGCGCTGGAAGAGACCTTGCTGCCGCATGTGATCGGCAAGGACGCCACCGCGGTCGAGGGCATCTGGACTGACTTGTGGAAGCGCACCGTCACCTACAACCGCGGCGGCATCGTCACCATGGCGATGTCGGCGCTCGACATCGCGCTGTGGGACGCGATCGGCAAGCGCGCCAACATGCCGCTGCACCGGCTTTGGGGCCACGTGCGCTCCGAGCTGCCGGTCTATGGCTCGGGCTGTTTCCGCGGCTCGGGCGGCGACGGCATGATCGCCAAGGCGCTGCACTACAAGCAGAAGGGCTACAAGGCCATCAAGATGCAGATGGCGCACACCACCAACCTGCGCGGCGATGTCGACAACGTGAAGCGCATGCGCGAGGCGCTCGGGCCCGACACCGCGATCATGATCGACATCAACCAGGGCTGGACTGCCGACGTCGCGATCAACCAGGGTCGCAAGATCGCCGACTACGACGTCTACTGGCTCGAGGAGCCGGTGCCGGCCGACGACTTCAAGGGCTACAAGCGCGTCGCCGAGGCGCTGCCCATCCGCATCGTCGGCGGCGAGACGCATTTTACGCGCTATGACCTGCGGCCGTTCTTCGAGAACCCGTGCTGCCCGATCCTGCAGCCCGATCCGATGCGCGGCGGCTATACCGACCTGCGCAAGATCTCGGTGCTCGCCGACACCTGGGGCCTGCAGATGGCGCCGCATCTGTTTCCGGAGTTGAACGTGCAGTTGCTCGCGTCGATTCCGAACGGCGCCTGGATCGAGGACATGGGCCTCTCGGAAGATCTCTGGGTCGAGCCGGTGAAGGTGATCAACGGCACCATCACGGCGCCGGAACGGCCGGGACATGGCTTGGCCTTCAGGCCGGAAATCCTCAAGGACTGCCGCGTCGCATGAGCGCGAGCCTCGTCACCGAAGAGATGACGGTCCCCTCCGAGCCGGGCATCGACATCTTCGTCCGCAACAAGCGCCTCGCCTCTCATGCCGTGTTCACGGCCGAGCGCACCGTGCTGTTCGTGCACGGTTCGACCTATCCGGCGCACACCGGATTCGACATCCCGCTCGGCGGGCAGTCGTGGATGGATTACATCGCGAGCCGCGGGTACGACGTCTATTGCCTCGACGTCCGCGGCTATGGCCGCTCGACACGGCCCAAGGCGATGAGCGAGCCGCCGCAGAACAACCCGCCGCTGGCGCGCACGCCCGACGCCGTGAAGGACATCACCGCCGTCCTCAACTTCATCCTCAAGCGCCGCGGCATCGCCAAGCTCAACCTGATCGGCTGGTCGTGGGGCTGCTCGCTGATGGCGATCACCGCGATCCAGAACCCCGACAAGGTCGTGCGGCTGGTGCAATACGCGCCGGGATGGCTGCGCACGACGCCGTCGCTGCTCAACGCCGGGCCGGGTCCGCTCGGCGCCTACCGCATCGTGACGCGCGATCAGGCCAAGGCACGCTGGCTCAACGGCGTGCCGGAGGACAAAAAGGCCTCGCTCATTCCCGCCGGCTGGTTCGAGCAATGGGCCGACGCCAGCTGGGCGACCGACCCCGAAGGCGCGAAGCAGAACCCGCCGGTGGTGCGCGCGCCGAACGGCACCGTGCAGGACACGCAGGAGTACTGGTCGTCGGGCAAGACCATGTACGACCCGGCCAGGATCACCGTGCCGGACCTGATCGTGATCGGCGAATGGGACCGCGACACGCCACCGTATATGGCGCAGGCGATCTTTCCACTGCTGATCAATTCTCCGGGAAAACGGCTCGTCATGCTGCCGGAAGCCACCCATCATATGATGCTGGAGAAGAATCGCCTGATGCTGTTCCGCACCGTGCAGGCGTTTCTCGACGAAGCCAGCGAGTAGACTCCCAGCATGATTCGTTTCACCCGCCGCGCCTTCGCCGCAGGCCTTCTCCTCGCTTCGGTCGCGGCCGCGCAGGCGCAGATCGAGCCGCAGCGGCAGCAGCACTTCCCGCCGGTCGAGGCCGTGGTTGCGCGCCACGGCATGGTGGTGACGCAGGAGGCCAAGGCGAGCCGGATCGGCGCCGACATCCTCAAGCGCGGCGGCAACGCGGTCGACGCCGCGGTCGCGATCGGCTTCACCATGGCGGTGACCTATCCGCGCGCCGGCAACATCGGCGGCGGCGGCTTCATGGTGATCCACCTGGCCGGCACCAAGCAGAAGCCCGCGCAGGACATCGCCATCGACTATCGCGAGACCGCGCCGGCCGCGACCACGCGCGACGTGTTCCTCGGGCCTGACGGCAAGCCCGACCCGGCGAAGTCGCGCGACGAAGGACTCGCCATCGGCGTGCCCGGCACGGTCGCAGGGCTGACGCTGGCGCATCGGAAATACGGCTCGGGCAAGTTCACGCTGGCGCAGCTCATGGAGCCGGCGATCACGCTGGCCCGTGACGGCTACAAGAGCGGCGACGAGATGGCCGACACCGGACGCACGTCGATCCAGCGCATGGCGCGCTGGCCCTCGACCACGAAGCTGTTCCTCAAGGCCGACGGCTCGCTGATCGACCGCGGCACCTTGTTCGTGCAGTCCGATCTCGCGGCGACGCTCGACGGCATCGCCAGGAACGGCGCGAGTGCGTTCTACGAAGGCCCGGTCGCCGACAAGATCTCGGCCGCGGTGCGCGAGGCCGGCGGGCTGATGACCAGCGACGACCTGAAGAACTACAAGGCGGTCGAGCGGCCGGTGCTGCGCGGCAGCTATCGCGGCCTCTCCGTTGTCGCCATGCCGCCACCGTCGTCCGGCGGCGCCGTGCTGATCGAGATGCTCAACGTGCTCGAGGGCTTCGACATCAAGCGCAACGACGTGCAGTCGGCGCACCTGCTGGTCGAGACCATGCGCTACGCCTATGCGGACCGTGCCAAGCTTCTCGGCGACCCCGACTACGTCAAGGTCCCGCTCAAGGGCCTCATTTCGAAGCGCTACGCCGCAGCCTTGCGCGAGCGCATCGATCGCAACCGCGCGACGCCGTCCGACAAGATCAAGGCGCCGAACCCAGCCTCGTTCGAGGGCCACAACACCACGCACTTCTCGATCATCGACCAGTCCGGCAACGCGGTCGCCAACACCTACACGCTCAATCTCAACTATGGCGTCGGCCTGATCGCCGAAGGCACCGGCGTGTTGCTCAACAACGAGCTCGACGATTTCGCGGCCGCGCCGGGCGCGCCGAACTCGTTCGGCCTCGTCGGCTTCGAGGCCAACGAGCCCGGCCCGAACAAGCGGCCGCTGTCGTCGATGACGCCGACCATCGTGCTCTATCGCGGCAAGCCGTTCATCGTGACCGGCGCGCCGGGCGGCAGCCGCATCATCACCGCGGTGCTGCAGGTGCTGGTCAATGCCGTCGACCACGGCATGCCGATCAACGAGGCCGTGCACGCACCGCGATTGCACCATCAGTGGCTGCCGGACGAGGTGATGGTCGAGGCCGACTATCCGGAGGACATCGCGCGGGCGCTGGTGGCGCGCGGCCACACCGTGCGGATCTGGCCGCCATTCACCGCGACGCCGTCGATCATGGTGACGCAGCGGGGCCTCGTCGGCGCCGCCGATACCCGCACCCGCGGCGCGCTTGCGGTCGGGCATTGAGCCGTCAGGCTCCCTTGCCGCCGCCCCGGAACCCTTTAGACTTTCAGGTGCTTTCCTCGCGGGCCTTGCCGGCCTGCGCCTGTTGAATTGCCCTGAAAGACTTGAGGAGGTGGAGCGATGTTGGACGAATTCAAAAAATTCGCGATGCGCGGCAACGTCATCGACCTCGCGGTCGGTGTCATCATCGGCGCGGCGTTCGGCGCGATCGTGAGCTCGCTCGTGGCCGACATCGTCATGCCGATCATCGGCGCCATCACCGGCGGCCTCGACTTCTCCAACTACTACATTCCGCTGTCGTCGAAGGTGCAGCAGGGCCTGTCCTATGCCGACGCCAAGAAGCAGGGCGCCGTGCTCGGCTACGGCCAGTTCCTCACCATCACGATCAATTTTCTGCTCGTCGCCTGGGCGCTGTTCATGGCGATCAAGGCGATCAACACGCTGCAGAAGAAGGAAGAGGCGAAGCCCGCTGCGCCGCCCGCGGATGTGGTGCTTTTGACTGAGATCCGGGATTTGCTGAAAGCCAAAGCGTAAGCTCGCCGCGCCCATTCAACACGTCCGGCACCGCCCCCGATGGAAGCGGCGCTCGTTGATTTTGGATTCACATGTCAAACAGCCCGCGCTCGCCCATAGCCGTACGAAGGACGGCGTCGCTTCGCTCGCCTATGTGCGCGTCACATCATCATTGTTGCAGGCGTGATTCATCGGCCCCTGACAGAGTGAAGCGCGGGGCTGCGCCTTCATTTTCCTTCCCCTCCCATGAGGGGGCGGAGCGCCGAATGGCGCTGATAACACTGGGCACCTCTTCGAGGCGCCCGCGTGCCGTGTGACCGGCACGCGCGCCTCCGGCGCTCCACCTGTGGCGATTTTTGACGCGATCACCGGACTTCTTCGTCGGACCGAAGGGCTCAAGCCACTCACGTTATCCAGGCAGCATTGGCGCTGCCTTTCATCCGACAAGTCGCAGCCACTTAAGGCGGCCCCCTCATCGGGGGCGGCCGGTGACCTCGCTCCCTGGGACGTGGTTGCGAGCCACGCCTGCAGGCGCCACACCCTGCTCCGCCAACCAAGCGCCCCTAGAAGACGCCCTCGATTGAGCAAGGCGGCGGCACGATACGCATGGCGGGAAAAAGCGCAAATCGCGCACCCCTGTTTGCAAGGTCTGTCAACAGTGAGAGCACGTCCTGTCTGAATTGAAGCGCGCTCGCGCAACAGGCACACTGTCACCCGCGGGCCTAGCCGTCCAAAGGACGGCGCCGCTTCGCTCGCCTTTGACCCGCGGGTCCATACAGTGTCGCAACGACATACACTTTTACGACTGACTTCGCCGCAACCCGCTCATGGATTGCCGGGTCACGGCGCTTACGCGCTGGCCCGGCAATGACAGCGCCGTTGTGGCTCGTGACGCAAACCAGCTGGGCACTGATCTAGGAGCGCACGAAGCATGAAAGCCAACATCGTCGGTTTGACGCTGAGCCTCCTGATGGCGTGGCTCATCGGCAGTGGCTCGACCGGCCACGCGCAGAGCTTCCCGTCGCGGCCGGTCAAGATCATCACCGACGTCGGCACCGGCGGCACCTACGACATTTTCGCGCGCGCGCTCGCCGAAGAGCTGCACAAGCGCTGGGGCGAGGGCGTGATCGTCGATCCGCGTCCTGGCGGCAACGCCATCATCGGCAGCCGCGCCTGCGCCGAAGCACCGCCCGACGGCCACACGCTGTGCATCATCTCCAACCAGGGCCTGGTGGCAAACGAGTTCCTGTACAAGAAGCTGCCGTATTCGCCGGCGTCGTTCGTTCCGATCACCAACCTGTTCTTCAACACGCAGGTGATCGTGGTGAGCGGATCGCTCGGCGTGAAATCCCTGGACGAGCTGGCCGCGCTCGCCAAGGCCAAGCCCGGGACTTTGAACTACATCGTGCCGGGCACGTTCCAACGCGTGTTCTTCGACCGCTTCAACAAGCGGCACGGCACCGATCTGGTCGCCATTCCGTTCAAGGGCGGCGGCGACGTGCTCACCGGGCTTCTGTCCGGCGTCACGCCGATCGCCTTCATCGGCGGCGCCAACTTCGCGCCGTATGTGAAGGAAGGCCGCATGGTGGCGCTGGCGGTCGATGCGGTCGAACGCTCGCCGCTGTTTCCGGATGCGCCGACCATGGCCGAGCTCGGCTATGCCGACAGCATGCCGCGGATCTATCTCGCGCTGCTCGCGCCGGCCGGCACGCCAAGCCCGATCGTCGCCAAGGTGTATGACGATGTGGCGGCCATCATGAAGGAGCCGGAGTTTCGCAAGCGCCATGTGACGGACCGCGGGCTTGCCGCGGTGGTCGACACGCCGGCGCGGTTTGCGGAGTTTCTGGAACGGGATCGCGCAATGACCGGTGCGATGCTGAAGGAGGCTGGGTTCGCGCCGCAGTGACAGCACGTGCCTGAACCCGATTGTCAAAGCATTTGCACTTGAATTGGAGCGCACCCGCGCAACAGGCACACTGTCACCCCCGGGCTTGACCCGGGGGTCCACACGATGTCGCAACGACGGTCACTCTAACACTGCCTTCGCAGCAACCGCTCATGGATCGCCGGGTCAAGCCCGGCGATGACACCGCCATTGTGGCGCGTGATGCGGGACAGCGCTGGCGTATTCAAATCTTCAGCAGCCGCCTGGCGTTCTCCGAAAACACCTTCGCCTCATCCTGCGGCGCAAGCTTCAGCGACTTGATGATCTCGACACCGGCCTTCTTCAGCGGCTTGAGCGGCGGCGCGTCGGTGCCGAAGATGAAATGATCGACGCCCACGGTCTCGAGCGCGCAGCGCGCCGCCGGCGCCCAGTAGCAGGTCGATTCCAGATACATCATCTTCAGATAATGACTCGGCGGATGCTTGATCAGCATTGGCTCGTAGGGACCTAAGAAATACGCCTCCTCCTGCAGATTGTAGGCGTAGTCCATGCGGCCGATCATGTCGCAGATGCCGCCGCCGAGATGGCTCGCGACCAGCTTCAGCTTGGGAAACTTCTCGAAGATGCCGCGCACGATCAGCCGCGAGATGGCGAGCGCGCCGTCCATCGGGCGGCCGACGCTCGACGCCAGGCGATAGATGTCGAGCCGCTCCTCGCCGAACCCGACCGACGGTGGATGCATGAACACCGGGATGTCGAGCGCAGTGACGAGCTCGAAGAACGGCAGCGCGTCGTCATCATCCGGATAATGGCCGGGCAGCGACGACAGGATGATCACGCCCTTGCAGCCATCCTCTTTGACCGCGCGCTCGGTCTCGCGCAGGAACTTGTCGCCGCCGAACGGCTGCCCGGTCGCGAGCGCGTAGATGTTGTCGTGCTTGTGGGCGAGCGAAGCCAGATAGCGGTTGATGGTCTGGATCGTCTTGAGCTGCTGTTCGGCGCTCTGGTTGCGCAACATGTGGCCCGTGGTGCTGATCACCGTCGCGTCGATGCCGCCCTCCCTGGCGGCCTCGAACACGTTCTCGATCGTCATCGGGCACTTGCCCTTCCACACCGGAGCGGCCGCAAATTCGGGCGGCATGACGTGGGTGTGGAAGTCGAGAATCATGTGAGCGGCTCTCCCCGGATTGTTTGGAGCGAATGCTAGTTGAGCGCTTGCGGCGGCGCCTTCATTTCTTCCTCCCGGTGCGGCGACGCTCACGACAAACGCATTTACATAGGTATTTCAACTATTTAATCGATATTGTATATTTAGAAGCCATTTGCTATCATTTGGCATCAAATAGAGGCGAAAAATGGTTGAAACTGATTGGCTGTCGCTTGAAGAAACTGCACGTTACGTGAACCTCGGAAAGACAGCGCTATACGCCCTCGCTCGCGAAGGGCGCATCCCGGCGCGGAAGTCCGGGAAAAAGTGGGTATTCGAGAAAGCAGAATTAGACGCTTGGCTGCGCGCCAGTAGCCAACCGCAGACGTTTTTCCTTGGCCTTGACTACGCCATCGACGGGAACGGCTATCTGCGCGATCCCCAGCGAGAGGGCTATCAGCGCACCTACGAATTTTTCAAGGCCGGCAAGAACAAGGCAATTCTCCAAATCCCCGTTGGCTGCGGCAAGACTGGATTGGCGTCTCTGCTGCCCCTTGGGTTGGCCGAAGGCCGGGTCATGGTAATCGCGCCAAACCTCACCATCAAGAACGGCCTCTATGACGCCATGGACATTACGAATCGCCAAAAGTGCTTCTGGCGTCAGGCTCGGGTGCTGAGCGCTGATCAGATGATGTCGGGGCCGTTGGCATGCACCCTGGACAGCGGCAACATCTCAGTGGCGACCAAGTGCCACATCGTGATCACTAATGTGCAGCAGCTCGCGACAAACGTCGATAAGTGGCTCGCGCAGTTTCCCGATGACTTCTTTGAAATGATCATCATCGACGAGGCGCATCACAGCGCGGCCGAAAGTTGGCAGAAGGTAATCGACCGGTTTCCGAAGGCGAAGGTCATTCTTCTCACCGCCACGCCTTTTCGTTCCGACCGGCAGGAGCTCGATGGCGAACTTGTGTTTCGCTATCCGTTCAAGAACGCCACTCTGAAGGGTTACATTAAGCGCCTGAAGGCGAGCTACGTGGCTCCGTCCAGCATTCAACTGGGATTCACCGACACCGGTGGGCGGTCATATTCACTCGAAGAAGTCCTGAAGCTGAAGGACGAGGAGTGGTTTAGCCGTGGTGTGGCGCTCGCCCGGCTGTGCAATCAACACATCGTCGATAGCAGCCTTCAGAAGCTCGACGAGCTGAGGCAGACGGGGACGCAGCATCAGCTCATTGCTGTGGCGTGTTCGATCAACCATGCGAAGGAAATCCGCTCGCTGTATATCGAAAGGGGGTTCAGCGCGGAAGTCATTCACAGCAAGCTGACAGAGGAAGAGCAAGACTCGATTTTGTCCGCGCTACGTAACGGTAGTCTCGACTGCATCATTCAGGTGCAAATGCTGGGCGAGGGCTTCGATCATCCGAAACTCAGCGTAGCCGCGATCTTCCGTCCATTCCGGACGCTTGCACCTTACATTCAGTTCGTCGGCCGGATCATGCGCGTAGTCGTGCAGAACGATCCAAGCCACCCGGACAACGTCGGCCATATCGTTACTCACCTCGGAATGAACCTTGATGCACGGCTTAAGGAGTTCAAGCAATTCGAGAACGACGATCAAGCTTTCTGGGACAGCGTGATCGGCGGCCAAGAGCCAGAGGTCCCGCAAGCCGTGCTTGACGGCACAACGCGCCTACGCGCCGGCGACAGCGTCATCGTCCACGACGAAATTATTGAATCGGTGTGGGAAGAGGATTTCACGTCGATTGAAGATCAGCAAATCGTCGCCGACCTGCGCGAGCGCATGAAGTTGCTGGGACTCGACGACAGTCGCGTAGAGGAAATCGTCCGTCAGGCGCAGCAAGCACCAATGCGTAAAAGAAAGGCAGCGGAGCCATTCCTCGTTCAGCCCCAGCGGGAGTGGGAGGAGGCCCGAAAGCGCATGAACGAGCAGGCCAAACGCCTTGCAAACGTGTTGCTCAACCACGTCGAGTTGTCCATGGCCGGCACCGAGCTTGTCTACAAGTACAAGTCGCTGAAGCTCACCGGTAAAAACAACTACGTCTGCGCCCTGATGATGGTGAACAGAGAGATGGAGAAGCGACTCGGAAAAGAGCGGCAGCAGGCCTCCACGGAAGAGTTCCGTGGCGTGCTCGGCAATCTCGAAGATCTTTTGCAGGTGCTTGTGAGGAGAGTGCGAAAAGCGAGAGCTGATTATGAGCAAAACAAAACCTAGGGGGCCGACGCCCTCGTTGATTGGGGGAACGAATGGGCGTCCGAAGAAGGTCGCTGTTCAACGCCTCTCCGAATGCTTTCGGTGTCATGAAGCACTGCTGGCTGGAACGGAATGCGTCTCGATCCCGAAGCTCGGAGGAGCCTACTCGTCGGAACGCCGCATCTGCGACGCCTGCTTCAAACTTATCCTTGATAAAACGGCGGAGGACCTAGCCGAGGCACGAGCTCTGGTCGGATGACTTGGGCTATCCGCGCGATCGCGCTCGGAGGCCGAGAAAGGCGAAAATTCAACGAAGAAACTGGTGCGACCAAGAAATTCGAACCTCGACCCCGATCTTGGCAACGGTCATGCTCTACTCCCGAGCCATACCCGCGTCCCGACCACGCCGGATGCGTTCGTAGGGCGACAGTTCTGCAGCGAACTTCGCCTAGATGCGCTTGAACTCGGCGACGCCGATCACGCCCCAATAGCCACCCATCATACGGTACATGAATCCTATACCTCAGATGGGCATACGATACTGCTTGTGCGTTACAGCATCGATCTTCGCTGCAAGACCTATCTTGCTCTCAGCCTTGGCACGCGCACCTGGCGACATCATTCCAACCAAATATTCTAAATCCTCAGCCTGCGACACCGTCACAAACTTCTCGCTTTTGTTAACGAAAATTCGGCTACTGCGTTCGTTCTTTAGAAGTTCAATCACATTGCTCAGAGTGCCAGTACTCTTGGTGTCCCATATCATGAGTCCGTAGTCGGCGACCTTGGCCATAGCCACATCTTTCGCACTGAAATAGGCCCGCGAACCGGGGTCTGCGGCTGAGAAGATTTTTTCTACAGGCCACTTCCCCACATTGTTTCTCGGGGCGTCACCGGTGCAATAAATGGTGACGTTCTGCGCCCCATGCTCCCAGAGAAACTTCTGAATCGATGTATCAGCTCCGTCAGCATCCCCCACCACTACGGAAAAGCCCGACGTTGCCACGGTATCGAGGCGCTCAAGAAACCACGGATGGAGTCGCTTAATGGACAGCGATCCTGCTACAAAGACGATCGTCATTGCTTACTTCCAGGTCAAAGCCGCGACGTAGACATTTCCCACTTTATTGTACTCGCGCAGCTTAGCGGTTGCCGCCTCCAGAGAAGCGCCTGTATCGTAAAGATCATCAACCAGCAGCACGTTCCACTTGCCTTCGGTGGTTATGTTTTGCTGCAAACCAATCCGCCCCTTCAGTGCTTCGACCTTCGCCTCTTTTCCAACCAAATCCTTGATCTGCTTTGCATCTGGGTCGGGAGGTAACTTCACCAATATGTTGTCGAACATTGGCACCTTTAAGATTTCAGAAAGCGATTTCGCGACTTCCGTCACCGGTTGACGGAGACGTTGCCTTGATGGCGGCATCGGCACAATAAAGCCGACGTCCTTGAACTTCGGCGCAATGTGAGTCGCGATTTCTTTCGCAAGTGGCTCAACCTTGGTGAAGTCGCCTTTGTATTTTAGCTGGTAGAGCGCCTCGCCCACTTCAGAGCGCGTCGTATTAAACTGTGGATGTCCGAACTCATCGTATCCAACAAACTCACTCGAACGTGTGTGCTTGTCGAGCACGTGCCCATCGTTCCAGTTTCCCGCAATTGCCTTGATTTGGTTTTGCATCTTAGCGCCAGGAGATCGGTCGGCGGCGACCTGCCGAAAATTTCTACACGCTATAGGTGCGGTAGGCTAGTCATACTATCACGGCCTGCCTTTAAGAAGCTGCCTTTAAGAAGGATGTCGTGAGGCGGATGCTGCCCGTTACGGCGAGAAAACGCGGAGGGGACGCCCGCCACTGACTCCTCAGGAGGTCAGTCACATCAGTGGGATTGGCAGAAAACTGTAGCGGACACAGGGATTCGAACTCTCGATCCCGACCTCAGCAAGGTCGTGCTCTACCCCTACGCCCGCATCAGTTCAGCCAGGCGAGCGCACGGCCGTTGAGCGCTTGGTACGGCACGGGCGGGCCGATGACGTCAGCCGCCGAATTGCATACGCCTACTGTGCGATCCGCAGGTTCGAGAGATTGGTGCCGATCTGCTGGAAGGTCGCAACCATCTGGTTTGCCGACGTCAGCAGGAAGAACTTGGTGGAGTCGCTCGCGCATTGCTGCAGCAGCGTCGAGGTCGGATCGCCGCCGGTGTTGACCTGCACCGTGTAGAGCGTGATGCCGGCGGCCTTGATGTTGGCGCAGGTGGTCGCCTGGCGGGTGTCGATCTTCGACTGATCGGTGTACCAGCGGTTCTGGGTGTTCAAGCCGTCGGTGAGAAGAATGATGACCTTGGTATATTTGTAGTTCGGATCCTCGGCCGGAGGCGCCGGATAGGGTCCGCCGCCGACCAGTGACATCCAGCCATGAGCGAGGCCGATGCCCTGGTTCGTGTTGCCGTTCGGGCTCATGGCGTTGACCAGGCTCTTCATGCCGGCCCAGCTGTAGCTGAGCGGCATGACGGCCTGCGGGCACGCGCCGTATTGTTCGGCGGCAAACAGCGTGTCGTTCTTGGTGATGTCCGTCGCCAGCACATTGGTGTCGGTGTTCAAGGCGCTCGGGCCCGTGGGGTTGCCGCGATCGACGACGCAGCCGTTCCAGGTGTTGTGGTTGCCCGGCGTCCACTTGGGACTGCCGGTCTGGGCGAGGCAATCGCTCCTGTTGTTGATATTCCAGCCCTTGCTGCAATCGCCGTTCTGGGCGTCCCAGGAGTTGTTATCCGACAGTGCCGGGTCCTGCGCCGCAGTCCCCCAATAAATCCAGTTGGCGTTGTAGTGGCTCGAATCGGCGTTGACGTCCTTCACGAACGGAACGATCGACACATAGACGTCACCGTTGTTCACCGCCGCGGCCCTGAGCTGGTTAAGCAGGCTCTTGGTCGCGGTCTTCAGCGCGCTGATCTTGCCGTCGTCGGCCATCGAACCGGTGTTGTCGAGCACCAGCGCGACGCGGAGCTTGGTGTTGCCCCATTTGATCTGCGCCGTGGTGTCGATCTTCATGCTGGTCGTGCCGAACAGCTTCATGAAATCGGTCTTCACGTTGGTCGTCGCCGCCACGACGACCTGACTGCCGCCGGTCGTGGTGTAGGTGACGTTGACCTGCAAGCCGGTCGCCTCGGGGCGGTTGAACAGGGCCTGGAAGTAGCCGGCGCCCTTGGTCTGCAGATCGGTCGCGTTCGTGGTCGTGGCGATCTTCGAGAGCATCAGCGCGGTCGCGTCGGATGCCGCCTGCATCGCGGCTTTCACCGAGTTGGCGCGGCTGTAGTCGACGGCGGCGCCGACAAAACCCACCATCGGGATGGTGGCCAGCGCGAAAGTGACGGTCACGTTGGCGCCGTTGGCGGCGCGAAGCTTCCGCACGAGCCCGCAGAAACGAGCCAAGACAATCGTGATTCCCATGGCAGCCCCCGGCTGGGATTGACGGACTTTCCAGGGGCACCAACCAAAACCAACCGCATCAAAAGCGCGTCAAGGTCGGCGGTACAAACAGCGCCAAATTTGTTGCGGAATTAAACAGAGTTGCCGGGACGATCGGTGGGCGCAACGAACCCACCTCGTTGGGGGCTCGGCGGCATCGCGTGAGCGGCTGCAAGCCGTGTGCTCGCTGGCGCAAGCCAACGTGGGATCATTGCTGTGAAAAGCTGAAAACTGGAGCGGGCGAAGGGATTCGAACCCTCGACCCCGACCTTGGCAAGGTCGTGCTCTACCCCTGAGCTACACCCGCATCCGTAAGCGACAGGCGGTGGGTGACCGCCTGGGCCCGTTCCTATAGCGAAAAGCCCATGGCCTTTGCAACCACGCTCGATGAGAGAGTTAAAGCGTGGCGATTTCGTGCAAAATGGCGCTCCTGCCCCCTGTTCCGGTCCGAAATCCCGCATGCCCATCACCCCCGACGAGCTGTTTGCCGCGCTTGACCGCCTCGGCATCCTCCATTCGACGGTCAGCCACCCGCCGCTGTTCACGGTGGAGGAATCCCAGGGCCTGCGCGGGACGATCCCGGGCGGCCACACCAAGAATCTGTTCCTGAAGGACAAGAAAAGCGCGCTGTTCCTCGTCACCGCGCCGGAGGACGCGGCCATCGAGCTGAAATCGCTGCACCGGCGGCTCGGGGCCACCGGGCGGTTCTCGTTCGGCTCGGCCGAGCAGATGCTGGAGACGCTGGGGGTGACGCCCGGCTCGGTGACGCCGTTCGGGGTGATCAACGACTTGGACGCCCGGGTGACGATGGTGCTGGACGAGGCACTGATGCGGCATGAGGTCATCAACGCGCATCCGCTGACCAACACGATGACGACGTCGATCAAGCGGGAGGATCTGGTGCGGTTCCTGGAGAGCACCGGGCATCCGCCGCGGATTTTGCCGGTGGCGGGGCCGGAGGCGGGCGAAGATCCCTGACGTTTTTTCTTCGGTGGCGCAGCGCTTCACCCTCCCCTGGAGGGGGAGGGTCGACCGCCGTAGCGGAGCGAAGGCGGTCG
>CAKZHN010000522.1 GCA_936924235.1 uncultured Rhodoplanes sp. | reverse complement strand
TCGAAGGCAGCACCTCTCGAAGAGGCACGGACGGTTTCCCGAGACGTCCCGGGGCATCTGCTCACGTTAAGCAGAGGCGCGGGCGCCACACCCTGCTCCGCCAACTAAGCGTCCCTAGAAGACGCCCTCACGTGAGCAAGGCAGCGCGACCCTAAGGGAAACAAGGCGCTCGTCAAATTTGAGTCCTGTGTTTGCAAGCTCCATCAACACTGCTTGCAAGGTCTGTCAACATCGCCGCGGCGCGCGCTTACGGAAATGTTTTCAGCGAATGGATTCGCCCGTATGAATTCAACCGGCCGCCGGTGACGTCTGCTGCTCATCCCCGTGGTGAGAGTGGTCCTACGGTGACGTAGGACTCTCCGGCGGCCACCTCTTCAATTTTCCGATGCCTTTAGCCGGTGCGACGCCCACAGAGGCTATCGCGCTAGTGCGGCAGACTCGCGCAACCCCTTTTGTGGGCCGGCTTCTTGCTTGTACGATGCTGCCAAAGAGCCTGGGGCGGCTATGAAACGGCGGCAATTTATTGGTGCGATGGGCCTTGTGCCCGTCTGGGCAGCGGCGGCGCGAGCTCAGCAGCGCGAGACGAGGCCAATCGTCGGCATCTTGTTGGGGAGTGTCGAAAACCAGGTCATGCGTTCGCGCATGGCCGCGTTCGTCCAGGAACTTCAGAAACTGGGATGGACCGACGGGCAAAATGTCAGGATTGAACTTCGCTGGGGTGGCGAGCAGCCTTCGGCAATGGCCCGGGAGCTGGTGCGGCTCAAGCCAAGCGTTATCGTGGCCGGCCCCACCAATGCGTTCCTGCCCGTTCAAAAGGAGACGCAGAGCATTCCGATCGTCTTCGTATCGGTCTCCGATCCTCTGGGTCAGGGTTTCGTGAAAAGTCTCGCACGGCCCACCGGCAATGCCACCGGCTTCAGCAACCTGGAATTCTCACTGATCGGAAAATGGTTGCAGGTTCTGAAAGAGGCTGTGCCGAGCGTGAAGCGTGTCGGCCTCATGATCTCGACCAGCAACGCGTCTTCGCCCAGCTGGTATCGGACGTTCAATGAAACAGCTCCGGGTTTCGCGATCGAGCCCGTGGCCGCACCACTTGCCGGACCCGCCGACGTCGAGGGCGTTGTGACGAAGCTCTCGCGCGTCCCAAACAGCGCACTGATCGTGGCCGGAGATTCCGTTGTCGAAGCTCCCGCCGTTCGCCGTCAGATCCTTGAACTGACGACGAGGGACAGACTGCCGACGCTGTTTGGCACACTGGCCTTTGCCGCGGAGGGCGGGCTGCTCTCCTACGGCATAGATGGCATAGATCCCTACCGTCGCGCAGCGACTTACGTCGATCGCATTCTCAAGGGCGCGAAGCCGGAGGATTTACCGGTGCAGGCGCCCACCAAATTTCATTTCGTCATCAATCTCAAGACGGCGAAGGCGATCGGCCTTGAATTGTCGCTAAGCTATGTCGGGACCGCCGACGAGGTCATTGACTGAGCAGCGGCGTGAGCACAATCACACGGTTCTCGCGATTTTCCTCGGCGACGGCAAATCACCATCATCGCGACGACGACGATGATGGTGATGCCTGACCGCGTGACCGCGGATTGCTTCGCTCGGCTTACTTCGCCCGCTGCAGCTGCGGCGACGACAGCGACTGCTCGACCACGGCCTCGGCTGCAGCCGTGTCCTTCTTCGAGCCGCGCAGTCTGAAGTAGATCTGCGCGCCGATGAGGATCACGCACAGCGCCAGAAAGAACGCGCTGATCGGCTTCTCGACGAAGGTCATCAGATCGCCGCGCGAGATCAGCATGGCGCGCCGGAAGTTCTCCTCGAACCTTGGACCCAGCACGAAGCCCAGCAGGATCGGCGCCGGCTGGAAGCCGAGCCGCATCAGCACGTAGCCGAGGATGCCGATGACGATCACCTCGCCGACCTGGAAGAAGTCGTTGTTGGCGGCGTAGACGCCGATACAGACGAAGAACAGCGCGCTCGGATAGAGGTAGCGGTAGGGGATCATCAGCATCTTCACCCAGATGCTGATCAGCGGCACGTTGAGCAGCACCAGCAGGATGTTGCCGATCCAGAAGCTCGCGATCAGGCCCCAGAAGATATCCGGATGCTCCTTGATGAGCTGCGGGCCGGGCACGATGCCCTGGATCATCAGCGCGCCGAGCAGCAGCGCCATCACGGCGTCGCCCGGAATGCCGAGACTCATGGTCGGGATGAAGTCACCCTGCACCGAGGAGTGCGTCGAGGCTTCGGGCGCCGCCACGCCGCGGATCTCGCCCTTGCCGAAGTCCTCCGGATTTTTGGCGACTTTCTTTTCCGTCGCATAGGCGACGAAGGACGCGATGGTCGGCCCGGTGCCCGGGATCAGCGAGCACAGGCTGCCGACGATGGTGCCGCGGATCATCGCCGGGAAGGCCCATTTGAACTCCGCCCAGCTCGGCCGCATGTCCTTCAGCTTGACGTTGGAATAGGTGGCGTTGATCGGGCTCGCCTGATTGACGCTGTTCATGAACTCGGCAATGCCGAACAGGCCAAGCGCAAGCGCCACGAGCTCGATGCCGTCGGAGAGCTCCGTAAAGCCGAACGTGAGACGTTCGGCGCCGGTCTCCAGGTCAGAACCGACCAGCCCGAAGATCAGGCCCAGCACCGTCATGGCGACGCCCTTGAGCGGCGAGCCGCGCGCGAGCGTCGAGCCGGCGAGCAGACCCAGCAGCATCAGCGAGCACACCTCGGCGGGGCCGAACTTCAGGGCCACGGTGACCAGAAGCGGAGCCAGGAACATCATCTCGGTGATGCCCCAGGACGCGCCGATGAACGAGCCGATCACCGTGATGCCGAGGGCGACGCCGCCGCGGCCCTTCTTGGTCATCGGGAATCCGTCGAGACATGTCACCGCGTGCGGCGGATGGCACGGCAGGTTGAGCAGAATGGAGCAGATCGCGCCGCCATACTGCGAGCCGTAGAAGATGCCCGACAGCATCAGGATGGCGCCGACGGGCTTGATACCGAAGGTCAGCGGCAACAGGATCGAGATGGTGGCGAGCGGCCCCATGCCCGGCAGCACGCCGACCATGTTGCCGATCAGCACGCCGAGGAAGCAGTACATCAGGTTGTGCGGCTCGATCGCGACCGTGAAGCCGTACCAGAGATCGGTGAGAGCGGTTTCCATTTAGCGCCACCACACTTGGAGTGGCGACTTCCACTCGAGGACCGGCATCGGAATCTGCAGCAGGTAGTGGAACAGGGCGACGCCGAACAACGTCACCACCGTGGCCAGGATCAGCGCCCGCTTCCAGTTCATGTCGCGGTCGCCCAGCCCGGACACGAACACGCAGGCGAAGGTGCCCGGCGCCATGCCGCCGATGCTGCCGAACACGATGAACAGGAACGGCCCGGACAGAATGCACAGCCAAGCCAGCCACTGCGGATGCGCCGGCAGCAGGTTCTCGTCGCCGTGCTCGCTATGCTCGCCCTCAACCGCCGCTTCGACGGTTGCGGTTCCGGCAATCAGCACGCCGAGGATGATGAGGAGGACGCCCAGGACCGTGGGCATGAAGCCCGGCCCCATGCGGGTCAGCGTGCCGATGTGATAGGTCGGGCCGTTCACCGCAGCGACGAGGCCGAACAAGATCATCAGGCCGCCGGCGCAGAAATCGCGGCGGTGCTGGAACATATGCGCAAAGAAATTGGCTTCGCGCCGCGCGCGGTTCAGGGACGACAAGGCTACCTCCCGACCGGACCTCTCCGGTGCGATGTTGTTGTTCTTGCGCCTTCGCCCCACGCGCCATTTGTCCCGACGCGAGACATGGCGCGAGCGGTGCTAGAGCACCTAGTGTTCCAACACCGCTCAACGATTTCGGTAGCAGAGAAGTCTGCGGGGAAAAAATTAAATGTAATACAGGTTCCAACAGGCAGCAGCAGTTCGCGCGCACTCTTGCGAATGCGCGCGATGCAGAACCGCAGCTTTGGTGACAGAACGTCGCAGTCAGCGCCGTGTCAGGATCACGGCCGAATTCAGACGTCGATCTCGATGATCTCTTCGGGGAACTGGTGGATCCGGTCGCCCGGGCCGTTGCCGCCAATGATGTAGTTGTCGCACAGCCAGTTGAGATAACCACCGTACGCATAGGTGGGGTGCACGACGATGTTCATGTCCTTCTGGATGGTCCAGGGCTCGTCGCTGCGGATGAGCGGCCGCTCGACCAGATCGTAGCCCTGCCCGTGGCAATAGAGCCGCGCCTCCTCGGGCCGGCCGTGCTTGCGCATGAAGGCGTTGAACGCCTCCCAGATGTCCTTGCACGGCGTGCCGGGCACCAGCATGTCGAGGGTGAGCTTGCGCGACTCCTTCACCATCTCGAGCTCTTCCTTCATCTGCTGCGGCACCTTGCCGAGCACGCAGCTGCGGCCGAGCTCGGTGTACATGCCGCCGGGGCCGGAATCCTCGACCAGCAGCGCGAAGGCGTCGCCCTTCTGGATGGTGCGGTTCTGCACGTGGCGCTGGCCGAACTTGGCCGCCGTGCCGGGAGGCGCCGAGGCGCAGAGATAAATGCCGTTCTCGCTGCCGTGGACCTGGCTGTAGTGCACCGCGACCGCGGCCACTTCGGTGTCGCGCATGCCGGGCTTGATCGCCGCGAAGGCGGCCTTCATCGCACCGTCCTGCATCAGCGCGGCGCGGCGCACCAGCTCGAGCTCCTCGGCGCTCTTGATGACCTTGACGCGGTCGACCATCTCGCTCGCGTCGGCGTAACGCGCCGCCGAGAACTTCTTCATGATGAAGTCGCCCATGGCGAACGACATCTGATAGATGCCGACAAAGCCGATGGTGGCGCGGGCATAGGGCTGCAGCGCTTTCGCGGCCAGCTCCGGATCGTAGTTCTGGGTGTAGTGCGCCGACTCGTAGCTCGGCGTGGTGAGCATCCGCTTCACGCCGCGCCAGGTGTCGCCCGGCGGCCGGCCGTCGCCGTTGAACGGGCCCTGGCAGACCACCGTCATCTCGTCATCGGCCGGGAAGACGACCGTTTGCGGATAGCCGTTGGTCGCCGGCATGTCGGTGAACCATTTGACATAGCCGCCCATGTGATCGTTGTTGTTCTGCATCAGCAGGACGTCGATGCCCTCGCGCTTCATCGCGGCGCGCACCAGGCTCCAGCGGCGCTCGAGCTCCGCGGTCGAAATCGGCGTCTGCAGGCGCTCGCTCAGCCCGTTGCCAGCCATCGTTGCCTCCCGATTGTCTGTGATTGTGGCATTAACGCTTTAACGCATTGACCGCGCAAGGTAAATTCCGAAGCCTCAGGTCGCGAAATATTTTCCTCGCACGCCGAAGAAACCATAACCGTCAAATGGCCTTTTTGTATAATTAACATCGCGGTGCGGCGTCGCAGAGTTGCCCATACATGGAAGCCATTCTCGTTAAGGTGTTCGCCACGGCCCTGGCGCTGAGCCTGGTCATGACCCGGCCCGATGCGGTCAAGACCCAATTCGATCCCGTCCAGGATAAGGCGGAAGTCCTCAAGATCCTGGGGGACGGCTGCGACAACATGAAGAAGGCCTTCGACATCGAGAACATCGATCTCGACGGGCTGATCGAAACCGTGATGACCGACAAGCAGGCCGCGGCCGGCGAGGTCGCGGGCTTCAAGGGCATCAACTTCGGCGACCTGCATCTCGCCTACAAGCAGTTCTGCAAGCACGAGAAGATCGACAAGGAGGTCGTCAACGTCGGCGACGTCATCGAGTTCTTCAACCGCGCCGCCGCCGACCTGCCGGACCATAACCGGCTGAAGGGCATCAAGCTCCCCGAGATGACCACGGTCTACGACGGCTCCGGCACCAAGTTCGCCGAGCTGTTCGAGCCGGACAACCGCCGCCAGTGGGTGCCGCTCGCCCAGATCCCCGAGATCGTGCAGAAGGCCTTCATCGCCGCCGAGGACAAGCGCTTCTACGATCACAGCGGCGTCGACATCCGCAGCGTCACCCGCGCCTTCATGAACACCATGGGCGGCGACAAGCGTCAGGGCGGCTCGACCATCACCCAGCAGGTGGCGAAGAACCTGCTGGTCGGCGACAACATCTCGTTCGAGCGCAAGATCCGCGAGGTGCTGGTCGCGACCCGCCTGGAGAAGGCGCTGAGCAAGCAGGAAATCCTCGAGATCTACCTGAACTCGATCTATCTCGGCCGCTCGTCCTGGGGCGTCGACCTCGCCTCGCGCGCCTATTTCGGCAAGCCCGTGAAGGACGTGAGCGTCACCGAGGCGGCGTTCCTGGCCGGCCTCACCAAGGGCCCGGCCTATTTCAATCCGGACAAGTATCTGCCCCGCGCCCGGGAGCGGCTCGCCTACGTGCTGACCCGCCTGAAAGAGGACGGCGCCATCAACGAAGAGCAGCTCGGCCAGGCGGAGGCCGCCAAGCTCAGCTTCGTTCCGGTCAACCGGGTGCGCCGCGACACCGGCTTCCACCTGGTCGACGAGATCGGCCGCGAGGCGCGCACGGTTGCGAGCATCTCGAGCCTGACCGGGAACGCCTATCAGGTGAGATCGACCATCCGCCCGTCGATCCAGCGCGCCGCGGAAGCGGCGCTCCAGGAGGGGCTGGCGCAATACGAGCAGAACGCCGGCCGCGTCGAGTTCAACGGCGCCGAGGCCAATATCGCCGACGCGATCCGGAAGCTCGACCTCGATCGCAAGGCCGGCCAGAACAAGCCAAGCTGGCAGATCGCGCTCGAGCAGGTGCGGCTGCCGCTCTATGACGTGCACTGGACGCCGGCCGTGGTGGTCGAGCGGCGCGGCGAGTCGATCCGCGTTGGCCTGCCGGACGGCCGCGTGCTGCCGCTGTCGACCTGGGGCGGACGGACGCGCTCGCGCATCAACCCGTACGACGTCGTCTACGTCAAAGTCGTCGAGAACTCGACCGCCGGCCTGAACAACCAGCAGAGGTCCAACGGCGGCGCCCGCGTCGAGCTGCGGGTGCGCCCGCATGTGCAGGGCATGACGCTGGTGATGGAGAACAAGACCGGCCGCATCCTGGCGATGGTCGGCGGCTTCTCCTATCCGATGAGCCAGCTCAACCGCGTGACGCAGTCGCGCCGGCAGCCCGGCTCCTCGCTGAAGCCCCTCACCTATCTCACCGCGCTGTCGCACGGCCTGCAGCCGAACACGCTGGTGCTGGACGCGCCGATCACCTATCCGCCGATCGGCGGCGTCAACCGCTACACAAGGCCGACCGACTACTGGTCGCCGCACAACTACGAGGGCAGCGGCTCGGGCACCATGACGCTGCGCCGGGCCCTGGAGCAGTCGAAGAACCTCGTCACCGCGCGCCTGCTCGACGGCGGCATCGGCGACACGCCGGCCGAAAGCCTCGACGCGATCTGCGACCTTGCCGTGAAGGCGGGGGTCTATCCGCAATGCGTGCGGTTCTATCCGTTCGTGCTCGGCGCCCAGCCGGTGCGGCCGATCGATCTTGCGGGCTTCTACGGCGCCATCGCCAACGAGGGCAAGCGGCCGACGCCGCACGTGATCGAGCAGATCTCGCTCAACGGCAAGGAGATCTACAAGGCCAACGAGACGCTGAAGCCGCTGCCGGTCGATCCGGCCTCGGTGTTCCAGCTCCGCACGCTGCTGCAGGGCGTGGTGGCGCGCGGCACCGCGGCGCGGCTCAGCTCGCTGTCCAACGTCATCGCCGGCAAGACCGGCACCAGCGACGATTTCAACGACGCCTGGTTCATGGGCTTCAGCAAGGACGTGACCGTCGGCGTCTGGGTCGGCTACGACAACACCAGCATGAAGACCCGAAAGACGCTCGGCCACGGCAACGCCGGCTCGCGCGTCGCGCTGCCGATCTTCGATTCGGTCATGAAGGCGGTCTGGGCCGACTACGCCCCGCAGGCGCCGCTGCCCGGACCAACGCCCGAGGCCGACCGCCGCCTGATTGCGCTGCCGATCGACCTGCAATCGGGCGCGCGGATCGACACCCGCAGCCGCTCGGCGTTCCTCGAATATTTCAAGCTCGACGAGAGCGGCCGGCTCGATGAATCGCAATACCGGCTGGTGTCGCGCGGCCACGAATATTCCACGAGCGACGATGACGACAACCGGGGCTTCTTCAGCAGTGGCGGCGGCGGAGGTGGCGGCAACTTCTTCGCGCCGTTCTTCTCGCGCGGCTGGGACACGACGCTGTCGCAGCCCAACGGGCGAAGCCGCGACTACGACAGAAATAACGACAACGGCTTCGGCCGGAGGCCTGGGCCTCCTCAGCCCGGGCCCGGCCGCAACGGCTACCAGCAGCCCTATGAGTCGGACAACAACGGACGTTCCGGGCCGTTCGGCTTCTTCGGCAACCGCGGCGGCGGCTTCTGATCCAGCCGCTTTGCTGTAAGCTCACAACTCACCCAAACATCATTTGCCGGGGGGCATGATGGCCAAGCTCAGACTTTCCGTTGCGACCACCGATTACGACCATTTCCGTGACTTCCGTCTCGGCACCGTGCAGGCCGAGGGCATCGACACCGTGTGGTCGATGCTCGGCCATCACGAGATCTTCGCGCGCTTCACCTTCGACCGGGAGTGGGACGCGGCCGAGCTGTCGTTCGCCAAGTTCACCGCCCAGGTGACGCGGAAAGATTCCGACATCATCGGGCTGCCGGTGGTGTGCTCGCGGCTGTTCCGGTTCTCGTCGTTCTACGTCAACAAGAAGAGCAAGATCAGGACCGCGAAGGACCTCAAGGGCAAGACCATCGGCTCGCCCGAATGGGCGCACACCGCCGCGGTCTACATGCGCGGCTGGCTCAACGACGAGCACGGCGTGGGGCTCAAGGACGTGCACTGGTACCAGGCCGGCGCCAACGAGGCCGGCCGCATCGAGAAGGTCGAGCTGAGCCTGCCCAAGGGCGTCAAGCTGACCCGCGTCAAGGAGAAGTCCCTGAGCGAGATGCTGGCCGCCGGCGAGATCGACTGCGCGCTGATCGCGCGGCCGCCGGACTGCTTCCGGCAGGGCCATCCGGACATCGTGCGGCTGTTTCCCGATTTCTCCGAGATGGAAGAGAAGTACTACGCGGCCACCAAGGTGTGGCCGATCATGCACATCATCGCGCTGCAGAAGCGCGTGCTCGACGAGAACCCCTGGGTGGCGCGCAATCTCTTCAACGCGTTCCTCACCTCGAAGAACCGCAGCGTCGAGCGGCTGATGGACCCGGCGGTGTCGCGCTATCCAGTGGCCTCGCTGCCGACCTACATGCGCAAGATGGCGGACCGGTTCGGCAACGACACCTACCCGTTCGGCATCGAGGAGAACCGGCCGACCTGGGAGCAGTTCCTGCGCTACACCTACGAGCAGGGCATCGCCCACCGCCACGCCAAGCCGGAAGAGATCTTCCCGAAGGGCATCATGACCAGCGTGCGGATCTGACGCCGTCGCGTTGCCGGCGGATCACGCCTCCGTCGGCTTGAGAACGGTCCGGCGCCGCCCCGGCAGGCACAGTCCCGCCACGGCGCCTGCAGCCGACAGCATGGCCGCGGCGCCGACCGCCGCGGCGAAGCCGGAGCTGAAAGCCTCCGGCGAGCCGTATCCCCCGGCGATATCGAACACCGCGACCAGGATCGCGATGCCGAATGCGCCGCCGAGAAAGCGGAACATGTTGAATGCGCCGGACGCCTTGCCGACCTCGGAAACCGCAACCGCATTGATCACCGCATTCTGCGCGGCCGGCATTGCGAGCGAGACCCCGGCGCCGGCCAGCACCATCGGCATCACGAGCGCCACATAGGCCGTGCCGGGCGCCGCGATCTTCGCGATCCACAGCATCCCGAGCGCCTGGACCAGCAATCCGCCGACGATGAGATTTCGTTCTCCGACCGCCTGAACGAGCCGGCCGCCGAGCGGCGCGAACACGAACAGCGTCGCGGTCCATGGCAGGATGCGCAAGCCCGCGCCGAGCGGACCGAAACCCTGGGCGCTCTGGAAGAACTGCGCGATGAAGAACAGCACGCCGTACATCCCAGCGTAGAACAGCAGGCTTGCGGCAATGCCGGCCGCGAAGGCGCGGCTGCGGAACAACCGCATCGGCAGCATCGGCTCCGGCCTGCGCCGCTCGGCCGCAACGAAACAGAGCCACAGCAGCAGGCCGGCCAGCAGAGCGGCCAGAACCTCGGGATGGGTCCAGCCGGCGCTGTTGCCCCGGGTCAGTCCCCAGACCGTCGCCAGGGCGGCGCCGCCCGCCAGCGTGAGCCCGGTGATGTCGAGCGCGGCCGCGGCGCCGCGGCTTTCCGGAATGCGCAGCAGCGCCAGCGGAATTGCGATCAGGCCGATCGGCACATTGATCCAGAAGATCCACTGCCACGCCAAGCCCCCGGCGATCGCACCGCCGGCAATCGGACCCGCGATGAGCGCAAGCCCGGTGACGCCGCCGAACACGCCCAGCGCCTTGGCGCGTTCTTCGCGCGGGAAGACCGCGCCAAGCAGCGCCATGGCCAGCGGCATCAGTAGCGCCGCGCCAGCGCCCTGCAGGGCGCGGCCCGCGATCAGCCAGCCCGCATTGCCGGCGACCGCGCACAGGATCGAGGCCGCGACGAACAAGGCGATGCCGGTGACGAACATGCGGCGGCGGCCGAACCGGTCGCCGAGCGCCGCACCGGTCAAGAGCAGCACCGCGAAGCTGAGATTGTAGGCGTTGACAGTCCACTGCAGCGTCTCGATCGAGGCGCCGAAGTCGCGGCGGATGTTGCCGAGCGCGGTCGTGACCACCAGCGCGTCCAGGGCCGCCATGAAGGAGGCCGTCGATGTCAGCGCAAGAACCCAGCCCCGGGTCGCCCTCTCGTTGATCTGTTCCATGTCCGTTGTCCCGTTGGTCGCAAGCGACCTGCGATCCGCAGTCGCATGCCAAGGACGACGGGGAAGGGCTTCGGGATTCCGGAGAAAAAGAAATTGATCCGGCGAATCCTTTGCCCCGGCCGGAACGTCTTGAACCGCCGTTTCCGCCGGGTGATCGGCGCAAGCCCGGCGTTGACCGCAGCAGCCGGCGGCGCAGCCATTCCTGGCCTGCCGGGCGACCGGACGAAAATCCTGCTATACTGGGATCACCAACGAGGAGATTTCGCATGCCCCGTCACCCCGCCTACGTCCCGCACGGCGTCATCCCGGCCGTCCTGCTGCCGTTCTTTGACGACCTCTCGATCGACGAGGCGAGCTTCCGCAAGCACCTGCGCGACGTGACGTCGGCCGAGGGACTGTCGGCCGTGACCATCAACGCGCATTCGACCGAGGTGGCGTCCTGCACCTTCGAGGAGCAGCGCCGGGTGCTGGAGATCGCGGGCGACGAGATCGGCGACAAGGTCCCGCTGATCAACGGCATCTGGGCCGACGGTAGCGTCGAGGCCGCGCGCCTCGCCAAGATGGCTGCGGCTGGCGGCGCCTCGGCGCTCCTGGTGTTTCCGCCGGCGCCGTTCACGCTCGGCCAGCATGCCGGCATGGCGATCGAGCACTTCCGGCGCATCGCCGACGCCACCGACCTGCCGCTGATCGCGTTCCAGTATCCGCTCGCCACCGGCCAGGGCTATCCGAACGAGACCATCCTGCGGATGATCGAGGAGATCCCGACGCTGAAGGCGATCAAGGACTGGGCCGGTACTGTGCAGCAGCACGAGTGGCACGTCCGCACGCTGCAGAACCTGTCGCGGCCGTTCAACGTGCTGTCGACGCAGAGCTCGTGGCTGATGGCGTCGCTGACGCTCGGCTGCAGAGGCTTGCTCTCGGGCAGCGGCAGCGTGATCGCCGACCTGCAGGCGCAACTGTTCCGCGCCGTTCAGGCCAACGACCTTGCCACCGCTCGCGCGCTCAATGACCGCATCTATCCGCTGGCCAGCGTGTTCTACGCCCAGCCCTGGGTCGACATGCACAACCGCATGAAGGAAGCGCTGGTGCTGATGGGCAAGCTGCCGCGCGCCGTGGTGCGGCCGCCGCTGGTCAAGATCGAGCGCGCCGAGATCGAGCGCATCCGCAAGGCGCTGGTCGAGGCGAAGCTGCTGCCGGCGACGAGCGCGAAGGCGGCATAAGCTCTAGACCGGCTCCGCGTCGATCAGCACGAAGGCGATACAGCACGGCTCCTCGGTGCGGTTGCTCCAGGCGTGGCTGGTGCCGCGCTGGATCAGCACGTCGCCGGTCTTGAGCAGCACCTCGCCCTCGTCCATCAGCGCGTAGATCTCGCCCGACAGCACGATGGCGTAGTCGATCGTGCTGGTCTGGTGAAAGCCAGGATGGCGGGCGTTGCCGAGGTCGCGCGAATAGCCCTCCGATTTGGAATCGTGCGAAGCGCCCGGCGCGCGCAGATGCGCCACCCGCTTGGAGTCCGGCGGATACTCGACCACGCGGAATTTCGAGCCGTGCTTGGGCGGCGGCAGCCGCTGCGGCTGCCCCAATGTGGGATCGTCGTTGCCGGCATTGCTGGCGGGCGTCGCGCGGGTCTCCCAAAGTTCGGTGAGCCCGGTCGCTCCGGCCCCCCTGTCGAACACCGCGGGCGCCGGGCCGTCGGAGACGAAGATCGAACGGCCCTGGGCGTTATGGCCGGTGACGACGCGGCGGAAGGGGCGTGGCGGCATGGGACGGGTCTCGCACTGTTCTCGTGTCCGGGCGGGCGAGGTTAGTACGCTTGACGAAGCGCCGCCATAACGTGCTTTCTGCTGCCCGTTTGTGTGTTTTAAGTCCCCGACCGGATCTCCGATGGCCGCCAAAGACCGCTTCCTCCTCGCCGCCGTGATGGGCTGGCCGATCCATCAATCGCGCTCGCCGGCGCTGCATAACTTCTGGTTCGCGCAGCATGGCCTTCAGGGCAGCTACGTGCCGCTGGCGATACCGCCCGAGCAGCTCAAGGCGGCGCTTCGCGCGCTGCCTTCGCTCAACTTCGCCGGCTGCAACCTGACCATCCCGCTGAAGCAGGACGCCATGAAGATCGTCGACGAGGTCGACATCACGGCGAAGAAAATCGGCGCGATGTCCTGCGTCGTGGTGCGGCCGGACGGCTCGCTCGCCGGCTCGAACAACGACTGGTACGGCTTCACGCACAACATCCTGGAGTTCGTGCCGGACTGGCGCGCCAATGCGGGCCCGGTCGCCGTGATGGGCGCGGGCGGCGGCGCCCGTGCCGTGGTCTATGGCCTGATGGAACGCGGCGCGCGCGAAATCAGACTGTGCAATCGCACGCTCACTCGCGCGCAGACCTTGGCCAAGGAATTCGGCGGTCCGATCACGGTGGTGCCGTGGGAGCAGCGGCACGACGCCATCGACGGCGTGGCCACGCTGGTGAACGCGACCAACCAGGGCATGATCGGCGAGGCCGCGCTCGACCTGCGTCTCGACAAGCTGCCGAAGACCGCGCTGGTCAACGACATCATCTACAATCCACGGGAGACGCCGCTCATTGTCGCGGCCCGCATGCGCGGCAACCGCACCGTGACCGGGCTCGGCATGTTGCTGCACCAGGGCATTCCGGCCTGGCAGGCGTGGTTCGGCCTGTCGCCCAGGGTCACGCCCGAGCTGCGCGCGTTGATCGAGGCGACGCTGTAGCGTCGCGCTTGGATCGAGGCGGCGCTGTCGCGTCGCGCTTGTTTTGAAACGACGCTGTCGCGTCGTGCCGCGAGGCCGCCGTCAGTACGGCCTCAGGGTGTCGGCATAGATGAATTTGACGACGTTCGCGCTATGGCGCTGCGCGGCGCGCTTGCCGGTGTCGGGCTTGGCCGCGTCTGCATTGCCGTCGGCGAGTCCAACCAGCTCGATCTTGGTGATCTCGGGTCCTGCCGGCTCGGACTTGGCCATGTCGATCTTGCCCAGCCCGTTGAAGTCGCGGTTGGCCGCGTCGATCGAATCATCCCGGCCCGGAATCAGCATCGCGGTGCGGTCGACCTCCCGGTCGGTCGATTTCGGCGCGTTCCGGTTGCCGGACGCAACGAACGTCTTGACCTCCGCCCGCCGCGCGGCCTTGGCCAATGCGCGTTCGTCGATCTTGTCGCGCTGCGCAGTTTTGAGCGCCGCTGCGCCCACCGACTTTGCCGCAGTCTTCGCGGCAGCCTTCGCCGCGGCTTCCTTCTGCTCCAGGCGCCGCAGCACCTCGAGGACCATGGCGGTGACGCGTCCGCGCCAGCCTCGATCGGTGTTCTCGGACAGCACCTCGGGCGCGGGCTGCGGCGCGGGCTTGTCTCGCATCTGGCTCGCGGTCGAGGCGAGCTCGGAAATCAGCTTGGCGGCCCGCACCGTCTTGGCCTGGGCCTGCACGGCCTCGATCACCTCGGCGCACGGCGCCTTGGCCGGCATCAGCAGCATCTCGGGATCGTTCTTCGCGCCGATCCAGTCTTCGGCCTGCTTGCCGGTGACACGGACCACGTAGTTGCGCGTCTCGGTCGGCAGCTCGCCCTTCTTGGCGAGCCAGTCGGCGATGCGCCGCGGGCCGGCGTTATAGGCCGCGGCCGCGAGCCCGAGATTGCCAAACTGCTTGCGCAGATCGCTGACGAACTTGCCGGCGACGTTGAGCGCATGAATCGGTTCGAACGGATTGATCAGTCCGACCTCGACGGCGGTCTGCGGCATGAACTGCGCAATGCCCTGCGCGCCGGCGCGGCTGATGGTGCGGCTGTCGAAGCTGCTTTCCTGCCAGATCAGGTTGGCGAAGAACGGCACCGGCAAATTGTTGGCCTGCGCCACCGAAGCCACGGCGCTGCACACGAGATCGCGCGACGGCTGCCGCCGCGGGCTGACCACGACCTCGACGGGCTTGGCGCGCGGCTCGACATATTCGGAAGCGGCATCGTTGTTGAGAACATCGCTGTAGGGATCGGCGATCTGCTCGATCACCGAAGCCGGCAACGGCTTGACGCCGTGGCTGCTCGAATAGGCGAACGACGTCTTCGCCGGCGATGGCGAGTCGGTGGTCGCCCAGACCGACGATGCCGTCGTGCACAGCAACGCAACCGCGATGGAAACTCGATTGACGACTGTCACTCCCGCCCTGCAAGCGCCTTTGACCTGGCGGCCTGCTCCCTGTTGTCCCCGCCCAAAGCTCAGACCATCGAGGCTGGCATGATCGCCCCAACGATTCGTAACCGCAATTTGAGCCCGGGGTGTGTACGCCAATGACATGCCCAGAAACAATCAGATGGAACATCTGGTTCCGGGCCGCAATTACGTTAAAAGACGTACGCAATCAGCGGCGTAACCGGCCGATTAAGCATAAAACATATCGTTTCGAGGGGTTTGGACCGGATTCGGGTTCCGCACGATGCAGATCGGCAACACTGCGAAACATATTTTGACGTAGTGACCGGCCGGGCGGTGAATACTCGAAATAAACCGCAACAACTTTTGAGCCGCCCGGAACGATGTTTCAAAGCCGCACCCGCAACAGCAACGATCGTGCGGACCGCCCGCTGTATGCCGCGCGTCGGTCCGATTCACGCCGCAATTCGCGGCGCTCCGCGGGTCAGGAGATCTTCGACCGGTAGTGGTCCCATGTCTTCTTGAAGAGCGACGGCGAGCGGAGCTTCTGCCGGCACGCGGCCTGCTCTTCGTCGCTGAACACGTACGGCTCGCCGATCTGCATTGCCATGTACTGGCGGCGCGCGTTCTCCTCGACATAGGCCGCATAGGCGAAACACTCGAGCACGCTCTCGGCAGCCGCGACCACGCCGTGGGCCTTCAGCATCACCACCGGATTGTCGCCCATCGCACCGACCATCTTCTCACCCATCTCGCGGGTGTTGACCGACATCGGCGAGTTCATCACCGGCATGTCACCGAGCAGCGATGCCTGCGCGTAAACCACCTTCTGCGGCGTGCCGGTCATGGTGAGATAGGTCGACCACTGCGGATGCGTGTGAAACACCGCGTTGACCTTGGGTCGCGCCCGATAGACCTCGGCGTGAATCGGAAACTCCAGCGGCGGCTTGACGTTCGAGCCGTCGACTGGCCGGCCTTCGAGATCGACCGCAACGATGTCCTCGACGGTGAGGCATGAGCGCATCGAAGCGCCGGAGTTGATGTAGAACGAGCCCGCGTCGCGCCGCACGCTGCAGTGGCCGTTGTGGTCGATGTACTCCGCATGCTCCAGCATGCGGATCGCGTCGACCAGCTCCTGCTTGAGCTGTTGCTGTGACGGCTGCTGCATGACACTCACTCCCGCTTGCACTCCCGCGCGCCCGGTCTCCGAACACAAGACTACTACGGCATCACCCGCTTCTTCCACAAATCCCACGAGCGGCCGACGGTCTGCACGTTGACCACGTCGGCGATGCGGCCTTCTTCCTCGTCCAGCGCCGCGACCGGTCCGCCGAGCGCCAGCACCTGATGCTGGATGTTGGCGCTGGTCACCGTGAAGATCGCGCGGAACACTGCGACCGGCAGCGACGGACCGACCGCGACCATGCCGTGGGCGCGGAGCAGCGCCACCGGCTTGTCGGAGAGCACCACGGCCAGCGCTGCGCCCTTGTCGGCCGAGCTGATCACGATATCGGTCGTGCCGAACTTGTCGCGGATGTCGAACACCGGGACGCCGGCGGCGAGAAACGCCGCATTGTGATACATCGCCCGCATCGGCACGTTGGACAGCCCGAACGCGATCGTCGAGGGCGAATGGCTGTGGGCGATCGCCATCACGTCGGGCCGCGCCTTGAAGATCTCGCCGTGCAGATAGCGCTCAATGAAGCCGTTGCGGCCGCGCGGATCGATGGCGTTGCAGTCGAGATCGAACTCCATGATGTCGTCGGCGGTGATCATCTGCGGCGCGAGCGATCGCGACATCAGGAAACGACCGGCATGTCCCGGATGCCGCATCGACACGTGTCCCGCAGCGTCGAACACGCCCTGATCGGCGAGGATCCGGCTCGACGCCGCGAGGTCCTCCAGCACGGCGCGATCGACCGGCCCGCCCGATGTGCTCATGATTGTCTGGCCCTCAAGTACGTACTCAACCGCTAAGGCCTAGCATTGCTCTTCGGCTTGCGCCAAGCTGCCGCAAAAATGCGGGGCGTCCGGAAATGGCCGCGGTCAAGAGTTACGACTACGTCATCGTTGGTGCGGGCTCCGCGGGCTGCGTTCTGGCCAACCGCCTGACCGAAGACCGCGACACCCGCGTCCTGGTGCTGGAGGCTGGCGGCTGGGACCGCGACCCCTGGATTCATATCCCGCTGGCCTGGGGCAAGATCCTCACCAACCGCCTGCACGACTGGATGTACTTCACCGAGCCGGAGCCGCAGCTCGCCGGCCGCCAGGTGGAATGCGCCCGCGGCAAGGTGATCGGCGGCTCGTCCTCGATCAACGCCATGACCTATTCACGTGGCCATCGTGGAGATTACGACCGCTGGGCCGCGAACGGCCTGCCGCACTGGTCCTATGCGCACGCTCTGCCCTACTTTAAGAAGCAGGAGACTTGGCAGGACGGCCCCAGCGCCCACCGCGGCGGCAACGGCCCGCTCGGCACCTGCTGGTCGACCTTCCAGGACCCGCTGGCCGACGCCTACGCGCTGGCGAACCAGGCCGCCGGCCTGAAATGGAACGACGACCTCAACAGCGGCCGCAACGACGGTGTCGGCCGCAACCAGAACACCATCCGTAACGGCCGGCGCTGCAGCGCAGCGGTGGCCTATCTGCGGCCCGCCATGACGCGCTCCAATCTCACGGTGGAGACCGGCGCGCTGGTGACCCGCATCCTGCTCGACCGCAGCCGCGCGATCGGCGTCGAATATCGCCACGGCGGGGAGACCCACACGGTTCATGCCCAGCGCGAGGTCCTGCTCGCCGGCGGCGTCATCAACTCGCCGCAGGTTCTGATGCTGTCGGGCGTCGGCAATCCCGACGCGCTGCGCACGGTCGGCATCAAGCCGCAGGTGGCGCTGCGCGGTGTTGGCCAGAACCTGCAGGACCACGTCACCGCGATGCTGGGGTACCGCCGCACCTCGCCCGGCGCGATCCACAACGCCATGCGGCTCGACCGCATCGCGGTCGCACTCGCCGACACATACCTTCTGGGCGGCACCAGCATCGCGAGCGACATTCCGGGCGGCATCGGGGCGTTCGGGCGGGTGATGCCGGACTCGAACGTGCCGGATGTGCAGTTGCTGCTCGCCGGCGCGCCGATGACGGCGCATCCTTATCTCATGCCGTTCCGCAAGCCCTATCAGGACGCCTTCGGCGGTCGCGTGATCATGCTGCATCCGGAAAGCCGCGGCCAGCTCACCCTGTCCTCGTCGGATCCGGCGACGCCGATCCGCATCAAGCAGAACTTCATGTCGACCGAGCGCGAATGGAAGACGATGCGCGGCGCCTTGCGGCTGATGCAGAACATCATGCAACAGCCGCAGATGAAGCCCTTCATTGCCGGCGAGTTGACGCCGGCCCGCACCGACGCCGAGCTCGACGAGCACATCCGTAACACCGCGATCACGCTGCATCACCCGCTCGGCACCTGCAAGATGGGCCGCGACCACGACGAGACCGCGGTGGTCGATCCGCATCTGCGCGTGCGCGGCACCGAGAACCTGCGGGTGATCGACGCCTCGGTGATGCCGGACCTGATCAGCGGCAACATCAATGCGCCGGTGATGATGATCGCCGAGAAGGCGGCCGACATGATCCGTGGCCGGCCGACGCTCGCGCCGCTCAATGTCTGATTGAGATCAAACAACATTGCCGGAGGAACCTGTGGCCCGTCTCGATCCGCTGCCGATGGAAGAGCTCTCGCCAGAACAGAAGGCACTCCATGCAGTGCTGGGCGGCACGCGGAGCGGGCGCGTGAGCGGCCCGTTCGCAATCTGGCTGCGCACTCCGGCGATCGCCGACGCCGCCAACAAGCTGACCTTGGCGCTGCGCGAGAGCGGCAAGGTCGAGAAACGGATTTATGAGCTGATCGTTCTCATCATCACCCGATACTGGGCGGCGCGCTACGCCTGGGCGTCACACGAGGGGCCCGCTGCGGCGGCGGGGATTTCGCTGGACGCGATCGAGGCGCTCCGGCACCAGCGCAAGCCCGACCTGAAGAAAGACGACGAGCGGCTGGTCTACGAGGCGGTGACGGAGCTGCTGGAACGAAAGCCGCTGAGCCAGGCGACCTATGACCGGATGCTGAAGCAGTTCGGCCTGGATGTGACCATCGAGATCTTCACGATCGCCGGGCTTTACAGCATGGTCTCGACCTTGCTCAACGGCTTCGACGTGCCGCCCCGCGTCGGTGGCGAGAAGCCGTTCTGATCGAAGGAACAGGCAATCAGGGAGCCGGTTTGATGTACGTCAAAGTCGCCGCCGACGGCAGCGTATTATTGGAAGACAAGGACAACTTCCGCGCCTTCAAGATCGTGGTTGAGGGAGGTCCGGCGCGGCTCGATCAGGTGCGAAGGGCGCTCAACGGCACTGCCGAGATTCAGGATCAAGGTCATGCCTGGATCTACGAGCAGGCGCTGCGCAAGAGGCCGGAGGTTGCCAACGACGCCGCGTGGCAGAGCAACCTCGGCGCCATGATCGAGAAGGCGAGACCTCACGGCTGGGTCGACGACGCCAAGAAGGCGATCCGGGCGCATATCGAATGGACCGAACAATAGGCGGCCTCGCCCGCATTTGCTGACGTGAACTCGCATGGACACTGACGTTCTGATCGTCGGCGCAGGGCCCGTGGGCCTGACGCTGGCGCTTGATCTCGGCCGCCGCGGCATCCGCTGCACGCTGGTCGAGCAGAAAAGCGCGCCGCACATGTGGCCCAAGATGGAGCGCTGCAACGCGCGCTCCATGGAAATCTACCGGCGGCTCGGCCTCGCCGAGAAAATCCGCGCCGCGGGCCTGCCGAGCTGGGTGCCGATGGATGTCTACATCGTCACCTCGCTGATCGAGCCGCCGCTCCTGCACCTGCCGTATCCGTCGGTCGCGGACGCGAAGAAAGAGATCGCGGCCACTCATGACGGCACGCTGCCGCTCGAGTCCTATCAGCTCATCTCGCAGTACACGCTCGAGCCGCTGCTCAAGTCGGTGGTCGAGACCCTGCCGAGCGTCACGGTGCGCTACGGCTGCGAATTCGTGTCGTTCCAGCAGGATGCGAATTCGGTGACCGCGGAGGTCAACGAAGGCGGCAAGACATCGCGGATCACCGCGAAATACCTGGCTGGCTGCGACGGCGGCGCCAGCAACGTGCGAAAGCAGCTCGACATCAAGCTCGCCGGCGAAGGCAACATCCTGCAGCTCCGCCAGGCACTGTATCGCTGCGACGAGCTGTTCGAACGCATCGCGATCGGCAAGGGCCGGCACTATCACGTCGCCGACAACCAATCGACGCAGCTCATCGTGCAGGACAGCACGAAGCATTTCACGCTGCATTCGGTGGTCGCGACAGATCAGGATATGGCGACGAAGTTCGAGCAGACCGTCGCCATGCCGGTCAAATACGAGATGCTCTATGTCGGCGAGTGGCGGCAGAACCTGCTGCTCGCCGAGCGCTACGGCCGCGGCCGCGTGCTGCTCGCGGGCGATGCGGTGCATCTGGTGATCCCGACCGGTGGACTCGGCATGAATACCGGCGTCGGCGACGCCATCGATCTCGGCTGGAAGCTCGCCGGCACGCTGCAGGGCTGGGGCGGCCCGGGCCTGCTCGCGTCCTACGAGTTCGAGCGCCGCCGCGTCGGCGAGAACAACGTGGGCGCATCGCGCTACGCCTCGCTCGGCCGGCGCAAATGGCGCGCGCAATGGAAGCCTGAAATGCGCGACAACACGCCGGCGGGCGCGGCCGCCCGCGCGCATCTTGCGGCGGTGGCCGACGTCGAGCAGCGCAAGACCAACGAGATGATCGGCGCCGAGCTCGGCTATCACTATTTCGGCTCGCCGCTTGTCGCGAAGGAAAACGGCGACGGTCCGCCCTACGATTTCGTCGACTACACGCCGAGCACCTGGCCGGGCGTGCGGCTGCCGCATGCCTGGCTGCCGGACGGCCGTGCCGCCGCCGACTGCATCGGCGACGGCTATACGCTCATACGCCTTGGCGGCAGCAAGGCGGATGGCTCGGCGCTGGCGGCGGCGTTCGGCAAGATCGGCGCGCCGTTCACGGTGCTCGATCTGCCGGGCGACGAGGCGCGCACGATCTACGGGCGCGACCTCGTGCTGGTCCGGCCGGACCTGCATGTGGTCTGGCGGGGCAATTCACCGCCGGACGATCCTGCGCGGCTCGCGGCAGCCGCAACGGGACATTAGCGCCCTTGCGCTAATCCCACCGCGGTCATGGCCGGGCTTGTCCCGGCCATCCACGCCTTACTTTCCTCGTGGCCAAGGCGTGGATGCCCGGGACAAGCCCGGGCATGACGGCTGAGTTTTGCGCAACGAAGGCGGAAAAAGCTCAGGCCTTCTTGCAGTCGCTCATGAACTTCTTGCGCGGCTTGCCGTGGAGCTTCTTCTCGTCGGCCTGCTTCGAGCACTCCAGCGATTTCGCCGTCCGCTCAGGTTTGACCTTGGCGGCCGCAGCCGGCTTGTCCGTGGCAGGCGCCGGCGTCTGGGCATGGCTCACGCCGGTGCCGAGCAATGCGAGGGTGGCAGCGGCCGCAAGAAGCATCCTGATCGTCATGGCAACATTCCTTTGCTGTTGAACGTTCGGAAATCGCCCCGCTTGAGAACTAGAACGGCTTCTTGTCGATCGCGCCATTGCTGCGCACGTACCACTGCTCGCTCGGGAACGACTTCCCGGCGACGCGGTCGGCGAGCCAGTCGGCCACGAGGATCGGCGGGAACGGCCCGAGATTGGCGGCCGGCACGTTGCCGACCGAATGGCGCGACTCCTGATACACCACCATCCGCTTCGGGCCCTGCACGGCAGCCACCAGCTTCCTGGAATGCTCGATCGGCGACAGCTCGTCGAACTCGCCGGCGACGCAGAGATACGGCGCCTTGATCTTGTCGGCGTGGCCCTCCCAGGTCATGCCCTGGCGCATCTTGTCGAACTGCGCCTCGTCGGTGATGCCCGACATGTACATGAAGCGCTTCTTGAAGGTCGGCGACGCCTCCTGGAAGATCGTGTGACAGCCGGGCTCATGGCACACCGAGATCACGGCGGCGGCCGAGATGCGTGGCTCGTGCGCGGTGGCGAGCGTGCCGAAGAAGGTGCCGAAGCTCGTGCCCGACAGCACGACCTTGCTCATGTCGATCTCGGGACGCTTGGCGAGCCAGTCGCAAACCGCCTTGCCGGTCGCGACCCAGTTTTCGACCGAAAAATAAATTCCGAGCATCGGTGACTCGTATTGGCCCGGGCCGTCGATGTTGAGCACGGCGAAGCCGCGGTTGAGGAAGCGGTCGCCGTAGAGCGCGGTCTGGATCTCCTTGTAGCTGTCCATGCCCGGCACGTTGATGATCACCGGGAGCTTGCCGCCGCTGTAGCCCGGCGGCAGATGGAACCACGCCGGCAGCGCCGTGTCCTTGAAGGGAATCCACGCCGCCTCGACCTTGTGGTCGGCCAGCGCCGCGTACTTGGTGTAGTTCTCGCGCTTCTTCAGATGGCAGCGGACGTTTTCCTCGTCGTTCTGGTCGTAGGGCCACTGCGCCGCGCCCCAGTACACCGACGCCATGAAATAGTTGTCGCGCGCCGTGACCATGCTGCCGGCCTCTTCGGCGCCCTTGGCCTTGGCCTCGCGGCGCACCGCGACCGCCTCGAAGGCCGGCGCGATGTCGGCCATCTTCTTGACCCGCTCGCGCACGCCATGGATGTCGGCCTGGCCTTCCATGCCGCACGGGCCGGAGATGTAGATCGAGCGCGGCTGGTCCCAGTCGATGCCGTTGGCGCGCACGATGTTGTCGAGCACCCAGCGCTGATCCTCGAAGCGCTTCATATGGGGCTCGCCGCGCTTGTCCATGATCGGTTGCGGGATACGCTCCATAAAATCCTCCCTCGGCTTTGGCCGTCTGCGTTATCTCGCCCCAGTCATACAACAGGACGGCAATACACGTGAACCGGCCAAACGGCCGGTTCACGACATGGGCGCCATCGCGGGCGGAATGGCTATGACGTCAGGCCTGCACGAGCGGGCCTGGATTCTTGATGTAGCGGTTTTTGATCGCGTCCGCGGTCCAATAGGCCAGCGCGCCGACCGGTCCGGTCGGGTTGTACGACGCATTGTGCGGGAACACGTTGGCGCCGATCGTGAACAGGTTGTGACAGTCCCAGCTCTGCAGGTACTTGTTCACGACACTGTTCTTCGGATTGGTGCCCATGATGGTGCCGCCGGTGTTGTGCGTCGACTGGTACGGCACCGCGGTCCAGCTGTCGCGCGACGACGCCTGGTTGACCTGCGTGGGGTTCATCGACTTGGCGATGCTGTTGACCAGCGCCGCCGCGTGCTTGCCCATCTTCTGCTCGTTCTCCTTGTAGTCGAAGGTCATGCGCATCAGCGGCTGGCCGAAGGCGTTCCGGTAGGTGGGATCGAGGTCATAGTAGTTGTTGCGGTTGCCCATCACGCTGCCGGACGCGCCGATGGTCATGGCGGCCTGGTACCACTTCTTGGTCGCGGCCTTCCAGGCGCCGCCCCATTGCGGCGTGCCGCGCGGCACCGGGCGGAAGCCGATCGGCAGCGCGGTGTTGAAGCCGCCCGCCACGTTGTAGCCGCCGATGAAGCCGTGCGGGCCGCGGTCGAACGCCAAGTTGATGTTGAAGTCGTCGATCGTGGCGTTGGAGCCGCCGGCGCTGATGAACGGGTTGAAGTACTTGCCCTCGAAGAACAGCGTCGCGCCGACGCCGTTCTGGTAGCAGTAGTTCTTGCCGACCACGCCGGTCTGCGCCGCCGGATCGTAGGGCTGTCCGGTGCCCGACAGCAGCATCAGGTGCACGTTGTTGATCGCGTAGGCGCACAGCAGCACGATGTTGGCGGGCTGCTCGAACTCCTCGCCGGTCAGCACATTGGTATAAGCGACGCCGGTGACTTTCTTGCCGTCAGAATCCTTGATCACCTTGGTGACCCAGGAGTTCGCGCGCAGCTCGAAGTTCGGGTTGCGCATCGCAATCGGAATGACCGAGACCAGCGGACTGCCCTTGGCGTTGGCTTCGCAGCCGAAGCGCTGGCAATAGCCGCAATACTGGCAGGCGCCGTATTGCGAGCCGTCCGGATTGGTGTAGGGCTGCGACGCATTCGCCGACGGCCGCGGGAACGGGTGGTAGCCGAGGTTCTTCGCGGCCTCCGTGAACATCACGCTCGAATTGATCGGCGTGAGCGGCGGCAGCGCATACTCCCGGGCGCGCGGCGCCTCGAACGGATTGCCGCCCGGCACGATCTGGCCCTTGAGGTTGCCGGCCTTGCCGGACACCGCCGCGGTGTATTCGAACCGGTCGTAATACGGCTCGAGCTCGTCGTAGGTGATGCCCCAGTCCTGGATGGTCATATCCTCGGGGATGAAGCTCTTGCCGTAACGCTCCTCGTACAGGGAGCGGACCTTGAACTCCATGTCGGTCCACCGCCAGGTGTGGCCGCTCCAATGCGTCGCCGAGCCGCCGACGCCCTCGCCCGGCAGGAACGAGCCGAGGCGGCGCATCGGCAGCGCCTCCTGCGAGATGCTGTTGCGGATCGTGAGCGTGTCGCGCTGCGTATTCTGCATCAGCTCGTGGCGCACCACGTAGCGCAGCTCGTCGCGGAGATTGGGGATGGCAAAGTCGTTGGCCGGATTGAAGTGGTTGCCGCGCTCCAGCGCGACGACCTTCATTCCGGCTTCGGTCAGCTCCTTGGAGAGAATGCCGCCGGTCCAGCCGAGACCCACGACGACGACATCGACGTCTTTCAGCTTGGTCGCCATGTCAGACTCCTTATTTGCGCATGTCCTTTTCGGAAAACCGGAGTCCACTTTTCCGGGACATGCGCCCTCAGCTCAAATCCGCGATGCCGAGGATGTCGGCGATGTAAGGCTTGTCGCGATATTGCGCGATGTGCTCGCGATGCACCGCGACCGCGCCAGGGAAGCCGATCAGCTTCCAACCGGCCTTGTCGCGGTTGCCGCCATGGATCGGGTCGGAGAACATGCCCTCCATCACGGTCTGATAGACCGTGCCCCAGAACGTCCGCGCCGGCGGCCCGTGCTCGAAGGTGATCTTGCCGCCCGACAATCCGACCAGCACCTCCTCGCGCTGCTTGGCGTCGATGCGGTCGAACGGCTTGCCGTAGGTCTTGCGGCAATACGCGTTGGTCGCCTCGATGCCGGCGCGATAGAGCTGCGCGGGCGTCAGCGGCAGCTGATAGCCCTGGTTCGGCGTGCCGCGCTTCCATGGCCCCTGCATGTACAGCCGCTCGCCCTTGCCCCAGCCGCCGGCCAGCGCCCGGTCGATGTAGATGTTGATGCCGATGTCGGTGCCCTTCGGCGACAGATCGTCGGCCGGGATCATGTGATCGACCAGCGCCTCGACGAAGGCGGCCTCCTCGATGTTGAGGAATGCATAGCCGGGCTGCGATGGCGGCGCCGCGGCCTGTGGAGTTTCAGCCGCGGCTGCGGGCGCCACGGTGCCGGTCGCGGCTGCTGCGCCGCCGACCACCGCGCCTTTCAGGAAATCACGACGTGCAAAACCTTGCGGTCCAGAGTCCTGGTCGCTCATGGTAACCTCCCTAGCCTGCCCGCCGGTTTGTATTCACCAGTTTGAGGGCGTTCTAAACTCAAGCGTGCGCTTTTCGGCGCACGTGAGCAAGGCCGTTGGAGACTGAAGCAAGGCGATGGCAGAGCATTCGCAATTGATCGGGCGGCGCATGGTGCGCGTCGAGGACGGCCCGCTGCTGCGCGGCCAGGGCCGCTTCGTCGACGACCTGCCGATGCCCGATGCGCTGCATGTCGCGTTCCTGCGCAGCCCCGTCGCGCATGGACGATTGAGAAGCATCGATGTGAGCGCTGCGAAAGCGCAGCCCGGCGTGCATGCGGTGCTCAGCTTTGCCGACCTGCGGCCGCTGCTGACGTCAGACCGCATTCCGCAGTCGCTGCCGTCGGGCGCGATCCGCTTCCACGTCGATCCGCAGGTGCTGGTGAAGGACGAAGCCACTTACGTCGGCGAACCGATCGCCATGGTGGTCGCGCAGTCGCGGCGTTTGGCCGAGGATGCGCTGACCTCGATCGCCTTCGACATCGAGCCCCTGCCGGCGGTCACCGATCCGTTCGCCGGACTCGAATCCGGCGCGCCGAAGGCGCGGCTCGACTGCCCGGACAATCTCGTGGCGCGGCAGAGCATCGACTACGGCGACATCGACGGCGCCTTCGCCAAGGCGGCGCACCGCATCAAGGACCGCTTCCGGCTGCACAAGGGCGGCGGCCACTCGATCGAGACGCGCGGCATCGCGGTGCGGCCCGATCCGATCGACGAAACGCTGACGGTCTACGCCAACACCCAGATGCCGCATCGCGCGAAGCAGATCCTGGTTGCGGCGCTGGGCGTGCCGGAGAGCCGCATCCGTGTGGTCGCGCCGGACAGCGGCGGCGGCTTCGGCCCCAAGGCCGCATTCCATCCGGAAGAACTCGCGCTGCCCGCGGCGGCGCTCCTGCTCGACAGGCCGCTCAAGTGGATAGAGGACCGCCGCGAGAATTTCGTCGCCGCCGTGGGCGAGCGCGACCAGGACTGGGACATGGAGGCGGCGTTCGACGCCGAGGGGCGACTCCTCGCTTTACGTGGTCGACTTTGCCACGACCACGGCTCCTGCACGCCCTATGGCGTGGCGATGGCCTACAACGCCGGCACCAATGTGATCGGGCCCTATGTGCTTCCCGCCTACCGGCTCGACATCAATTGGTGCCTGACCAATTTCGTGCCGTCCGCGCCCACGCGCGGTGCCGGCCGTCCGCAGGGCATGTTCGTGATGGAGCGGATGCTCGATGGCATTGCGATCAAGCTCGGGCTGCCGCGCGACGAGGTGCGGCGGCGGAACATGATCCAGCCGTCCCAGATGCCGTACCCGACGCCGATCAAGCAGCGCGACGGCTCGACCATGACCTACGACAGCGGCGACTATCCGGAGTGCCAGCGCCGCGCGCTGGAAGCCGCCGGCTGGGCGGATTTCCCGGCGCGGCAGGCGGCAGCGCGGCGCGAGGGCCGCTACATCGGGCTCGGGCTTGCGAACTACGTCGAAGCCACCGGCCGCGGCCCATTCGAAAGCGCGACCTTGCGCATCGGCGCGTCGGGCAAGATCGTCGTCACCACCGGCGCCAGCGCCCAGGGCCAGGGCACCAAGTCGATGCTGGCGCAACTGGTGGGCGACGTGCTGAACCTGCCGCCCGAAAGCATCACCGTGGTGGCGGGCGACACCGCCGGCACCGCGATGGGCTTCGGCGCTTTCGCGAGCCGCCAGGCGGTGACCGCCGGCAACGCGGTGCATCGCGCCGCCGTCGAGGTGCGCGAAAAGGCCCTCAAGGCAGCGGCCGAGATGCTGGAAGCCTCCAGCGATGATCTCGAATTGAAAGACGGCGCCGTGCAGGTCAAAGGCGTGCCGCAGCTTCGCAAGACGCTGGCCGAGATCGCGCACGCCATCGGCGGCGTGCCGGGCTTCGGCCTGCCGAACGGCATCACGCCGGGGCTCGCCTCGGCGGTGGATTTTCCGGCACCGGCTCTGACCTATTGCAACGGCAGCCATGTCTGCGAGGCCGAGGCCGATCCGGAAACCGGCGCGGTCACCCTCCTCAACTATGTGGTGGTCCACGACAGCGGGCGGATCATCAATCCGCTGATCGTCGACGGCCAGGTGATCGGCGCGGTGGCACACGGCATCGGTGCCACGCTCTACGAATGGATGCGGTTCGACGGCGAAGGCCAGCCGCAGACCGTGACCTACGGCGACTATCTCCTGCCCAGCACCGACACGGTGCCGCGGATCGAAGTCGTGCACATGGAGACGCCGACTCCGCTCAATCCGCTCGGCGTCAAAGGCGCGGCGGAAAGCGGCACGATCTCGGCGCCGGCCGCGATCGTCTCGGCGGTCGAGGACGCGCTGCGGCCGTTCAACGTGCGCATCCGCGATCTGCCGCTGACGCCGGAACGGCTGCTCAAGGCGATCCGCGGCAGGTAAAACCGTTCCGCATCCCGGCACGGCCGATATGCCGCGGCGCCGGCGCTCTATCCGCACGGCGGACGGCCCTCTAAGCTTGCCGAAAATATCGGGGGGATGGATATGCGTCGGTTGTTGCTTGCGTTCACACTGATTGCGTTGAGCGGCTTTCAACTCCAAGCGCAAAACTTCCCCACACGTCCGGTGCGCTTCGTGGTTCCGGCGGCGCCGGGCGGCAGCTTCGACACGCTCGCCCGCATCATCGCGCAGAGTCTCAGCGACCGCTGGCCGCAACGCGTGATCGTCGACAACCGCCCCGGCGGCGCGGGCAACATCGGCGCCCGCGAAGTCGCGAAATCCGAGCCCGACGGCTACACTCTGCTGACCTGGAACGACACGCTCCTGATCAATCCGAGCCTGTTCAAGGAGCCGCCGTTCGATCCCAAGCGCGATTTCGCGCCGGTGTCGCTGTCGATGTATTCGCCGAACGTGCTGGCGGCACACCCGTCGACCGGGCTGAAGACCTTTGCGGATTTCCTGAAGGCGGTGCGCGCCAACCCGGGCAAGTTCAGCTACGGCTCGCCGGGCACCGGCAGCCCCGGCCATCTGTCGTTCGAAATCCTCAAGCGGCTGGCGTCGATCGACGTGGTGCACGTGCCCTATCGCGGCGCCGGTCCAGCGATCGCCGATCTCGTGGCGGGACAGATCCCGCTCGGCATGGTGGCGATTCCAGGGGCGATCGGACACATCCGGAGCGGCGCGCTGGTGCCGCTTGCCGTTACGTCGCGCGAACGCGTCGAAGCGATCGCGGATGTGCCGACCATCGCCGAGGCCGGCGTGCCGGACTATCAGGTCAACGCCTTCCACGGATTCCTGGCGCCGGCCGGCACGCCGCCCGCGATCGTCGCCAAGCTTGAAAAGGACATCACCGACGTCCTGAAGACTCCGGCGATTCGGCAGAAGCTGATCGACCTGGGCTTCGATCCGATCGCCGGCAGCGCCGCGGATTTCGCCGCGATTATCGATCGCGACCTGCCGGTCTGGCGGGAGGTGGTGCAATCGACCGGCGTCAAGGCAGAATGAGCAAAACGCAGTTGGGACGGAGAGCGGGCATGTTGCGAGTTGGCGTTGCGTTGGTTGCGGCATCGGTGGTGGCTTGGGCCGCGTGTCTTGGCGCTGCCGCCAGCGCCTCGGCGCAAACCTATCCGCAGCGGACCGTGAAATTCATCCTGCCGTTCGGCCCGGGCAGCGGCGCCGACATCACGATGCGGCTGTTTTCCGACAAGCTCGCCCAACGCTGGGGCAAGCCGGTGGTGATCGAGAACCGGCCGGGCGGCGACGGCCTCGTCGCGATCAACGCCTTCATCTCGGCCAATGACGACCACACGCTGCTCTACGTGCCGGGCGGCACTTTCGCGGTGCACCCCTTCACCCACGAGAAGCTGACCTATGATGCCGACCGCGATCTCATCCCGGTGGCGAACGTCTCGACCTTGGTGCTGTCGGCGGCGGCGCCCGCGTCGCTGAAGGCGAATACGCTGCGTGAGTTCGTCGACCTCGCCCGCGCCGAGCCGAACCGGCACAATGCCGCGGCCGCGCCCGGCAACGCCGACTTCCTGCTCAGCGGCTTTCTCAAGACCGAGAATCTCGAAGTCGCCAAGGTGCCCTATCGCGACATCATGCAGGGCCCGGGCGATCTCGCCGAGGGCCGCATCCAGCTCCTGATGTCGTCGCTCGCGATCGTCATGCCGCTCCGGCAGGCAGGCCGCGTCAAGGTGCTGGCGGTGACGAGCCGCAAGCGCGCGGCGATTGCGCCCGACGTGCCGACCGTGACCGAAGCGGGTTTCCCGGCGCTGACCATGGAAAGCATCAGCGGCGTGTTCGCGCCGCGCGGCATGCCGGCCGAGACCCGGGAGAAGATCGCGGCTGACTTCCGCGCCATCGCAGACAGCGATCCGACCATCGCGCAGCGCCTCGAAAGCACCGGCCAGGTGCTCGACGTGCAAGGGCCGCAGCAATTCGCCGCCAGCATCAAGGAGCTGCGCGACAAGCTCTCGGGCATCGCCAAGCTGGTCGGCATCAAGCCCGGCCAATAGACGCCCTGCGCCGCGGTCCGGCGCGTATGCATTCGCGCGGCAGGACAGCCCGCGCGGATGCGCTATGATGCTTTGGGCGACAAAGAAAAAACAGCTTCGGGAGTGGAACGTGCGCCGTGTTGTCTTCGCTATCATCACCGCTTTTGCAACGATCGCCGGCCTTGCCGGCCCGGCGCTCGCCGAGTGGCCCGACAAGCCGGTGCGCCTGATCGTCCCTTATTCGGCGGGCGGCGCGAACGATCTGCTCGGCCGCGTGTTCGGCGACCAGCTCAGCAAGACCTTCGGCCAGCAATTTTTTGTCGAAAACAAGACCGGCGGCGGCGGCATGATCGCCAACGAGCTCGCGGCACGCGCCGCACCGGACGGGTACACGCTTGAGGTTTCCGGCATGCCGTCGCTCGTGCTGGCGCCCGTCATGACGAAGAACAACAGCGTCGATCCGATCAAGGACTACACCCACATCGCGTACCTGGGTGGTCCGCCCAACGTGTTCGTGGTGCATCAGTCGCTCGGCGTGAACAGCTTCCAGGAGCTGCTGGCGCTGATGAAGCGCGAGAAGGACGGCGTGCAGTATGTCTCGCCCAATGTCGGCGCAGTCGGCAACATGGTGGCCGAATACGTGGCAGACAAAGAGAAGGTCAAGCTCGTGCACATCGCCTATCGCGGCGGCGGCTCGGCGATCCAGGACCTCGTCGCCGGCCATGTGAAGGTCGGCAGCATGACGCTGTCGACCACGCGGCCGCATATCCTGGCCGGGAAGCTCAAGGCGCTGGCGGTGTCCAGCGAGAAGCGGCTGCCGGAGTTTCCCGATGTTCCGACGCTGAGCGAGCTTGGCTATCCCGAGTTGGTGGTGACGACCTGGTATTCGCTCTCCGGCCCGGCCGGGCTGCCGCGCGATATCGTGACGAAGCTCAACGCCGCCGTGAACAAGGCGATGGATCTTCCCGAGGTGCAAAAGCATCTCGAAACCGAGATGGTGCAGACCAAGGCGATGACGCCGGAGCAGATCACCGCCTACATGCAGAGCCAGGTGACGCTCTGGAAGCCGACGGCAAGCCGCATCGCCGCGCAGAACTGATGGGAAATGGGAATGGCTGAACGACGCAACATCGAAGCCCGCATCGCCTATGACGACCTGCGCGAATGGCTGGCGCGGGCCGATCTGCTCGGCGAAGTGCGCAACGTCAACGGCGCAAGCTGGCAGGAGGACATCGGGCTGGCGGCCGAAGCCATTCTTCGCGCCGAGAACGGCCCCTGCGTCGTGTTCGACGAGGTGCCGGGGAGCCCCAAGGGCTTCCGCGTCCTGCTCAACATGTTCGCCGGCACGCGGCGCAACATGACGCTGGGCTTTCCCGATCATCTGTCGAAGTGGGAGCTCAGCGACGCATTCCGCGAGGCGTATCTCAAGGACAACAAGCCGATCCCGCACGAGATCGTCGAGGACGGCCCGGTGTTCGAGAACATCGTCACCGGCGACGCCATCGACGTGACCCAGTTTCCGTCACCGGTCTGGCACGAGCTCGACGGCGGCCGCTACATCGGCACCGGCACCTACAGCATCACCCGCGACCCGGAGGAGAACTGGCTCAACGCCGGCGCCTACCGGGCCATGGTGCATGACAAGACCTCGGTCGGCATTCTCATGGCGGCGGGCCATCACGCCGCAATCCACGCCGAGAAGTACTTCAAGCGCGGCGAGCCGATGCCGGTCGCGATGGTGCTGGGCGGCGATCCGCTGTGCTTCTTCTACGGCGGGCTGGAAGCGCCCTATGGCGTGTTCGAGATCGACGTGGTCGGCGGCCTGCGCGGCAAGGCTATGAAGATGGTGAAAGGCAAGGTCACCGGCCTGCCGTTTCCGGCGCACGCCGAGATCGTGCTGGAAGGCTATGTCTCGCCGGACAAGCGCGTGGTCGAAGGGCCGTTCGGCGAATGGACCGGGCATTACGCGGGTGGCGCCAAGCCCTGCACCGTGCTCGACGTCAAGGCGGTCTACCATCGCAACGATCCGATCATGCTGGGCGTGCCGCCGATGGGCGGCGGGCCGGACGAGATGGCGCGCTACCGCGCGGTGATGCGGTCGGCGACCATCAAGCAGAACATGACCAACGCGGGCGTTCCCGAGGTGCAGCAGGTGTGGTGCCACGAGATCGGCGGCGCGCGCATGTTCCACGGCGTGTCGATCAAGCAGCGCTATCCGGGGCACGCCGTGCAGGCCGGGCACATCGCGGCGCAATGCGGCGCCTCGGCCTATGCGTCGAAGTACATCGTGGTGGTCGACGACGATGTCGACGTGACCAACCTCGATCATCTCCTTTGGGCGATGCTGACCCGCACCGACCCGAAGGAATCGATCCAGTTCATCGAGGGCTCATGGGATTCACCGGCCGACCCGCGGCTGACGCCGGAGAAGCGCGCCAAAGGCGACATGACGCATTCGGTCGCGATCATCGACGCCTGCCGGCCGTGGACGTGGCGCGACAAGTTTCCGCCGGCCAACACGCCGAGCGCCGAGACGACACGCAAGGCGCGGGAGAAGTTCGGGTGGCTGCTGGATGGGAAAGAGAAGGCCTGACACTCTCTGTCTACCCGCTGACACCTTCCGTCTACCCACGCCGCATCAACACAAGCGGTGTCATCGCCGGGCTTGACCCGGCGATCCATGACCCGGGCTCAACAGCGGAAGTCTTACGAAAGACCATCGGATGCGGCGCCACCTGATGGATGCCCGGGTCATAGGCGAGCTAAGCGACGCCGTCCTTCGTACGGCTGTGCCCGGGCATGACACCACCCATGTGGCATGCAGCACCCTTGAATCGGCGACTGAGCTACTGCGGTTTGAAATGCGCCAGGATCGGCGTCCAGCGCTTGACCTCTTGAGCCACGTAGGCCGCGGCCGCAGCGGAATTGATCGTGTCCAGGGTCTCGAAACCACCCGCCTCGAAGTTCTTCTTCAGCTCGGGGTCCTGCATCGCGACCTTGGTCGCCTGCTCCACCTTGCCGATGATCTCCTTCGGAGTCTTGGCTGGCGCGAACAGACCGAAGGCCAGTCGCGCCACGAGATCGGGATAGCCCTGCTCCACCGCCGTCGGCAGATCCGGGATCGCGCGGAGCCGCCGCTCGGATAACACGGCCAGCACCTTGAGCTTGCCCTGCTTGTGAAATTCCCAGATCTGCTCCGACATCATCGGCGTCGATATCGGGATCTGACCCGCGATCGCATCCGAGACCGCCGGTGCGCCGCCCTTGTAGGGCACATGCACGATGTCGGGCAGCTCGGCGACCTGCTTGAACAACTCGCCCGCGAGATTGGACACCGTGCCGGCGCCCGCGGAGCCGTAGTTCAAATTCTTGTGCTGCCTGGCGTAGGCCACCAGCTCCTTGAGATTGGACACCGGCACGCTCGGATGCACGACGATCGCGGCCGGCGAGTCGCACATGATGGCGATCGGCTCGAAGCTCGTGACCGGGTCGTAGGGCAGCTTGCTCAGCAATGGACTGATAACGAGTTCGCTGGTGGTGCCGACGAGCAGCGTGTAACCGTCCGCCGGCGCCCGCGCCACGGACGTCGCGCCGATGACACCGCCGGCACCGCCCATGTTCTCGATATAGACGGTGCCGAGCCCTTTGACCTTGCCGCTCCATTCACGTGCGATGATATCAACGACGCCGCCGGCGGCGCGCGGCACGACGAGCTTGATGGGACGGTCGGGGTAACTGCCCTGGGCTATGGCAGAGCGCGAGGCAAGCGCCGCGACCAGGCCGACGGCGCTCAACTGCAGAAAGTCACGACGCTTCAACATAGGCTCCTTCCGGTGTTCACTCTTCGGCGCGTTCAGTGCTCGCCGAACGGCATTTCGGTGCCAAGCCCGCGGCTCCTGGCCCGCTGGTAGACCCACTGCCCGATGCCGACATCAAGCAGAGCCAAGCCGGCGGATTCGTAAAGTATGATCTCGTCGTCGGTTTTGCGACCCGGCTTCTTGCCGGTCACGACGTCGCAGATGTCGGCCACCACATCGCCCGGACCAAACTTGCCGCTTGTGACAAGCGTATTAAACGGCTTGCGCGGTGGGTCGTCGCCGAGCACCTGCTCGGGCGCCGACAGATACACGCGCGAGCGCAGCACGGTCTCCTCGCCGAACTCGCCGGGCGCGAGCGACATCAGCAGCGTGCCGGGCGTCAGCCAGTCGGCCTCGAACACGATCTGGTTGCCCGAGGTCGCCGTGATCATGATATCGACGCTGCGCATAGCGTCGCGGCCGGACGCGCAGGCGACCACCTCGATGCCGAGCGCTGCGCGCATCTCATCGCAGAAGCTTCGCACGTTGTCGGGGTTGCGGCTGTACACCTGAATTGTCTCGATCGGGCACACCGCGCAGACCGCCTGCGCCATGCCGCGCGCGTAGCGGCCGCTGCCGATGATGCCGAGCGTGCGCGCGCCCTTGCGCGCCAGATATTTCGCGGCGACGCCATAAGGCGCGGCGGTGCGGATCGCGTGCAGATACGCGTCCGAGATGATCGCCGACATCCTCATATCGTCCCAGTCGAACAGGCAGATGATCTCCGAGCGATTGGTGCCCCGATAGCCGGAATACAAACGAACAGCGGCGGCGCCGAGGTCCGGCGCCATGCCGGGCAGCATGCGAATATTGTGCCAGAGGTGCCCAGGATGCTGCGGGTGTGTCATCGTGGTGCGCTTGAGGTGATGCGTGGTTCCGGCCGACTGCTGCGCCAGCACGCGCTCGATCAACGCGACGGCCTCCTTGTAGGCATCGTCGCCCTTCAGCGCGTCCTTCACATCCTGCTCGGTCAGAAAAAGCATCCGCTGGTCCTCGTTCGATAGCGAACGAGGATCGGCTTTTCAGGACCTGCTACGCAAGGGTGACGGAGGGAGACCTACTCCGCCGCGGTGACGCTCGCCGCCACCGCGGCCTGCTCGTCGGCGTAGAGCTTGGCGACGATGCGCCGGGCCTGGATGCCGCCGGAGTCGGCGTTGATATCGACCTGCGGCGCGCCGGGGTCGAGATCGATGTTCTCCTGCTGCGCGCTGAACACCAGCACGTCCTCCAGGAACGCGGTCTTGATCTGCTGGAACACGCGCTCCGTCATGTCCGCATTGCGCGGCTCGAAGTCGTGCGCCTGGCCCCAGAAGTAGTGCGTCGTGGTCTCGGTCTCCGGCGTCATGGCGTTGAGGTTGCGCATCTGGATGCCGCCCACGCGGCGGCCGTCCGGCGCGCCGGTGCCGGTCGGCGTCGCGCCGACATCGAGCCGGATGAAGGACGGCGGCGTGTAGTCGATGATCTGCCAGCGGTCGACGTTGCCGGTGAAGCCGCCGATCTTGACGAAAGCCGGCGGCGCCGGCTGGTCGATGATCCAGCGCGTCACCTGCACGCCGTGCGGCGTCCGCTGCACGCGCACCGCGGCGTGCTCGACCAGCGCCATGTTGCCGATGGTGGTCTCGTGCACGAAGGCGAGATGCGTCAGATCGAGCAGGTTGTCGTTGATGAGCTGCCAGTTGCACTGGGCGTGCAGATAATCCGACTTCGCGCCCCAGTCCGGATCGTCGAACCAGTGATAGTCCGGGATCGTCGCGGGATCGGCCAGCGCCGGATCGCCCATCCAGATCCACAGCCACTTGTAGCGCTCGACCAGCGGATAGTTCTTGATCCGCGCCGTCGACGGGATCAGGTCCTGGCCGGGCACCTGCACGCAGGCGCCGGTGCGGTCGAAGCGCAGGCCGTGATAATGGCATTGCAGCACGTCGTCGCTGACGAGCTTGCCCATCGACAGCGGCAGGCGGCGGTGCGGGCAGCGGTCTTCCAGCGCGATCGGCGTGCCGTCCCCGGTGCGATAGAGCACCACCGGCTCGTTCATGATGACGCGGCGGAAGGGCTTCCGTCCGATCTCGGGGCTCGATGCCGCGACGTACCAGTAGTTCTTCAGGAACATGGGCGCCTCCGCAGGCTGCACCCTGCAAAAATAGGCAGGCCGCAGATCGAGGTCAAACCCGCGCAGCCCGGAGCGCTACAGCATCTCCTTGATCGCACGGATCAGGTTCCGATCGACGCTGATCATCTCGCCGCCGAGAGGCAGCGACATCGCTTGCCGCTCGGCCTCCGACACCGCGCGGCCCTGCAGGATCACGCGGCCGTCGCCGGTCAGATAGATCGACGACGCGGTTTCCTTGTCGTCGCCTTCCCACACCAGCTCGACACGGAACTTCAGCGCCATCCTCAAACCTTCTCGACGATCTTGTCGCGCTCCGGTTTGTAGCGGAAGCGCGGAATGGCATCGACGTCGGTGCCGGTGACGCGGATCACCCAGGCCTTCTGCGGATGCTCGGTGGAATGCAGCACGCCGGGGCCGTAGGCGCGGGTCTGGCCCGGGCCGAGCGCATAGTGCTCGACCGGCTCCAGCACGGCCTGCTCTTCGCTCGCCGGATTGGTTCTCCGCCATTCCGTCATCTTGGTGACGGCGTGCGCCGTGCCGTACACGGCCCAGGACGCGCCGTGATTGTGCGGCGAGCCCTTCTTCGGGCCCTCATAGACGTGGGCCAGCACATAGACGTCGGTGTCGGGATCGTGGGCCAGCGTGCGGCGCCCAACCGGCGTGTCGTCCTGGAAGGTCTCGGCGACGAACTCCGGATTGCGCAGCAGCACCGAAAGCTTCTCGGCGACCTGCGGCAGCGCCCGCTCGAGCGGCAGGCCGGAGGTCAACAGCGCATGATGGTCTTCGCAGAATTCCCTGAGCGTGTAGCCCATGACGGCCTCCCCTTTGCTCATTGGCGGGGCCAAGGCTAGCGAAAAAAAGCCCCGGCCTTCAACTGGTGCCGGGGCTCTTCTGCGATGCCGCTATGATGGGGCGCGCTACTTCGCGACCTCGAAGTTGTGGGCGAAATCCTCCGGCGGATTCGGGCCCCACTGGTAGAACGAATCCTCCGGCGGATGGTCGCCATCCTTCCAGTCCTGCGTCACAGGGATGTAGTCGATATCGCAGGAGTATTCGGCGTAGCTGCCCCACGGATCGCGCACATAGTGGAAGTAGTTCGAGCCGAGCACGTGGCGGCCGAGCCCCCAGCCATAGGCGAAGCCCTTCTCGGCCATGTGGCTCGCGCCGACGCCGATGTCGTTGATCGAGCCGACGTCCCAGCTCAGATGGTGCAGGCCCGGGCCGTCCGACTTCACGAAGGCGATCATGTGATGGTCGCTGCCGTGGACGCCGTGCATGAAGGCGACGAGATCGCCGGAGCGGTCGGACAGGCGCAGCCCCATCACGTCGCGATAGAAGTTGATGGCGCGCGAGATGTCGGTGACGAACAGCAGGACATGGGCGAGCCGCCGCGGCGCAACCTTATGCACCTTGCTGCGGTTCGCCGCGTTCTGGATGCCGATGTCGCCGCCCTTCATCTCGAAGGTGGCCTTCTCGTTGGGCGAGCTTTTCTCGGCGACGCGGATCTCGATCAGGATGCCGTCGGGATCGCGGAACCACAGCCCGTTCGACTCGAAGCCCTTGGGCGGGTCGAGCCGCTCGATCCGCATCTGCTCCAGCCGTTCACGGAAGCGCGGCAGGTCGTCCTCGAAGGCGCCGAACGAAACGTAGCTGAACTTCTTGCGCGGGCCTTCGGACACCACGCCCCAGCGGTGCGGATGGCCGTGGGTGTAGAGCGCGAGCTTGCCATCCTCTTCCTTGGTGTTGAGGCCGAACAGGCCATAGAACTTCTCGGCCTGGGCGACGTCAGGGACGACGAAGTTGAAGTGGTCCAGCGAATGCACGCCAAGCTCACCAGGGCGGCGCGGCATGGGCTGGCTCATGGAACGGATCTGGGTCATCGGCGCATTTCCTCAAAACTGTCTCGCGCGGGGAGCGCTTGTCTGATGACGAAAATATTCATTCGTCAGACCAAGCGCAAATGCGCCCTTCACGGCCCACCCATGACCAGACGCCGCTCCAGTGGGAAGACCTGCCAGCCCAACCGGTCGGCGATCAGGCCCCACAGGCCTTTGGGCGCCTTGAGCATGACCGCGATGGCGACCACCCCAAGGATCAGAAGGTAAATGGCTCCGAGATCGGCCAGCGTCTGCCGCAGCAGGAAGAACACCACGGTGCCGATGATCGGGCCCTCGACCCGGCCGATGCCGCCGATCACGGTGATGAAGATGACGAAGGCGGTCCAGTCGTTCACCGAGAACGCGGTGTCGGGCGAGATGCGGATCTTCTGCAGAAAGATCAGCGCGCCGACCATGGCGGTCCCGAACGCCACTGCGACATAGACGGCGTACTTGATGCGCGCGACGTCGATGCCGTTCGAGCGCGCGCCGAGCTCGCTGTCGCGGATCGCGGTCAGCGCCAGGCCATAGCGCGAGCGAAGGAGCCACACGATGGCGGCGAGGATCAGCACCACCTGGGCCAGCGCAACCCAGTAGATGGTGAACTCTCGCATCTGCCGGCTCGCCGCGATGGAGAGCACCACCGACGACGGCAGGCTGGTGCCTGAGCCGCCCCCCAGCGCCGAGACTTGCGAGGCGAGCAAGCGAAAGACTTCGGCCACCACCCAGGTGCCGATGGCGAAATAGTGCCCGCGCAGGCGGAACATGAGTGCGGCCACCGGCACCGCGACGATGGCCGCCGCAATTCCGGCGAGCGGGATCGCGACAAGCGGATGCACGTCCGCAAGCGTCGCCAGCGCGAACAGCACGTAGGCGCCGAGCCCGACATAGGCCTGCTGCCCGACCGAGACGAGACCCGCATAGCCGGCGAGAAGATTCCACAGGCTCGCCAGCGCAACGAAGGCGTAGATTTCCGCGAGCAGCCGCAGGCTGGCGCGGTCGGCCCACCACGGGGCGGCCATCAGCACCGCCAGCGCGGCGAGAACGATGGCCATTCCGATCCGGCTCGAAGTGTTGGCGTGGGCAACGCGGACGGTCATGGGCGCTTATCCCTGCACCTTGGGAAACAGCCCTTCGGGCCGGACGGCGAGCACGATCAGGAACGCGATGTGCCCGGCGAGCAGATTCCAGCCGGGATCGAGCTGCGCACCGACCGCCTGGGCGACGCCGAGAATGATGCCGCCGGCGAGCGTGCCCCACATGCTGCCGAGCCCGCCGATGATGACCGCCTCGAACCCGAAAATCAGCCGCGCCGGACCGATCGACGGATCGAAGTTGGCGCGCACTGCAAGTAGCACCCCGGCGACGGCAACGATGGCGAGCGACAGCGCCATGGCGAGGCCGAAGACGTGGGCGTTGTTCAGACCCATGAGCTGGGCGACGGACTGGTCGTCCGAGGTGGCGCGAAACGCGCGGCCGAGCGCGGTGCGATAGAACAGCCATTGCAGCCCGGCGATGATGGCGACCGCGAGTGCAAACTGAATGAGCGGCAGCACGCCGACCGCGAGTCCGCCACCGACCGGCAGACTCGCGACCTCTATCGTGCCGGCGTTGAGCTTGACGCTGTCGGCGGTGAACAGCTCCAGGAGCCCGTTCTGGATGATCACCGACAGGCCGAAGGTCACGAGCAGCGGCGGCAGCAGGTCATCACCCAGCGTGCGGTTGAGCAGGCCGCGTTGCAGCACGTAGCCGATGCCGGCCATCGCCGGGACGACGACGGCGAGCGAGAGCAGCGGATTGACGCCGAGCGCCTGCACGGTGACCAGCGCGACGTAAGCCGCCAGCACGATCAGATCGCCATGGGCGATGTTGACCAGCCGCATCACGCCGAAGATCAGCGACAATCCCGCGGCGAACATGGCGTAGAGCCCGCCGAGCAGCACGCCTTGCAGGATGGTGTTCACCCACTCCAAATCACACCTACCTTCACACTCCGAAATAGGCCGCAGAGATTTTCTCGCGGGTCAGCGATCCGGCCTCGCCCTGCAGCGCGACGCGGCCCTCCTGCAGGCAGTAGACGTGCCTGGCGGTCTTCAACGCCTGCACGATGTCCTGCTCGACGATGACCAGCGACAGGCCTTCGGCGACGATGGCCGGGATGCGCGAATAGATGTCGCGAATGATAATCGGCGCGAGGCCCAGGCTGATCTCGTCGCACAGCAGCAGCCGCGGATTGGACATCAGCGCGCGACCGATGGCGACCATCTGCTGCTGGCCGCCGGAGAGCGATGGCGCCGGCTGGTGCCGGCGCTCTTTCAGCGCCGGAAACAGCTCGTAGACGCGGTCGAGAGTCCACGGCCCCGGCCGGCCGAGCTGGCCGCCGATCAGGAGATTCTCCTCGACGCTGAGCGAGGGAAACAGCCGGCGCCCTTCCGGCACCAGCGCGATGCCGCGCGCCACCACCGCGTGGGCGGGCAGATTGCCGATCGCTTCCCCCGCGAAGGAAATCGCATCACGGCGCGCCGGCAGCACCCCGGCGATACTTCGCAGTAGCGTCGTTTTGCCGGCGCCGTTGGCGCCGATCACCGCCACCACGTCGCCTTCGGCGACCGTCATCGACACGCCGAACAGCGCCTGGAAATCGCCGTAGCGGGCGTCGAGAGCGCGCACCTCGAGGAGCGGATCAGGCATCGGCCTCGATCCCCATGTAGATCTCGGCGACCTGCGGGCGGCGGATCACCTCGGCAGGATTGCCTTCGGCGATCAGCGCACCGCCATGCAGCACGACGAGCCGGTCCACCGCGGCGATCAGCGCATGAACGATGTGCTCGATCCAGACGATCGACACGCCCGACGCGCGGACCTGCTTGACCAGCTCGACCAGCGCCGCGGTCTCATGCTCGACCAAGCCGCCGGCAACCTCGTCGAGCAGCAGCACGCGGGGCTCGGTGGCGAGCGCGCGGGCGAGCTCCAGACGCTTGCGGTCGAGCAATGTGAGACTTCCGGCGCGGCGGTTGGCCTTGTCGGCCAGGCCGCAACGTTCCAGCAACTCGGCGCAGCGGCCGTAAACGTCGCGCTCGCGCCGGCCGCCGCCGAACGCCGCCGCGACCACGAGGTTCTCGAACACCGTCATGCCGCCGAACGGCTGCGGAATCTGGAACGAGCGGGCGATGCCCATGCGGCAGCGCCGCTCCGGCGTCTCCCGCGTGATGTCGCGGCCGTCGAACAGCACGCGGCCGGAGTCGGAGACGACCGTGCCGGTGATCATGCCGAACAGCGTGGTCTTGCCGGCGCCGTTCGGGCCGATGATGCCGAGCGCTTCGCCATCATTGAGCGAGAGGTCGATGCCGTTCGCCACGACGATGGCGCCGAAGCGCTTGGAGACCTGTTCAAGGGCGAGGATCGTCGACACCGGACCGCGCCGTCATTTCGCCGTGCGCAGCACGTGATAGCTGAGCTCGCCAGGGTTGGTCAGATCGGGCACCGTCCAGCCGTCGAGATCGTATTCGGCCATGCACTCTTCGGCGAAGCCCTTGAACCGGTCGGCATTGCCCGAGGCCTGGGCGCCGAACAGGCAGTAGCGGCGGATTTCCTCGGTCGAGCCGCCATAGTTGATTT
>CAKZHN010000521.1 GCA_936924235.1 uncultured Rhodoplanes sp. | reverse complement strand
TTGACCGCAGACGCGACGTGCTGCTGCTCCGTCACAAGCGTCACATTGTCGATGCCACTGGCACGCGCGACCTCGTCAAGCTGAAGCCGGCCGGCCGAAAACGACGGCTGAAAGCCGGTCGATCCATTGGCGCCGTTATCGATGATGATCTGCACCAGCTTCTTCGGCTGGGTATGACCGATGGTGGCAAGCCCGCCGAGATTCATGGTTACCGACGCATCGCCGTCGATCGCCACGACCTTGCGGTCGAGGCACAAAGCGAGACCGTGAGCGATGCTGGTCGCGAGCCCCATCGCGCCCAGCATGTAGAAATTCTCTCGCCGATCGCCAAGCGCGAACAGCTCCTGCGAGGGGTGACCGAGGTTGCACACCACCGGTTCGTCGGTGACGGCTTTCATGATTTCGCCAATGGCTTCGTAACGTCGCATGCGGGCGTCCTATTGTTCGCGCCAGAAACTGAAGGGCAGCAGAATCGCCAGCGAGCGCTTGGCCTTGTGCGCCTCCTCGATGGCCGGCTGGACGCGATCCAGCATGCCAGGCTCCGTGACGCTCAGGCTGTCGACGCCAACCACTTTGAGCAGGTCGACGACGGCACCGCCCATCATCCGCTGGGCCTCGATAGGCTCGCCATCGGTGCCGCGGTGGCTGACCACGAAGGTCACCGGCACCTTGTAGTAGTTCAGCAGCGCCAGGATGGCGTTCACGCTGTTTCCGAACCCCGAGTTCTGCATGACGATGGCGGGCCTACGGCCGGCGAGATACGCGCCGCAGGCCATGCCGACCCCCTCTTCTTCGCGGGACACCGGCGTGTGGATGATCGCGGGATCAGCCTCGAGCTTCTTGATCAGGTCGCCGAGAAGCTTGCACGGTACGGACAGGAAGAAGTCCAGCCCACCGGCACGCAGCGTCGAGTACAGGCTTTCGGCCCGGTTCATCGCGTGGTCTCCACAAATTCAGATGTCTCATAACGCGCCAGCGAGCGCGTGATTGCGGCCGACGCCACGGGCGGCGGCTTTCCAATGGCGGACAGCACGCTGTCGACGTCGCCCGGTTTCACCCGAGCCACCGGCTCCGGACGGAACACCGGCCCTTCCATGTATTGGATTTCGCGGCCTCCGCCCGTCACATGGAGCAGCACGTGATCATTCGACTTCACCTCTCCGGCCTCGATCGCCTGCAGCAGCCCGCTGAGCGCCACGGCGGCAGCCGGACCGATGTCGACCCCCTCGAGCGCGACGAACATCCGCGCGGCGAAGAAGACGCTTTCATTCGACGCTTCCCAGGCGGCGCCGTTGGATTGGCGAAGCACGTCGTAGAGACCGCCGCGGATGCTGTAGGGCGGCCGCCGGTTGGTCAGGACGCCGGCGGTGACAGCGCCGACCTGCTGATAGGCCTGTTCTTCCGGCATCGGCGGAAGCTGCTGCTCGCCCGCACGCCAGGCCCGGATGATCGGCGTGAACGGCGCATTCTGCACCATGTGAATGCGAGGGACAGCCGAACCGAAGCGCCCATCGGCGCGCAACAGGTCGGACGCCTCCCACGCCGCGATTGCGCCCGAGCCGCTGCCGACGGCCTGGAAGTAATGATCGAACAGCCGCTGGCTGCCCTGCTCAGGATGGCAAACCGCATTGAGCATCGCCGTGCCCATGCCGCCGCGCCGGCCAGGATTGAGCACGCCGCCGTCTCGGGTCCAGCCGCCGCTCGATGCCACTTGATCCGCCAGCGCGATGGCGTCGGTGTAATCGCCAAGAACCGAGATGAGCGTCGGTTGCGTCTCGAAGGGCAACAGAAGATTGCCGAGCCCGCTTTCCGGCACGAACAGATAGAGCGGCAGGCCGGTGAGATGGGTGTAGTAGTTGTAGCTGTTGGCCGTGTTCCCCGCTGACGAGATGATGAACGGATCGACCTTCTGGCCGAGCTTCGCCTGAAGAATGCAGACGATGCTCGCCTGCACCTCGAATTCCTTGAATGTCCGGGTGACCAGGTTAGCGCCGCGCCCCGGCCAATAGCCGCTGAACGCGATGTGCAGATTCTTTAAGCCCAGCCGTTTTGCAAGCTTCGTGCTGCGGTAGCAATAAGGCTCGCCCAACGAGCCCGCCTCTGCTCGCAGATGATAAGGGCCGGTCGGAAGCCAGTCGGAGAACTTGAAGATTCCGGGCAGGTCCGTACGCACCTCGATCTGCCGCTTGGCATACTGAGAGCGCAGCAGGGCCGGCCCATGCTCTGTGTTGAGCTCACCATCGCAGCGAAGCCGAACTCCATCGGCACCGTCGTAAGTGCGGCCGCATTCGACGCATTTGAGAACAAAATGGGCCATGTCTGCCTATCCTTCCAACACCGCAAGAACCCGGCCGCTGAAGTCCTGGCTCTCGGTCTCGCGCTCGAGCTGCGCGCGCGCGAGCGCCGGCTTTGTGGCGATGGCGCCGAGCGATTCAAACGTGCGGCTCAGCAACGGCTCGTCCTCCATCGCGAACGTGTGCCTGCGGGTCAGCACGTTGAACGACGGATAGAGCGGATGCGGCGCCAGCAGATCGACCGTCAGGGTCTCCGGGCTGTTCGAAAGCTCGATCTTGCCGGAGGCGCAGAGCACTTTCATTTCCCAGACGTAGTAGGCGCTGGCCGGCATCGCGATGAACGTCGCCATGAACGCCTCCGTTCCGCGGCGGAGTTCGATCGAGGTCGTGTTGCCGTGCCGGCCCTTTGGCTCGACCGTCCAGCCGCCGCCCCACCAGGTGTGGAACAGATCGAGCATGTGGCTCGCCGAATGGCTCGCCTCGCCCGAGTGGATGAAGGTGCCGGCGACCGGCGCGCCGAGCTTGCCGTCCTCGATCAGCTGCGACACTTCGTGGACGCCGGAATGAAACCTTCGCGGAAAGTCGACCAGCACCGGAATCCTGGCCTGCGTCGCCTCTTTCAACAGATTGATGCCTTCTGCCGTGTCGGTCGCCAGCGGCTTCTCGACCAGCACCGCCTTGGGCCGGCCGGCCAGCACGTCGCGCAGATCATCGGCGTGCCGTTCGTCCGGCGTCGCAATGCAGACGATGTCCCACGGCTGGCCCAGCCACTCCGAGCGCTCGCGCGGCGTCTCGGGACAGCCCCACTTCGCCTCGGCGGCCTTGGCGCGCGCGGCGCTGCGATCATAGAAACCGCCCAGCCGGAGCGACGGCGATGCGCAGACCGCGTGTGCGAGGCTCAGCACATGCTGGTCGCCCGGCTTGTCGAAGCCCTGCGCCATCTGTCCGGCACCCATGATGCCCACCAGCAGGCCGCTCACTGAACCAGTTCCGCCGAACGCACCGCCCGGCAGGCGTCGTGCATCTCGGGATGATCTTTGACCCAGCGGATGATGTCGGACGCACCGTAGAGCGGCGTGCGCGCCGACAGCTCTTCGTGCAGCCGTCGGATCATCCGGTAGTCTTCGTCGTAGTCGAGCGTGATCAGCAGGTCCTCGCCGCCCTTGCAGCTCGCATGGGTGACGAAGCGCGGCTTCCACTTGCCTTTGCTCTCCGGCCGGTAGAAGCCGAACGACACATGCTCACGATCGGCGGGATCGTCGGTTTCGGCTTCGAGCTCGAACAACGCGTTGGCGTCGAACACCTGCACATCGAGACCGGCCGGCGCAGACCGCTGCGGATCGGAATTGCTGATGTAGCGGTTCACCCCGCGGGTCCGGAGATACTCCGCAACCGCCTCGTCGACGATCTGCGGATCGACCAGCGGACAGTCGCCGGTAATCTCGACGCAGACTTCGGCCTGCGCCGATTGCAACGCGCCGCAGACCCGGCCGAGCACGTCGTCCTCGCTGCCGCGGAACACGCCGACGCCGAGCTCGCGGCCGAGCGCCGCCACCGGATCGTCCGTGGCGTTAACCGTGGTGGCGAGCACAACGCCGTCCATGCTCTTGGCGGCGCGAAGCCTGCTCATCAGCACGGCGAGCAACGGCCGGCCGCCGGCCGGCATCAGCACCTTCCCGGGCAGACGCCGCGACGTCATCCGCGCCTCGACCGTCGCGATGATCCGTGGCTTGCTCATGCCCGCGCTTGCCGCCGCTCGAAGTCGGCGAGAGCCGGCAGGTTCTCGAACACCTTATGATAGGCGTCGATGGTGCCCTGCAGCTCATCGTCTGTGAGATCGAAGGAGCATATCCAGAACTCGAGCATCTGCTCGTGGTGCAGCTTCTCGGCCACCGGACAAAGTCCCCGGCCGTAATGCCGGTTGGTCAGATTGAACGGGAAGCCCTGCCGGCCGATCGCGACGCGCTTCTGGAACAGCGGCAGCATGTAGAGCGGCTCGACATAGCCCTCGCCGGTCGGCACGCCCTCCGCGTTGAGCGCCTTGGCGAGCGTCGCCCGCGACACGCCGGTCGCGGAGCCGTCGTAGCGCGCGCCCCAGACGTAATAGACGTGGCGGCAATCGTCGCGCACCACCGGCACGGTGAGCCCGGGCAGCCCGCGCACGCCGGCGGACAGCCGGTCGGCCATGGCCTCGCGGCCTGCGACGAGGCGATCGGACTTGCCGAGCTGCTCGACACCGACCGCGGCGCTGAGCTCGGTCATGCGGAAATTGAACCCGACGATATTGGTCAGATCGGCGACCTTCAGCGGCTCGACGAGATTTTCGCCGTGGTTGCGGATCATCTTCAGCCGCAGCGCGAGATCGTCGTCGTCCGTCATGCAGACGCCGCCTTCGCCGGTGTGGAAGTGCTTGTGATAGTTGAGGCTGAACACGCCGATGTGGCCGATGGCGCCGGTGTAGCGGCCTCGTTCGGTCGCAAGCGGGGACTGCGCATTGTCCTCGACCAGCGCGAGCCCGTGCTCGTCCGCCAGCGCACGCAACTCGTGCAGCCGCGCCGCGTGGCCGAACAGGTTCACCACCAGGATGGCGCGGGTGCGCGGCGTGATGTTGGCGCGAACGCTGTCGACATCGAGGCAGTAGGTCTCGGCGTCCACATCGGCGAACACCGGAATGCCGCCATAAAACAGCGGCGCCATCGCGGTCGCCGACATGGTGTAAGGCGGCACGATGACCTCGTCGCCGGGGCCGACGCCGACCGCGCCCATCGCGGCGATCATGCCGGAGGTGTTGGAGTTGACCGAGACCGCGTGCTTGACGCCGAACTTTGCGCGCCAAGCCGCCTCGAACGCAACGATCTCCGGACCGCCGCCGAACTCGTCGCACCATGCGCCGATGAAGCCCGATAGCTTGCCCGATGACATCACGCGATCGACCGCGGCGCGCTCTTCGGCGCCGATCGTCATGTAGGGCCGGAACGGCGCGTTCAACGCCGGGCTTCCGCCCAGCAGGGCCAGCGTGCTCACCGCGATTTCTCCGTTCCGCCCAGATGCTCGGACTTGAGCGGCGTGCCACGCGCGATGCCGCAGGCGGCGCGCTTGCCCAGAACCTCCGGCAGCAGTTTCGGCGGCAAGCCGAAGCCCGGCCGGATCGAGCGGATGTTGCTCTCGGTGAACACCTCGCCCGCCGCGATATCCTTCACGGCGTAAAGCGAGCGGCGGAACATCATGTTCGGCTTTTCGCTCGGCGCGGCGCCGCTGCGCACCGCTCCCAACGCCGCAAAGGCTGTGCGGCAGCCATCGACGACGGCTTTCAATTCGTCTGGCTCGAGCGAGAACGCGGCATCCGGGCCGCCGTCGGCGCGCGCCAGCGTGAAATGCTTCTCGATCACGGCAGCGCCGAGCGTCACCGCCGCGATCGGCACGGCGCTGCCCGGGGTGTGGTCCGACAACCCAATGACGGTGCCGAAGCTCTTTGCGAGATGCGGAATGGTCGCGAGGTTGGCCTCTTCCGGCGGCGTCGGATAGCCGCTGGTGCAGTGCAGGAGCGCGATCTCGGTGGCCCCTCCCCCACGCGCGGCCTCTACGGCCTCTTTGATCTCCGAGGGAATAGCCATCCCGGTGGAGATGATCAGCGGCTTGCCGGTGGCGGCGGCGCGCCGGATCAGCGGCAGATCGACGATCTCGAATGAAGCGATCTTGTAAGCGGGCGCGCCGAGCTTCTGCAGAAGGTCGATCGCGGTCGGATCGAACGGCGACGAGAAGCAGGTGATGCCGATCTTGCGCGCGTGCTCGAAGATCGCCGGATGCCAATCCCACGGCGTCGAGGCCTCTTGATAGAGCTCGTGCAGCTTGCGGCCGTGCCACAGCCCGCCTTCGATGACGAAGCCCGGCCCGCCGTGGTCGATGGTGATGGTGTCAGCCGTATAGGTTTGCAGCTTCACCGCGTCGGCGCCGGCTTCCTTGGCGACGTCGACGAGGCGCAACGCCCGCGAAAGCTCGCCGTTGTGATTGCCGCTGAGCTCGGCGATCACATAAGGCGGATGCCCCGCGCCGATGGTCCGGCCGTCGATCGTGATCGTGGTCGTCATGCGGCGCGGCTCCGCAACCGCTCGGGGCTTTCGAAACGATACCCTGCCGCCTCGAACAGCGCAGATGAAGCGTCGTTGCCGGACAGAACGGTGGCCAGAATATCCGCCCCGGGCACGACCCGGCGCGCCAAAGACAAGGCCGCCAGACCCACGCCGCGCCGGTGCCAATCGGGATCAACCGCGATCGAGACTTCGTAAGTCGGCGCATCCGCACCAACGCGGTCGAGCCGCAACATGCCGATCGGTGCCGCACCGCTTTCCACGATCATGAGAATGCGATCCGGATCCGCCAAAGTCGCGCTCATCCAACGTGCGTGCTCGGCGGCACTCGGAACGGCGGCGTGGCGCGCAAAGCGCCTGGTCTGCGGCTTGCTCTGCAGTTCCAGCAGCCACGCGGAATCGCTCGCGTCGGCAAGCCGCACCGACACATCCGTGCCAGCAGACGTCCGCAAATGCCCGGCGATCGCCGTGAGCAGCCGCTGCGCTCCACGGCCGTCGGTCATGGCCGCCGCCGCTTGCGACATCGCCGCGCGGCGCGCGCCATCTGCGACAAGCGCGTTGATCTTTGCAGCGAGCGCCTCCGGCCGGTCCAGGATATCGGCCGGCAAGACTTCCGCCGCACCGGCCGCCGCAAATGCCGCCGCGTTGAACCGCTGATTGTCAGCCGTCGGGATCAAGATGGCCGGCAAACCAAGCACTGCGCGCTCGAAGCTCGACGTGCCGGGCGCCCCGATCGCGAGATCTGCTCCGGCCGTCAGTTCCGGCAGATCGGCAGGACCAACATGCAGCGATACACGCCGGTCAGCCAGCTTGCGCACATTTTCAAGGTGCGGCGCGCCTGTACCGAGCACGACATCGACGTCCGCATCGAGCTTCGCTGCGGCAAGCAATGCCAACACCTTGCTCGTCGCATCGGTCGGGTCCGTCGCGCCCATCGAGACGATGATGCGCCGGACCGCGCTGCCTGTTGCCAGCCGCGCCACGGCCGTCATCCGCTGCTGCTGCCATTCCCGGCGGATGATGGCGTGCCGGCTGCCGAGCAGAAGCTGCGCCGCGCCCTTGCCGGCGTAGTCGGCCGTCGCACGGTTGGGCGTCGGATCGAGCAGGATATCGCAGGCATGTTGCCGGTCGGCCAGATCGTCGAATGCCACGATGATGCGACCCGGCTGTTTCACCGCCGTTTCGAACGCGGCATCAAGTCCGTAGTGATCGACCACGACCAGCGCGGCGCGATCCCCGACCTGGGCCTGGCCACTGTCTTGCGCCTCGATGATGGCATGTCCGCTGGCTGCCAATGCGGGCGTGGCCGCGAGGCCGTCACGCCGCGTGACGAAGCCGATCGACCAGCCGGCCAGCGCCAGCGTGTCGGCAAAGGCTAGACAACGCATGACGTGCCCGCCGCCGATCGTGGGCGAGGCATCGCAGCGAAACACGGCAGAAGCCGTCATGGCTTTTCGAACAACCACCATGTGAGATTGTCGAGCCCGGTCACGCGCTTCCAGGCAAAGCCGTAAGCCGTAACGCGAAGCTTGGGGAACATATCGAGCCAGAAACCGCCGAAGTCGCGCTTGAACAGGCGGTCGTTGTGGCCGCGGTAAGGGATCATCTCCGGCTTGTCGGAGAAATACTCGACGGCCACGATCCAGCGCGCCGAGCAGCGATGGATCTCGCGCACCGACGCTTCGAGCTGGTCCGGATGGATGTGGATCAGAACGCCGGAAGTGAAAGCGAGGTCGGCCGCGCCATCGGCGAAATCGATCTTGGTGGCGAGCCCGCCGCGGACGTCGCCGTCCTTGACGACGCCATCGTCGATCAGCCGCTGCCGGGCCTTGTCGTTCGGCTCGAGCGCGAGAAAGCGCGCGCTGGTCAAGGCCCGCAGCGCGCGCAGATTGATGCCGAGATTGGCGCCGACCTCCAGGATCGACTGCGGCGGCGCCGGCAGCGTGTGTGAGAGAATCTCGGACCACATCGCGCGGCGCGCCTGCAGCTGCTCGGGCGAAGCCACGTTGCGGTCGATGTAGGAATCGCCGAACTCGCCCTGCCAGAAGGCGGCCTGCGGTGTGGTCGTGGTGCTCATAGGATCCAGTCTGTTACGACGCGGCGCGTTCGAGCGAACGGCCGGCATTGATGGCGACGATGTCGGGACGCTTGTCGAGCATCGCCAGCACCTCGTTCATCCGCGCGCGGCTGCCCTTAGGCAGGGCCGCGAACACGGCGCGGAAGAATTCAAGGTCCTCGGGATAGTCGAGCGTCCAGCGGTGGGCGGCGAGAGCAGGATTGCCGGATGACAGATTGGCGCGCTTCAGATGCGGCGCGCGGCGCAACCACGGCGTGACGTGCTCATGGTCAAAAGCGTCCGTGGCCTGCTCCGCCGCTTGCTCGAGACCCGCCATCGTGAAGGCCTCGCAGTCGAGCCCATGCGGATAGGTCCGCGGCGTGTTGTTCGCCGCATAGTCGGCGCCTTCGCGCGCACGCAAGGCCAGCACCTCGCCGCAAATCCCGGGATCGATCAGCGGACAGTCGCTGGTGACCCGCATCACGATGTCGGCGCCGGCGCTTTGCGCCGCACCGAGATAACGCGCCAGCACGTCCTGCTCGGAGCCGCGAAACACCGTCGCACCGCATTCGGCCGCGACCTTCTCCAGCGCGGCGCTGGCCGGCTCGTCCGGCACCGCGCAGACCACGGCGTCGGCGCCCGGAATCTCGCGGCAGCGTTCCAGCACCCGATGCAGCCCGGTGCGGCCGCCCATGTCCTGCAGCACCTTGCCGGGAAGACGGCTCGATCCGACGCGAGCCTGAACGATGATGGCGGTGGTCATCGGGTCAGAGCCTCACGCGGAAGCCACGTTCGGCGAGATACTTCTTGGCTTCACGCGGCGTCTGCTCGGTGAAGTGGAACATCGAGGCCGCACCGACCGCGGCAGCCCGGCTGCCGCCCAGCAGATCGGCCATGTGCTGGTATTCGCCGCAGCCGCCGGACGCAATTACGGGGATATGGACCGCCGCAGCGACGTCCCGCACCAGCTCGACGTCGTAGCCGCGCATCGTGCCGTCGCGATCGACCGAAGTCAGCAGAATCTCTCCGGCGCCCAGCGCCTCGACCTGCTTCGCCCATTCGACCGGATGGCGACCGGTGGCGGTGCGACCGCAATGGCTCACGACATCGAGCTTGTTGCCGTCGCGCCTCGCGTCGATCGACACCACAATGCACTGCGCGCCGAACTCGGCGGCGCCGTCGCGAATGAGCTCCGGCGTCTCGACCGCGGCGGTGTTGATCGCGACCTTGTCGGCGCCGACCGCCAGCAGATCGCGGATGTCGGCGATCGACTTGACGCCGCCGCCGACCGTCATCGGCATGAAGCAGTTGTCGGCGAGCTCGTCGATTTCCTGGAAATCCGGCCGCTCGCCGTTCGGCGTCGCGGCGATGTCGAGGAATACCAGCTCGTCCACCTCGCGCAGATTGTAGACGCGGATCGACTGCAGCGCCGTGCCGACCCGCCGCCAGGAATCGAAGCTCACGCCCTTCACGAGGCCCACGCCTTTGAACAGCAGCGTCGGGATGATCCGTGTCTTGAGCACCGATGCGCCTCAGACCGCCAGGAAGTTCTTGAGCACGCGAAAGCCGCTCTTCTGGCTTTTCTCGGGATGAAATTGCGTGCCGAAGATCGGCCGGCCGGCCGCCTCGATCGCAGCCGTGAAGCCGCCGCAGTACGGCGTGCGGCCGCCCTCGTCCTTGGCGTCGCCGAGCCGCACGTGAAAGCTGTGCACGAAGTAGAAGTCCGACGCCTCCGCGCCTTCGAACAGCACCGAGCCATGCCGCGGCACGACCTCGTTCCAGCCGATGTGGGGAATACGCTCGTCGCCATTGGCCGGCGCCAGCCGCACCACCTCGCCCGGCACGAGGCCGAGCCCCGGCGTCGCGCCGTTGGCCGCGCCTTCACTGCCGCTCGCCGCCATCAGCTGCATGCCGAGGCATGCGCCGAGGAACGGCGTGTTGCGCGTGCTCGCCTCCTGGATCACGTCAAACAGGCCGAACTCGCGGATGTTGCGCATCGCCGCCGCGAAGTTGCCGACGCCCGGCAGCACGATGCGCTCGGCTTTGCCGACCATGCGCGGATCGCGCGTCCGCACCACCTCGCGGGCACCGCACTCTTCGAGCGCGCGCGCCATCGAATCGATGTTGCAGAGCCCATAGTCGACGACGACGGTGAGACCGGCGGACATATCGGCTTATTGCAGCTCAAACAGCGGCACGAGGTTGCCGTCGCGGTCGCGGATCGGCTTGTTGCGGTTGTCGATCTTGAACAGCCGCTTGTTGGTGAAGCGGTCGCAGACCGACTGGAACTCATCCACGGTCATGTCGATCTCGCGGAGAATTTCCTCGATCGGACGGCCGAGATAAGTCCACGGGAACTTGCCGTCGTGCCGCTTCACCATCGCCACGGCGTCCTCCCGCGACAGCCGGCCGCGGCGGATGTGGTTGTTGGCGATGTCGGTCGAGCGCCCGAAGCCGAACTTCAGATACTTGAAGTAGTCGTGGATGCCGGTCTGGTAGTTGTCGAGGTTCTCGTAGTTGGCGAGCGAGCCCTCGACCAGGCTCGGGAAGGTCTCGAAGCCGAAGCCCTGGGCGATCAGCGCGTTCTGATAGCCGTCCCACGGGAAGTAGTAGCCGAGGAAGAGCCCGGTCACGCCGACCGACTGCAACTCGGCGTCGGTCGGGTAGGAATACTGCACCAGGTTACGCGCCTCGATGCCGTCGACGCCGATCACGTCAGTGACGCGCAGGCCGAGCAGCCCGCCGAACTCCTCGAGCCAGCGCCGGTTGAGCACGTTGTTTTCTTGCGCTGCGGCCGGACCTCCATACTCGTTCTGCGAATTCTCGCCCCACACCAGCAGCGGCACACCGAGCTTCACGGCCATCCGCACCGGCACCGTGAAGATCGCCACATGCTCGGGCCAGGAGATGTCGCCGATCTCGGTCAGCGCCAGCTTGTTCAATCGCCGTCGCACCACGGGGTTCATCGTCACTTCGATGTGGTCGACGCCGAGCTTGGCGATGTTTTCGAGGTTCCTTCGGCCGATGTCCGAGAGCGAGTCGGTCGTAGCCGTCACGCACAGCGGATTGAGGCCGTGCTGCAGCAGGCGGATGACCTGATAGGTCGAATCCTTGCCGCCCGACACCGGCACGATGCAGTCGTAATTGCTGCCGTCCTTGGAGCGATAGCGGCCGGTCAGCTCGGTGAACTGCTTCTTGCGGTCGTCCCAGTCGACCGCCTTGCGGCTTTCGAAGCCGACGCAGGCCGAGCAGACGCCACGGTCGTCGAACCAGAGGTCCGGCTTGGTCTCCGGATAAAGGCAGCGCGCGCAGAAGCGGATCATGGAGCAGTCAAACCTTACTTCTTGCCGGCGCCGCTCGCGGCCAGCTCGGTCAGCGCCTCGGCGACGCGCGTCACATCGTCATCCGACATCGACGGGAACATCGGCAGCGACAGGCAGCGGCTGTAATAGGCATCGGCGCCCGGCAGATCGAGCGAGCCGTAGCGCTCGCGATAGTACGGCTGGCGATGCACCGGGATGTAATGCACCTGCGTGCCGACGCCGCGGCCGCGCAGCCATTCCATGACGGCTTTGCGCGTCGTGCCGAGCGCCTTGAAGTCGATCAGCACCGCGTAGAGATGCCAGCCGTGCGGCCGCGCGCCGTGCGGCACCGGACGGATGACCGGCGCGAGCGGCGCCAGCAGCCGGTCGTAGAGCGCAGCGATTTCCATCCGGCGGCGCCAGAAGCCTTCGAGCTTCTTGAGCTGGCTGATGCCGAGCGCGCAGAGCACGTCGGGGATGCGGTAGTTCCAGCCGATCTCCTGCATCTCGTAGTACCAGGGATTCGGCTGGTTGCTCTCGAACGCGAGATCTCGGTTCTGGAAGTCGACGGCGTCGCGGACCATGCCGTGGCTGCGCAGGCGACGCATGCGCGCCGCCACGCTCGCATCGTTGGTCGTGACCGCGCCGCCTTCGGCGGTCGCGATCGCCTTCACCGGATGGGTCGAAAAGCAGGCTGCCGCCGAATGCGGCGTTGCGCCGACATCCGGCACGCCGAGCGAATGGCAGGCGTCCTCGACCAGCACGATGCCGTTGGCCTTGGCCACAGCCGCCAGCGCCGCCATGTCGCAGAGCTGCCCGCCGAGATGCACCGGCAGCGCGATGCGCGGCTTGAGCTTTTGGGCACGGGCGCGGTCGATCGCGGCCTGCAGCCCTTCGGCCGTCAGCAGCCCGGTGTCGGCATCGACATCGGCAAACACCACCTCGGCGCCGGTCATCCGCACAACGTTGGCGGTGGCGAGGAACGTTTCGGTCGGCACCACCGCGGCGTCGCCCGGGCCAAGATCCTGGGCCAGCACCGCAAGATGCAGCGCCGCGGTGCCGCTGTTGCAGACCACGGCGTGCGCGGCGCCGGTGGCGCGCGCAAAGCTCGCCTCGAACTCATCCACCTTGGGACCAGTGGTGAGAAAATCGCCGCGCAACACCGCCGCCACGGCGGCGATGTCGTCGTCGTCGATCGTGTGCCGCCCGTAGGGCAGAACGTTCACGTGAGCCTCACGCCGCCTTGCCGATCATCCCGTTGAGCGTCGGGCCGTCGAGCCATTCGGTGTTGATGTCAGACGAATAGTGGAAGCCTTCGGCCACGGCCTTTGCGCCGACTTTTTCCAGATGCGCCCGGCGCCAGTCGAGCTGCGGCGGACAGATGATGTAGCGATCATCGATCTCCAAGGTCAGCCGCGCGTCGTCCTCGGTAATCATGATCTCGTGCAGCTTCTCGCCGGGCCGGATGCCGACGACATCTTGCGGCAGGTGCGGCGCGATGGTGCGCGCCAGGTCGGTGATGCGCATCGAGGGGATCTTCGGCACGAAGATCTCGCCGCCGTTCATCAGTTCGAGCGAAGACAGCACGAAGCTGACGCCCTGTTCCAGCGTGATCCAGAACCGCGTCATGCGCGGATCGGTGATCGGCAGCGCCTTGACGTTGCGCTTCACCAACTCCTCGAACAGCGGAACCACCGAGCCGCGCGAGCCGATCACGTTGCCGTAGCGCACCACGGCGAATTTCGCACCATTGCGGCCGGACAGGTTGTTGGCCGCCACCATGATCTTGTCGGAGGCAAGCTTCGACGCTCCATACAAATTGATCGGGTTGGCTGCTTTATCGGTCGAGAGCGCGATCACCTTCTTGACGCCGTTGCGCAGCGCCGCCTTCACGACATTCTCCGCACCGTGCACGTTGGTGAGGATGCACTCGAACGGATTGTATTCGGCGGTCGGAATGATCTTCAGCGCTGCGGCGTGGACCACCACGTCGACGTCGCGCATCGCGAGCTCGAGCCGCGACTCGTCGCGGACGTCACCGATGAAGAAGCGCAGACGGGACTTGGTGTCGAGCGCCTGCATCTCGCGCGCGATGGTGTCCTGCTTCTGCTCGTCGCGCGAGAAGATGATGATGCGCCGCGCGGCGGTCTGGCTGAGCAGATAGCGCACAAAGGCCCGGCCGAACGACCCGGTCCCGCCCGTGATCATGATGGAACGGTCGTCGAGCGCAGGCATGGGATTGTTGAAGCTGCGAGATGTCATTTTTTGTTTCGCTTGAGTCCCGATGTCGGGATCGTGGGAAGGAGTTCAGGCACGCTACCGCACTTCGGGTGAATCGCTCACCCGAGTACGCCGACTTGAATAGACGCGACCTGAAGGATCAGGCCGTGCCCACGTGAGCTGCCGGAACGAAAACGCGAACCTCGCGTCCCAGCAGTTGAAGCAGAACCGAGACCCGGTACTGGTCCGCGATGCGGTCCAGCACGCCCTTGGCCTCGGCGAAGATTCCGTCGATCAGGCGGACCGGGCTGCCCGGCCCGATGCCCGGCGGCAGTCCCAACTCGACGAAACCGTCGCGGCCCTCGCGGGCGCGGATTTCGTCGACCACGCCGGCCGGAACCGGAACGGGCTCCTCGCCGGTCGAAATCAGTTGGCTGACGCCGAACGTCGAATAGATCGAACGCCAGCGCTCGAGCTTGAGATCGAGCTCGACGAACATGTAACGCGGGAACAGCGGCCGCGACACCTCTTCGGTTTTGCGGGCATGGCGCCGCAGCCGCTTGAACATCGGCAGGTAGGCGTTGAAGCCCTGGCGCTGCAGGTTCTGCACCGCGCGCGTCTCTCGGTTGGGCTGGGTGTGCACCACGTACCAGCGGCGATTGTCGGTCATCGCAACGCCTCCGCGGAGCCATTGACCGGAGCAGCCTTGCGCAGGCGAAGGAGCCCCGGCGCATACACGTGATCGGCGCCGACCGCGGCGCGCACCGCATCGAAGGCGTCCTGCGCCTGGACCACGGTGGTGATGAAGGCCGCATCCACAGGCCCGAGCGCAGCGATCGCTGCGGCGACAGCGCCGGCCTCGCCGGTCCACGACACCACGCCGACAATCTTGATCGCGTGCTCGCGCGCCACCAGCGTGGCGATGTCGGCGAGATCGCCCTCGCCGACCAGCGCCACGCGCTGCTGGCCGAGCGCCGCCGCGGCGGCAAACATCTCGCCGCATTGGGTGCGCGCCTGGCGGAAGAACGACAGCGAATGGGTCAGATAGGACGCGGTCAGCCGCGACTTTTCGGCGAAGCCCTGGGGCGTGAGGTAATAGGCGTAGCGCCGGGCGGGGACCTGGCTGACCTTGATCAGCCCCTTGAGGATGCAGCGCCTGAGGTAGGCGTTGGTCAGGCCCAGCGCGATGTCGAGCTCGCGGGCCAGCGACCGCTGGGTGACAGACGGGTCGCGATCGACCGCGTCGAGCACGCCAAGCACGATCTGATCCTGGGCTTTTTCGTCGTGAAGTTCGGCGTCGACCGTCGACATACGCGCGCCCCCTACTCCACTTTCCCGCCGGCGTTCATTGGCTGAACGCAGGGGTCTTACAGCGTTCATCATCTGAACGTCAAGCTTCGGGACAGCCCAAATTGTGGAGATGGAACTTAGGATTAATCCACTGATTTATAACGGGAAAATAAGCGTCAGGGAAGCCCTGACCAAGCCGTAAAACCATACCCATCCCAGGGGGATTATGGCGCGGGTACCAGCTTAGCCTCGGTCAGCCATTGGACGACCGCGTCGGCGACCGCCGCGTGGCCCTCCCGGGACAGGTGGCCGTTGCCGCCCAGCTGCCCGGTCCGGGGGTCTTTCTGCATCAGATACAATCGTTCGGCCGGTTCGATGCTGCGCTGCAAAATGGGAGTGACGTCCAGGTAGGGCGTCCCGGTCTCGGCGGCGAGCCGTCGCACCACCGGCTCGACGGTCGGCTGCGGCCCGCCGTCCAGCGCCTCGGCGGACGGCACATAGAACACAGCGAACGGGATCGACTGGCCCTTGAGCAGCGCGGCCGTCTCGCGGAACAGCTCGGCATAGCGCGCTTCGAGCCGCGCCTCGTCCGGCGGCGCCTCGGTCGGCGCGGGCCGGTCACCCTCGCCGCGGCGGATGTCGACCCCGGCCGCCGCAAACCGCATGCGGGTCTTGAGGTCTTCGGCGAGCGCCACGAGCGCCGAGCTTCGCCCCATCGCGCGCAGCGTCGTCTGCACGCTCGACTGCGCGTCGTCCTTGGGACGCTGGGGCGTGCCGGCCAGATCCTTGCGCAGGTCGGTGATGTCGTTCTCGATCACGGCGAGCAGCACGAGCTTAGGCTTCAGCGCCACGCCCTTGTCTTTCAGATAAGCCAGCTCGTCGGAGATCGTGTAGCCGGAGATGCCGGCGTTGAGCACCTGCACGCGCCCGGCCTGCTTGGCGCGCAGGTTCAGCGCGTTCTCGGTCCACGCGGGCCAGGTGTCCTCGTTGACGTTGTAGGCGCCGAAGGTCTGGGAATCGCCGATCGCCAGGATACGGAACGCATCGCTCGACAGCTCAGCGGTGTTGCGCAGCCCTACGCTGTTGGTCTGCACGTGGTACGGCCGGTGAAACCAGATCACCCAGTGGCCATCCTGATTGGGCACCAGATCACCGGAGCCCGTCGCCGAGTGATAATAGCGCCACTGGCCGAGCCGGTCGGCGGTGTAGTCGTCACGCGACGGTGACCAGGCATAGGCCCGCGCCAGCAGCTCGGCGACGATCACCGTGCCGACAATGATCGTGACATAAATGAGCGCAGTCCGAATTTTCATGCGGCAAAGTCCGGCGCGCTCGCCCGGCGCCTCTCTCAGGTGTCGGCTCGCCCTACTGCTGCTTCGCCAGCGCCCGCCAGCGGCGGCGCACGAACAGGAAGTCGTTCAGCCACTTGGCGAAGCGCGTTTCCTCGGTGCCGGTGGTCACCGCCTTGATCAGGATCATCGCGGTGCGCAGCGGCCGGCAGGCGAACGAGATGATGTAGAAGTTGGTGAACATCCACAGCATCGCGAAATAGAGCTGCTTGGTGGTGAGGTGCCGCGAATAGGACGGCGCCTTCTGGGTGTAGAAGTCCATCGGCGACAGGAAGAACTCGTCGTCGACCGCGATCATGCCGTCCTGCTGCAGGCGCTTGAACAGCACCGAGCCGGGATACGGCACGAACTTCGACACCGACACGTCGTGCACGCCGAGCACCGCCATGCGGCGGATCAGCTTCAGCGTCTTGGCGAGCGTCTCGGGCGTGTCGTCCGGGAAGCCGATAACGATGAAGCACGACAGTTTGAAGCCACGGCGCACCGCGACCTTCATCGCCACCATCATCTTGTCGAGGTCGACCTGCTTCTTGATCTTCTCGAGGATCTCGGGCGCACCGCTTTCGGGTGCGAACGCCAGCGCCCGGCAGCCCGACCGGTAAAGCAGATCGGCGACCTCCGCGTCGAACACCTCCGAGCGCGTGCCGCTCGGCATCTGCCAGGTCACGTTGAGGTCGCGCTTGATCAGCTCACGGCAGAAATCGAGGACCCACTTCCGCTTGACCACCGCGGTCAGATCCTGGAAGTCGACGTTCACGATTTTGTACTTGGTCTTGTAGAGCTCGATCTCGTCGGCGACCTTCGCCGGGTCCCGCGGCACATAGCGCGTGGTCCACATGTTCGGGCTCGAGCAGAACGTGCACTGGTACGGACACCCGCGCGTGCTGAGCAGCGGCATCGAGCGGCCGAGATTGGCGCCGTTGATCTGGTGGCGCGCGATGTATTCCTCGATCGGGAACGAATCCCAGTCCGGCAGCGGAATATCGTCGATATTTCGATTGCGCGGCGAAAGGCCCGTGCTCTTGTATAGGCCCTCGTCGAGATAGCCGATGCCGGGAACGTCGCGCCACGGCTGACCCGCCGCCAGCGCCTTCACCAGATTGACGCAGGTCTCCTCGCCCTCGCCCTGCAGCACGATGTCAAACACCGAGCTGCGCAGGCTGAGTTCCGGCACCGCGGTGCCGTGCTCGCCGCCGAGCAGCATCAGGGCATCGGGAAAGCTCTTGCGGATATGCGCCGCGAGATCACGCGTCAGCGGCCAGAGCGTGCTGAACATGCAGCTCAGCCCGATGATCTTCGTGCCGGCCGGGATGCGCGCCGCGATCTGGTCGAACGACAGCCCCTGGATCATGAAATCGCTGCGCAAGGGGTACGGCGAGATGGAATCCAGCGCCTCGCCGGTTCCATCGATCACCGTATAGGCAAAACCCGCCTCCTTGATGGCGCCGGCAATATAAGCCAGCCCCAGCGGCGGGTTCGGCGTATGCATCTGCAATCCGGAAAACGACTTCAATCCGGGCGCATTGATCAGCGCAATCATCACTTCCGGGGTCCCCCAGTCCGACACCTGCCGGTCCATATAGCACAGCGGGACGAAGTTGACACAATCGTGACGGAGAGGCCTTCAGCGGTATTCCATCACTGGGAAGCTGATACGCCGGTCTTTTCGACGATCAGCATCATCCGGAACGCCAAGGCCCGCCCGAGCGTGCCTTCGAGCGCGCGTTCCAGGCGCAACATCTGCCGGGCCATGGGAACCGTGACCAGGCTCCAGGGCTTGAAGCCACCGCTCAGCGGATAGACCGCAAACGAGAACCAGTCGGTCCGGGTGATGCGCAATCCCGGGAACATGGCGTGGAAACGGTCGCGATGCCGCGTCGCGATCAAGGTCGGGATCGCCTGGTTGGAGTCGTAAGGATCGCGGGCTGGATCGGGCTCGCCGTCGGCGAGCGGATCGGCCGAGGTGACGACCGGCTCGTGATGCAGCACGCGGTAGAACAGCGTGCTGCCCAGCGTGATCGCCGGCTCGATCATCACGATGCGGCCGCCGGGCTTCAGCACCCGCTCGGCGTCGCGGAAGAACTTCGGCGGATATTCGATGTGGTGCAGCACATCCACCATGACGATGTTGGCGGCGACCCCGTCGGCGAACGGCAGGCGCTGCGCGTCGGCCACGCAGTCGAGCCAGGGGGCGAACTGCACGTCGGTGGCGACGACATTCGCCATACGCTGCTTCAGGTTGCCGATGCCGCCGCCGATCTCCACGGTCAGGCCCGGAACGCAGGCCGCGGCAATGCGATCCGAGAAATCGTCGTAGACGAGTTGCAGCACCGGTTTGTGCTGCCACGCGCTGCGATAGCCGTCGAGCAGGGCCGGATCGCTCATGGCTGGCCGCGCGAAGAGAGCCAGCGCCAGGAGTCGGCGATCTGGGTTTCGAGCGCCGAGCGCTGCGGTGTCCAGCCGAGCACCTTATGGGCGCGCTCCGCCGAACCGATGAGGGTCGCGGGATCGCCCGGCCGTCGCGGCGCGACCTCGCGGGCGATGGTCCGGCCGCTGACGCGTTCGCAAGCCGCGATCACCTCCTTGACCGAATAGCCCCGCGCGTTGGCGAGATTGAGCGGCATGCTTTCGCCGCCCTTCCGCAGATGATCGAGCGCGCGCAGATGCGCGTCGGCAATGTCGGCGACGTGGACGTAATCGCGGACACAGGTGCCGTCGGGCGTGTCGTAGTCGTCACCGAAGATCTTCGCCGTGCCGCGGTCGCGCGCCGCCATCAGAACCAGCGGAATGAGATGCGTCTCCGGATCGTGTACCTCGCCGATCTCGCCGTCGGGATCGGAGCCCGCGGCATTGAAATAGCGAAGCGCGATCCACGGCAATCCATGCGTCCGGGCCATGTCGCGGAGCATGCCCTCGACCTCGAGCTTGGTGTCGCCGTAGGGATTGATCGGCTGCTGCGGATGGTCTTCCGTGATCGGGACCTGTTTCGGCACCCCATAAGTGGCGCAGGTCGACGAGAACACGAACGGCAGCGGACCGTGGTCGCGCAGCGCATCGAGAAGTCCCGCCGAGCCTCCGACATTGTTGCTGTGATAGCGCTCGGGCTGCTCGATCGACTCGCCGACATAGGCCAGCGCCGCGAAGTGCATGACCGCCGCGGGCTGGTACTTGTCCAGCACGGCGCGGAGCCGTGCGCGGTCCGCGAGCTCGCCCACTTCGAGCGGCCCGAACTTCACCAGGTCGCGATGGCCGCGCGACAGGTTGTCGTAAGCCACCGGCACCAAGCCGCGCCGCGCCAGCGCCTTGCAGGCGTGGCTGCCGATGAAGCCGGCGCCGCCGGTGACCAGAATGTGTGACGATGTCGACATGAAGCCTTGTCGGAAACCCGCAAATCCGCTGCGGCGCGATCAGTCCAGCTCGAAAGCCGAGCTGTAGTCCTGCTTCAGGCTTGGGTCCTGCTTGGCCTTTTCCATCACGCAGTTGCCGACCACCAGCATGTCGAGCTCGTTGCCCATGAAGCAGCGGAACGCGTCTTCCGGCGTGCAGACGATCGGCTCGCCGCGGACGTTGAAGCTGGTGTTGACCAGCACCGGACATCCGGTGCGCCGCTTGAAGCCCGTCAGCAGGCGATGGAACAGCGGGTTGGTGTTGGCGTGAACGGTCTGGACGCGGGCCGAATAATCGACATGCGTCACCGCCGGGATCTCCGAGCGCGCGATGTTGAGCTTGTCGATGCCGAACAAGGCCGCTTCCTCGGCCGTCATCTGGCGCCTTCGCTCTTTGCGCACGTCGGCGACGAGGAGCATGTACGGGCTGTCGGCGTTGAGCTCGAACCAGTCGGCGACGTCCTCGCGCAGCACCGACGGCGCGAACGGCCGGAAGCTCTCGCGATATTTGATCTTCAGATTGAGATTGCGCTGCATCGTCGGCGAGCGCGGATCGCCGAGGATCGAGCGGGCGCCGAGCGAGCGCGGCCCGAACTCCATGCGGCCCTGGAACCAGCCGACCGCCTGCTGCCCGGCGAGCGCATCCGCGGCCGCCTCGACCATCGCGTCTTCGCTCAGCACCGAGAACCGCGCGCCCGCGGCATTCAGCCTCTGCTCCACATCGCCCTGCGCGTAGCTCGGGCCGAGCAGCGCGCCGGCCATGCCGTCGCCTCCGTTGGTGTGGCGCGGCTTCTGGCCATAGAGATGAACCGCGGCCATCGCCGCGCCCACCGCGCCGCCGGCGTCGCCCGCGGCCGGTTGAATCCAGATGTTCTCGAACATGCCGTCGCGCTGGATCTTGCCGTTCGCAACGCAATTCAGCGCGACGCCGCCGGCCAGGCACAAATTGCGCATGCCTGTCTCTTTGGCGAGCGCGCGCGTCATGCGCAGCACCGCCTCCTCCAGCACCACCTGGATGGAGGCCGCGATATCCATATGGAACGGCGTGAGCAGCTTTTCGGCGCTGCGCACCGGCTGGCCGAACAGATCGGCAAACCGATCATTGGTCATGGTCAGGCCGGTGCAATAGTCGAAGTACGACATGTCGAGCCGGAACGAGCCGTCCGACTTGAGGTCGATCACGTTATCAAGGATGACGTTGACATACTTGGGCTCGCCGTAGGGTGCGAGTCCCATCACCTTGTACTCACCGGAGTTGACCTTGAACCCGGTGTAATAAGTGAAGGCGGAATACAGCAATCCCAGCGAATGCGGGAAGTGAATCTCCCGCACCATGTCGAGCTTGTTGCCCTTGCCGATCGCGGCCGACGTCGTGGCCCACTCGCCGACGCCATCCATCGTGAGCACAACGGCCTCTTCATACGGCGATGGAAAGAACGCCGAGGCCGCGTGGCTCAGATGGTGCTCACAGAACAAAAGCTTGCTCTTCCAGTCGACGTCCTCGCCGAACTGCTTGAGCTCTTTCTGCAGCAGCGACTTCTGGAACAGCTTTTCCCGAAGCCAGACCGGGATCGCCATGCGGAACGACTGGAAGCCGCGCGGCGCGAGCGCCAGATAAGTCTCGAGCAGCCGCTCGAACTTCAGGAACGGCTTGTCGTAGAACACCACGTGGTCGACTTCGCCGAGCGTGATCCCGGCCTCGTCGAGACAATACTGGATCGCGTTCTTGGGAAACGACGGGTCGTGCTTCTTGCGCGTGAAGCGCTCTTCCTGCGCCGCCGCGATGATGCGCTCGTCGTCGACGATCGCCGCGGCGCTGTCGTGATAGAAGGCTGAGATGCCGAGCGCGCGCATCGCGTCCTAGAACAAGGTGTAGATGAACGGGGCCACGGCAGAGCCCTTGGTCAGGATCACCAGGCCGCCGAAGATCACCATCATGACCAGGATCGGCAGAAGCCAGAACTTCTTGCGGACCCGCATGAAACGCCAAAGCTCGGCCAGAAAATCCATTCAGGTCCTCTCAAAACTGGTCGCGCATGGACTCGGGTGACGGCCCCGGCGGATCGCGGACGATCCAGTAGCTGTCGCTTTCCGGCTCGCGCCTGAGTCGCAGGAATTCCTTACCCGTTATGCGCAAAATCAGGCCGATTGGCCAGATTGTCAGAAAAAACAGTAAACTCATGATGATGGGGTTGACGATGTGGTGCAGCAGCAGGCCGAACTTGAACCAGATGATGTTGAGCGGGCGGAGCAGCCGCGGATAGGTCAGCGCCGCCAGAAGGAACAGTACGGCAGCCCCGCCGACCCACGGCCAGATGCGGCCGACATGCCACCAGTTGACCGAGGCGACGACGCCCAGCGCCACGGCCATGACCAGGCCGAACGAGCGTTCCGACCCCATGGCCGTGTCGTCGTGGCGCGAATAGCTCTCGTGGGTGTTCTGCTGCATTTTTGGCGTCATTGTTAACCCGGTCTGACCGCCAGGATCTGGGCCTGGAGGGCCAGAAAACCAGCCGACCGTGACAACGCGTTATAGCCGAGGCTGGTTAAAAGGTATTTGTCGCATGCAAAGCCGGTCATGCTGCTCCCATAGGCCGTGTTCGACGAAACCAGGACACTAGGCCGCAACGCCAGTGAAATCGGGCACCGCGTCGCGCAGCACCGCATAGAGCGCGGCGCGCTCCTCGCGCTTAAGTGCCTGCTCCAGCTTGGCAAGCCAGGCGTGCATCTCGTCGAGCGGCGGGCTGACCGGCCGCGCCGCGACCACGCCGCTCACGCCGACATCCGAATTGGCCTCTTCGCGTGCGAATAGGATTTCGTTGAGGCGCTCGCCGGGCCGCATGCCGGTGAAGGCGATCTCGATGTCACGGCCGGGCTCGAGCCCCGACAGCCGGATCATGCGCTCGGCAAGATCAAGGATCTTCACCGGCTGCCCCATGTTGAGCACATAGACCGACACATCGGTCTGCTCCGGGCCGAGCCCATGGCTCGACGCCGAGATCACGAGATCGCAGGCTTCGCGGATCGTCATGAAGTAGCGGACCATGTCCGGGTGCGTCACCGTCACCGGCCCGCCGGCCTCGATCTGCGCCTTGAACTTCGGCACCACCGAGCCGTTCGAGGCGAGCACGTTGCCGAACCGCACCGACAGGAAACGCGGCGCGCCGGCGCGGCCCGTCGCACCGCGCCGCGCGAACTCGGCGTCGAGCGACTGGCAGTACATCTCGGCGAAGCGCTTGGTGGCGCCGAGCACCGACACCGGCTCGATCGCCTTGTCGGTCGAGATCATCACCATCGCGGCCGCGCCGGATTCGACCGCGGCGTCAGCGACGTTGATCGATCCGAACACGTTGGTCTTGACGCCCTCGCCCCAGTCCCGCTCCAGCAGCGGAACGTGCTTGAGCGCCGCGGCGTGAAACACGATATCCGGCTTGAAGTCTTTCAGCAGCTGGATGATGCGCTCGCGGTCGCGCACGTCGGCGAGCCGGCCCTCGATCTTGGTCTGCGTCGGCTTGGTCTTGAGCGTCTCGAGCGCTGCGTAAAGCGCCGGCTCGGAGTTCTCGACCAGCAGCAACCGCGCGGCGCCGAAGGTCGCGACGCGATCGCAGATCTCGGCACCGATCGAGCCGCCGCCGCCGGTGACCACCACCGACTTGCCGGACAGGAACTTCTCGAGCCGAGTGTAATCAATCTTCACGCTCGGCCGCAGCAGCAAGTCTTCGACCGCGACCGGCGCGAGCTGCAGGGTCTGACCGGTTTCGTCGAGCGACGGCATGCGGTTGATGGTGAGGCCGAGCCGCCGCGCCTGCATCAGGATCGATTCCGCGCCGCTGCCGGGATCGAATGCGGACGGCGTCAGGATCAGGCGGCCGACCGGCGTCTCGCGCTGACGAAGCAGCGCCACCACGTTTTCGAGATCGTCGAAGCCGCCCAGCACCGGCACGCCGCGCACCGTGACGCGGCGGTCCGAGCGCGCCGGCGACAACAGGCCGACCGGCCAGATCTTGGACATCGCGCCGCTTTCGATGGCGCGCAGCGGCACTTCGACGTCCGCAGCGCGGCCGAGGATCAGCGTCGGCACCGCGTCGCGCGCGCGCTTCAGCGTGCGCACCTCGCGGAAGTAGCGGTAGGCGACGCGCGCTGCGCTCAGAAACGCAGTCTGCACCACGAAATAGAGCAGGATGGTGATCTTGCCGAAGAAGAAGGTGCCGTAGAGGTTCGGCGCCACCAGCACGTAATCGAGGCAGAGCAGCGCGATCGACAGAACCGCCGACGCCCGGATGATGCGGAACAGGTCGGTCAGCGAGGTGAACCGCCACTTCGATTCGTGGAGGCCGACGAAATAGAAGGTGCCCGCGGCGAAAACCAGGAACCCGGCCAGCAGCGTCGGCAGCCAATCGAGCCGCGCCGCAAGCTGCTGATCCTGAAAACGCAACTCGATGGTGACCGCAAGCGCGGCCGCCGTGACCAGAAGATCATGGATCACGATCAGCCATTGCCGGGGGGTCAGCCGCCGCAGTCTCATGTGGTCCTGATTCTTAAGGTCTTGGCCGTTGATGCCGGGATTTCATACCGGCCTTTAGGCCCGCGCGCCACCCCTCGCTCAGGCGGGTGCTTTGCCTATGACGTTGCATTATGGGCGTTTTTCGGGCTGACGCTGTGAAACCTGACGCAGGACCGCGCCAGCGGCCGTGCCGACGCCGATGACGTAGCCCCACCCTTGCGTGAAATCGAACAGGTGGGAATTGAACAGCGAGCTCACAATGTTCTCGGCCACAATGACGAGGCCCGCCCAGGCGACTAGGCCTTCGCCCCGGAACAACATGAGATGGGCGAGCCACATGGCAAACAGCACCGCGGTTCCGAGGAGCCCGAGCTGGATGGCGACGCCGAAGATCTGATTGTGCGGATTCTTCGAGGCGAGACCGGCGAGTCCGGCTTGTCCCACGGCCGCGCGGCGGAACTGATCGGGGATCGAGCCGGTGCCGTGTCCGATCATCGGCGCGTCGACGATGAAGCCGATCGACTTTCGCCAGAACTCCAGCCGCTCGCCGGCGCGGGTGCGCTGGTCGCCCTCGGGGCTGAAGCTACGCACCTCGTTGAGCACGTCGGTGACGCTGCTCCTGACATGGGGCGCAAAAAACCACGCCGCCACCCCGAGCGCCGCAGCAGCGATAAGCGTGCCGGCCAATTGGCGACGACCGACGTGACGCCAGATGAACAGCAGCAACAGGATCGGAATGACGACAAGGCCGGTGCGGCTCGTCGAGATGGCGAACAGGTTGGCGAGAAACACCGACGCCGCGAGCAACAGCGCGAGCGCCTGTCCGCGCTGCTGCTTGCGCCAAGCCTGCACGGCGATTTCGGCGAACAGGAAGATGCAGACCATGAACTCGCCGGTCTGGGCGATGTAATCCTTGACCGGAACGCCGAAGCCCTCGCGCCGCGTCCAGGGCAGCGGCATGTCCGGCAGCAGGATGGTCACCCAGGAGAGAATGAGCAGCACGCCGCAGGATGCGAGAAATCCGATCATGACCCGTGACGCGCCGTCGGACCGCTGGAACTGAAACATCAACAGCGGAATGACCAAGAGCTTGAGCACGGATGACACACCGCCCCAGCGTTCCGCCGCAGGCACGCCGACCGCCCACAGCATTCCGATGAGAGCCAGCAGCCAGAGCAGCGCCGGAAGCCCACCTGCCGGCGACGCGAAGACGCGCCGAAGCCCCGGTCCGTCCAAGGTTGGAATAAGTGCGACCAGCCAGAGCACAAGGAATATGGACGTTAATGACGTCGACCACGGCAGCCAGAACGCAATTCCTATGGCAAAAAAGTCGGCGGCGCGCTCCCAGCGCGCAAGCTCGAAAAACCTGGCTTGAAAAAATTCCCGGCCGACGATCCTGGCGCCGAATGTGGCGATCCACGATTCCCGGGCGTCTTGCTCAACCATGAAATCGGATCGCCAACGGCCGCATGATCTCTGTCCACCGGTGGTACAACGGCGAGAACCCAGGCGACAAGCCAACTTGTTGATCGCTTGAAGGTTTGAGTTTCCCTCCCCCAAGAACTCTGTGCTATCGCTTGCCCCGAACCGGTACCAAGGTCCGGCCCACAGCATGGCAAAAACCAACGTCCAAGACCGCAAGAAGCCGGGCAAGCCCCACGCTTTCATCGATTCCGCGCTGCGGACGCTCGATGCCGGCGCGAGCGGCGTCAAGGCGATCGGCGCGGCCATGCAGGGCGAGCTTGGCAATGCCTTCATCGCTGCGGTCGACCGGATCAAGGCCGCCAAGGGCCGGGTGATCGTCACCGGCATGGGCAAGTCCGGGCACGTGGCCCGCAAGATCGCTGCGACCCTGGCCTCGACCGGCACGCCGGCCTTCTTCGTGCATCCGGGCGAGGCGAGCCACGGCGATCTCGGCATGATCACCCCCGATGACGTGATCATGGCGCTGTCGTGGTCGGGCGAGACTGCCGAGCTTAAGGACCTGATCGATTATTCACGGCGCTTCCGCATCGGGCTCATTGCGGTGACATCGCAGGCTTCGAGCACGCTCGGCAAGGAAGCCGACGTGGCGCTGGTGCTGCCCGAGGCGCGCGAGGCCTGCCCGCACAATCTCGCGCCGACCACGTCGTCGCTGATGCAGCTCGCGCTCGGCGACGCGCTCGCTATTGCCCTCCTGGAGAGCCGTGGCTTCACCGCGATCGACTTCGGCCTGCTGCATCCCGGCGGCCGGCTCGGCGCGCTGCTCAAGTTCGCCCGCGACGCGATGCGCAGCGGCGACGCCGTGCCGCTGGTCGAGCAAGGCACCAAGATGTCGGACGGCCTGTTCGTAATGACAAGCAAAGGGCTCGGCTGCATCGGCATCACCGGCCGCGGCGGCAAGCTCTTGGGCATCATCACCGACGGCGACCTGCGCCGCCACATGCGGCCCGATCTGCTCGACGTCACGGTCGACGAGATCATGACCAAGAATCCCAAGACGGTGCGGCCCGATCAGCTCGTCAGCGAGACCATCGAGCTCCTGAACGCGATGAAGATCACCGCGCTGTTCGTGATCGAGGGCGGCAAGCCGGTCGGCATCGTGCATATCCACGATCTGCTTCGCGCCGGCGCGGCCTGAGACGCGCGCGGAACGCGAGACCGTGGCGGAGGCAGCGTTGCGCCTGCTCTATGTCGTCACCGAGGACTGGTATTTCCTCTCCCACCGCCTGCCGATGGCGCGCGCCGCGCGCGACGCCGGCTTCGAGGTGCATGTCGCGACGCGCGTGGTCGACGGCGCGGCCGCCATCGAGGCCGAGGGCTTCAAGCTGCATCCGGTCGCCTTCGCGCGCGGCAAGCTCGATCCGCTCGCGACGCTGCGCACCATCCGCGAACTGCGCGACGTCTACCGCCGCGTGGCGCCGGACGTGGCGCATCACGTCTCGCTGCAGTCTGCGGTGCTGGGTTCGCTTGCCGCACTGGGCCAGCGCGTGGCCTGCGTCAACGCGCTGACCGGGCTCGGCTACACCTATACGTCGGGCGGCGTGAAGGCGCTGCTGCTGCGTCCGGTGCTGAGCGCCCTCCTCCGCTTCCTGCTCAACCGGCCGCGCCAGACCGTGCTGGTCCAAAACCCCGACGACTTCCAGGGCATGCGCTCGCTCGGCATAGCGGCCGAGCGCATCGTCACCATTCCGGGCTCGGGCGTCGACACCGATCAGTTGAAGCCCACGCCCGAGCCGCCGGCCCCAACGACGATGACCTTCGTCGGGCGCCTGCTCGCCGACAAGGGCATCCACACGCTCATTCGCGCGCAGCGCCGGTTGCGCGAGCGCGGCATCGATGTCGAACTGCTCATCGCCGGCACGCCCGATCCCGCCAATCCCGCGTCGGTCACCGAGCAGGAAGCCACGGACTTCGGCCGCGAGCCGGGCAACACCTGGCTCGGCCATGTCAGCGACATCCCGGGCCTCTGGGCGCGCTCGCACATCGCGGTGCTGCCGTCGCGGCGCGAGGGCTTGCCGAAAAGCCTGCTCGAAGCCGCGGCCTGCGGCCGGCCGATGGTCGCAACCGATGTGCCGGGCTGCCGCGAGATCGTCATCCCCGGCGAGACCGGCATCCTGGTTCCCTACGACGATGACGCGGCGCTCGCTGAAGCCGTAGCCAAGCTCGCGGCCTCGCCGGCGCTTCGCGCGCAATACGGCGCGGCGGCGCGCAAGTTCGCGGTCGAGCGTTTCTCGGCGCAAGCCATCGGCCGCCAGACGGTTGATCTCTATCGCCGGATCATGGGATGACGCGGCCATGAACGGGTTGGGACTTGGCCTCGTCGTGGCCTTGGCGGCCTCGATCAGCGCCGGCGTCATCCTTGCGCTGCTGCCGCTGCTGCACCGCTATGCCTTGGCGCATCCGAATGCGCGCTCGTCGCACCGCCGCGCCACGCCGCAGGGCGCGGGCTTCGCCGTCATTGTCGCGACGCTGATCGTCGCAGCCGTTGCCGTCGCTGCGGGACTGCGCGACGCGCCGTTCGAGCCGACAGCGCTGTGGCTCGTGTTCGCCGCCACCGTGTTCATCACCGCGGTCGGCGCGGTCGACGACATCCGCACCATCGAGGTGGTGCCGCGCCTGCTCATGCAGGCGTTTGCAGTGGCGCTGATGATCGCGGCCCTGCCCGCGGAGCTTCGCGTGGTGCCGATGCTGCCGTGGTGGATCGAGCGCACGCTGCTCCTCTTCGCCGCGCTGTGGTTTGTCAACCTGACGAACTTCATGGACGGCATCGACTGGATGACCATCGCCGAGTTCGTGCCGATGGCGCTCGGCCTTGCCCTGATCGTCTTTCTCGGCGCGCTGCCGCTGCCCGGGTTCGTCGTGGCGCTGGCGCTCTGCGGCGGCCTGATCGGCTTCGCACCGTTCAACAAGCCGGTGGCGCGAATTTTTCTCGGCGACGTCGGCAGCCTGCCGATCGGCCTGCTGTTCGCCTGGCTGCTTCTTCTGGTCGCGGGCCACGGCCATCTCGTCGCGGCCCTGGTGCTGCCGCTTTATTACCTCGCCGATGCGACCCTGACGCTCGGGCGCCGCGCCGTGCGCGGCGAAAAGGTCTGGCAGGCGCACCGCACGCATTTCTACCAGCGCGCCACCGACCGCGGCTGGAAGGTGCCGAACATCGTCGCGCATGTGTTCGGCGTCAACGCCGTGCTGGTGGTGCTCGCCGCGGTCAGCGTGCTGTGGCCGAGCCCACTCGGCGCGGCGATCGCGCTGTTTGATGGGGCAGCCGTGGTCGCCTGGTTGTTGTATCGTTTCTCGACGCCACGACGAACGAGCCAGCCATGACCCGCATCCTCGTCACCGGCGCTTCGGGCTTCGTCGGCCGCGCGCTGGTCGAGGGTCTCGCCGCCGCGGGCCATACGGTGCGGGCGGCAATGCGCCAGCCCGCCGATGTGTTTCCACGCTCGGTCGAGGTCGTCGCGGTGTCCGATCTCACCCGGCCGGTGGAATGGCGCGCGCTGCTCAATCGCACGGAGACCGTGGTGCATCTCGCCGGCATTGCCCATGCCGGCCCCGGCATCGCCGAGGAGGCCTACGACCGCGTCAATCGCCTCGCCACCGCCGAGCTGGCCGCGGCCGCCAAGGCGGTCGGCATCCACCACCTGGTGTTCGTCTCGTCGATCCGCGCCCAGAGCGGCCCCTCCGCCACGGCGCCGCTTCGCGAGACCGACGCGCCGCAACCGACCGACGCATACGGCCGCTCCAAGCTCGCCGCCGAGGACGCGGTGCGCGCTTCGGGCGTGCCGCACACCATCCTGCGGCCGGTCCTCATTTATGGGCCCGGCGTGAAGGGCAACCTGGCGCGGCTCATCGAGATCGCACGCACGCCCTGGTCACTGCCGTTTGGCCTCTGCCACAACCGCCGCTCGCTCTTGGCCCGGCAGAATCTCATCGAGGCGATTCACTTCGCCCTGCAGGCCGAAGCTGCGAAGAACCAGACCTACATCGTCGCCGATCCGGTGCCGCTGACGCTCGCCGAGATGGTCGGCGCGTTGCGCGCGGGCCTCGGCCGCTCGCCGTTCCTGTTGCCGGTGCCGCCCGCGCTCATCGGGCTTGCCGCAGGCTTCATCGGCCGCAACGAGGAATGGCAGCGCGTCGGCGGCGGGCTGATCGCCGATCCGTCAAGGCTCATCGCCGCCGGTTGGCAGCCCAGCGTCGAGACCAAAGCGGGCCTCGCCGCCATGGCGCACGTTTCCTGACAACCAAGTTCAGCGCTTGCCGTACTTCTGCTCCAGCGCCTGGAAGAACCCCTGGCGCTTGAGCTCGTCGAGAACGCCCGTGTCGACATAGTCAGCGACGTTGGTGCTGCCGCCCGCAGGAAACTGCGCCAGGATGTTCGCGGCGGCCGCGCTGGTCGGCTCGATGGTGGGCGGCGAAAGCTGCGTGAAATCGTTGTAGGTGATGTCGAGGATCTTGGCGTCGTTCGTATTGGTCTGCCGGGCCAGCACGTCGCGGGCACGCTTGCTGTCGCTGATGGCCAGAGCATTGCCCTCGGCGGTGGCCTTGAGGAAGCGTGTCAGCACGTCGCGCCGCTTCTCGATCATCTCGCGCCGCACCGCGATGCCGGTGAACAGCCACGGGATGCGCTCCGGCACGAGATCGAACAGCACATGCACGCCCTGCTCGCGCGCGATGCTCGCGGTCGGCTCGTTCACCGCCGTCGCCTGGATCTCGCCGGACTTGAGCGCCGCGAGCCGCCGGCCTCCGCCGCCGTACTCCTTCAACGTGACGTCGTTGCGAGTGAGCCCGAGCCTCTGCAGCGCCAGCGTGACGGTCGCATCGCTCTCCGAGCCGAACGTGCTCACGCCGACAGTGCCGCCCTTCAGGCTTGCCGCAGTCGTGACGCCCGGGGCGGAGAAGAATGTAAACCGGATCACGTTGGCGAGGGCTGCGACAATCCGGAGATCGCTACCGTCGCGATTGAGCCGTGCGACCGAAGACAGGCCGACATGCATGGCATCGATTCGGCCGGCCGCGAGTTCAGCCGTGCCACGGCTGCCGCCGTTCATGTTGATGATCTCGACCTGCAGGCCGTTCGCAGCATAAAATCCGGCGGCATCCGCCATCCAGATGGCGAGCACGGTGTTCACCTGCTCGGATATGCCGACCTTCAGCGGCGTCAGCTCAGCGGCGCTCAAGGTCGTGGCCTGCATGAGCCAGAGCAGCAGTCCCGCAAGGACGGGACGACGGCATCCGCGTGCACGATTCGACGGCATGGCTGCGGCCTGTTCCTGACTGTCACGTCGCCGCCGCAACCACGGCGCCGCGCTCGGCGAACTGCGGCTTCCAGGCGAGCAGCGCAGCGATGAGCCCGCAGGCCGCGGCGAACATCAGCCACAGGCCTGCCACCGCGCGGTTGCCGCTCACCTCGATCAGATAGGTGCTGACCGCCGGCGTGAAGCCGCCGAACAGCGCGGTCGCGAGGCTGTAGGCCACCGAGAAGCCCGCGGTGCGCAGCCGCACCGGCACGATCTCGGTCAGCGCCACCACCATCGCGCCGTTGTAGCTGCCGTAAAGGAACGACAGCCACAGCTCGACCAGAAGGAGTCGCGTGAACGACGGCGCCGCCACCAGCCAGGTCAGCACCGGATAGGCGCTGACGAGCATCAGCACCGTAAACAGAATGAGCAGCGGCCGCCGTCCGACCCGGTCGGACACCGCGCCCATCACCGGCAGCCAGAACAGGTTGGAGATGCCGACGCAGAGCGTCACCAGCAGCGCGTCCGTGCCGGTGAGCTTGAGCACCTCACGGCCGAAGGTCGGCGTGTAGGCGGTGATGAAGTAGAACGACACCGTGGTCATCGTCACCAGCAGCATGCCGATGATGACGATCCGCCAGTTCTGGATGAGCGAGTTGAGGATCTGCTTCGGCGTCGGATGCGCTTGGCTCTTCTTGCGCTCGGTGAATTCGGCGGTCTCCTCCATCGAGCGGCGCAGGAAGAAGATCAGCGGCACGATCATGCAGCCGACCAGGAACGGGATGCGCCAGCCCCATTCGCCCATGTCAGCCGGAGACAGCATCCCGCTGAGCCAGACGCCGAGCAGCGCCACGAAGATCACCGCGATCTGCTGGCTGCCGGACTGCCAGCTCACATAGAAGCCCTTGTTGCCCGGCGTCGCGATCTCGGACAGATAGACCGAGACGCCGCCGAGCTCGACACCGGCCGAGAACCCCTGGATCAGCCGGCCGAGCACCACGATGATCGGAGCCGCGACCCCGAGCGTCGCATAGCCCGGCACCAGCGCGATCGACAGCGTGCCGATCGCCATCAGGCCGAGCGTGAGCAGGAGACCCGCGCGGCGTCCATGATGATCGATGTAGGTGCCGAGCACGATGGCACCGAGCGGCCGCATCAGGAAGCCCGCGCCGAAGGTCATGAAGGCGAGCATCAGCTGGGCGAATTCGCTGCCGGCCGGAAAGAAGGTCTTGCCGATCGCGCTGGCGTAATAGCCGAACACGAAGAAGTCGTACATTTCCAGGAAGTTGCCGCTGGAAACGCGGATCACGGATTTGATTTTTTCGCTGCGGCTCGATGCATCCGCCATGACGTTTACCCCAGACTGTTGATGTCCGGCCGTTCTTTGGCGGCGCCATGCGCCGCCCCCGCGGCCTTGACGTGCTTGAGGCTCAAGAATCCGAGTTATCGGCGCGCAGGTCAATCCCTGCGACGGCTCGTTTGCCGCCGCCGCGTCACGTTCCTCTGCGCTTGTCGGCGGCGTCCCGCTCCGCAATCAGCTTCTGAAGTTCCTCGGTCTGCTGCGCAATTCGGTCCGAGGTTCTCTCTTCGTCGCCGGCTCCCGATTGTGCAGCCGCCTGTTCGGTGAGCTGCCTGATGTTGTCCCTGAGGATCGCGATGCGATCGTCCAGCTCGGAGCGGCTAGCCATTCGGACCTCCTATGTTCCCTGAACAGGGCACGTTACAGGTGCATCTCGCGACGAAGCATACCGGTTTTGGATGCTGCCGGATGCGTCATTTGATCCTGATGTTCAGCTCCTTGACCACGGCGCCGTAGCGCTCCGCATCGACCTTGATGAAGTCCGCGTACTCCGGCGTGGTCATGAAGCGGCGCTCCATGCCGAGCGTCTTCAGCCGCTCGGTGACGGCGGGATCCTGCAAGGCGCGGCCGGCGGCATCTTGCAGCTTGGCGACGATCGCAGGCGGCGTGCCGGCGAGAACGATCAACCCGATCGTGGTCGCGTAGTCGAAGCCCGGATAGCCCATCTCGGCCGCAGCCGGCACATGGGGCAGGGTCGCCGAGCGCTGCGCGGTGCTGATGCACAGCGCGAGCAGGTTGCCGCTGTCGATCAGCGACTGCGCCGGCGGAATGCCGGACCAGCCCGCCTGGATTTCGCCGGTCATCAGCCCGTTCACCAGCGCCGAGCCGCCGCGATAGGGAACATGAGTCATCTGCAATCCGGCGCGCGCGGCAAACACCGCCATCGTCAGATGATGGATCGAGCCCGGCCCGCCCGAGCCGTAGTTGAGCAAGCCCGGCTTGCTCTTGGCGAGGCTGACGAAGTCTGGGAGCGTCTTCACGCCGAGCGAGGCCGGCACGGCGAGCACGGTCGGCACCGCGACAAGGCCCGCGACCGGCGCGAAGTCGCTCAGCCGGTAGGGCAGATCGGAGAACAACGCCGGGTTGATCGCCAGCATCGCCGACTCCGCGAGCATCACGGTGTAGCCGTCCGCGGCCGACGTGGTCATCGAGCGCGCCGCCAGCACGCTGTTCGAGCCCGGGATGGTCTCGACGATGACCGATTTGTCGAACGCCTGGGACATGTGCTGCGCGATCAGCCGCGCCAGCACGTCCGGATTGCCGCCCGGAGCACCGGCCACGATCAGTCGCACGGTCCGGTCGGGAAATGTTGCTGCACCCTCGGCCCGCGCCGCGGTCGCGCCCGCGGCCAAGGCAAGCGCCGCGATTACAACGGACTTCAGCATTGGCGTTTCTCCCACCTTTGTTGCGAGCCGCCGTTACAGCGCCGCGTGAAGCGCCAGAAGATCGCCGATGGTGCCGGGCGGACGGCGGCCGAAGCCGCATTCCGTCGCGAGGCCGAAGCCTGCCGCATAGTGGCCCGCCGCGGCCATGCGGCGGCGCGCGCCCTCGATGCCGTCGGACAGGTGGATCAGGCCGAGATAGAGCCTTGTTTCCGGCCGCAGCCGCAGGTCCGAGAGCGGTGCAAAATACGGCTCGTCGTGCCGGCTGCGCGGCACCGGCATGTGCACCCAATCGATCGGCCGGCCGACCTTCCCGGAGACCTTGTTGGTGACAGCGACCATGTTGGCGGTGCTGTCCGGCTCCTTCCAATGGCGGTGGCCGTAATCGCCGTAGCAAAGATGGATGCCGAGCTCGACGCCGCGCGGCACCGCCTGGCAGTGAAGCGCGACGCGATCGACGACACCCTGCTGGACGTTGTCGAAGTAGGCGTGCCGGACGCCCTCCCACTGCGCCATCTCGGTGGAGACGTCCCACTGCACCGCAAGGTCCGCCGGATCGATGGTGCTGGCCATCTGCTCGACCTCCGCCAGCAGCCGCGCCCGGTAGACCGGCTCGAACGCCGCGTGCTGCGCGTACACCACATGCGCGTTGAGGAAGGCCGCAGTGGTCGGCAGAGAGACCTGGAAGCGCACGCCGCGCGGCACTGCGCCTTCCGAGCGCAGCCTTTGGAACACGGCATAGGACTCGCGGGCGACATCGGCGTAGCCGAGCGGCCCGAGTTGAACCCGGCTCGGATCGAGTCCGGCCTTCACCCGCATGCGCGGCGGAGGCGGATCGCCCTTCTTGGCCGCCTCGTTGCCGATCCAGCGGCGGACGCCCTCGACCTCGGAGGTCGCCCGCGTGCCGCGTGCGCCCTCCTCCGGGTCGATTTCGAAGGCGTCGTTCTGTTCGAGCACGCGGCGGGGCCAATAGACCCAGAGACTGCGCGGGCCGGTCTCGCCGTCCGGAATCCGCTTCACCCGGTCGCCGATGGTTGCGCTGACGGTGCGGAACACCTCCTCGGCAGAGGCCAATCCGACGCTTCCCACGAGCAACAGCTCAGGACGATCCACCACGGCACCCTTCCTTCCCTGGGACGGCCACCGTTTCGAGACGGGGCCTTTGTTGACCTGGGTGTGGATGCTAGCGCAGCCCGAGCCTCTATTCGATCACCTCGTCGGCGCGGGCCAGCAGCATCGAGGGCACTGCCAGCCCGATGGCCTTGGCCGTCTTCATGTTGATCACCAGCTCGTATTTGCTCGGCTGCTGCACCGGCAGATCGGCAGGCTTCGCACCTTTGAAAATCTGATCGACATAGCGCGCCAGCACACGCGCCCGCTCGCTGACGCTCGCACTGTAGGACATCAAAAGCCCGGCCTGCACCGCGGACTTCTGGGTCGAAAGCGACGGCAGCCGATGCTTGAGAGCAAGATCGACGGTCTGCTTGACCGGCAGGCTGCCCTGGATGACGACCGCCCCCGCGCCACCTCGGACGAGCGCCTCGAACGCACCATCCAGTTCGTCGTTGTTGCGAATGATGATCTCGTGAATTTCGAGGCGAACACCCGCAGCCCCTTGCCGGATCTGATCGAAGAACGGCTTCATGAACAGATCGTCGGCGTTGCCCAGCACGCCGATACGACGCGTATTCGGGATCATCTCGGGGATCAGCTCGAGACTCTTGGCCACGGCCTCGGCTGCCGTGACCGACATGCCGGTGAGATTGCCGTCAGGCCGGGCGAGGCTCGTGATCAACCCGGTCGCGATCGGATCGCCGGCCATGATTACGATGGGAATGTCGCGTGTCGCATTCTTTGCCGCATGCGCCGCGGGGGTCTGCACCGCGATGATCACATCGACACCGCTCCGGACCAGCCCGGAGGCCAAGGCAGGCAGCCGCTCGTCCTCGCCCTGCCCGGACTGGACATCGATCTGGATATTCTTTCCCTCCAGGTAGCCGAGCTCGCCGAGAGCGTCGCGAAACGGGCCCAGCGGCTCCAGGTCGCCAACCGACAGGATGCCGATGCGCCGCATGCGCTCGCGCGGCTGTCCATGCGCCACAATAGGGTAAGCGGCGGCTGCGCCACCGAGAACCCGAAGAAACTGTCGCCGCCTCATTCCGCCCCCGAAATGGCTCAGCACGCCGTATCGTAGCGTTTCGGAGTGGCGGCCCGGAAGGGGCGAAAAGCCGCTGGCCCGATCACCTCGTCGGCGCGAGCGAGAAGCGTCGGCGGCACGCTCAAGCCGAGGTCCTTGGCGGTCTTGAGGTTGACGGCGAGTTGAGACCGTGTGGGAGCCTGAACCGGCAAATCAGCGGGTTTCTCGCCTTTGAGAATTCGGCGGACATAGTGGGAGGGCGCGAAACGTTCTGCGGCGACGAACCGGCTATTGCCAGCCCGACACGTTGCGCATGTCCGGCAACTGGTGGGCGATGCCCTTATGGCAGTCGATGCACGTCTTTTGTCCAGTGAAGAGGAAGCGCTGATGCGCGTCGACCGCGCGAGGGCTCTGCCGGGTGATGTCCATCGACTGCGCACTGTGGCAGTTCCGGCATTCCAGTGAATCGTTGGCCTTCATGCGGGCCCATTCGTGGATCGCGAGCTCGAGCCGATGGTCGACGAATTTTTCGCGGGTGTTGATGGTGCCGAAAATCTTGCCCCACACCTCCTTCGAGGCCTGCATCTTGCGCGCGATCTTGTGGGTCCACTCGTGCGGCACGTGACAGTCCGGGCAGCGCGCGCGCACCCCGGAGCGATTGTTATAGTGGATGGTGGTCTTCAATTCCTCGAACACGTTGGACCGCATCTCGTGACAGGAGGTGCAGAACGGTTCAGTGTTGGTGAGCTCCAGCGCCGTGTTGAATGCGCCCCAGAACACAATGCCGGCGATGAACCCGGCCATCACCAGCACACCGAGGCTGAACACCGAGCTCGGCCGGCGAAGTACGGTCCAGATATCGAGAGCGAAGGCCCAGATCCGCCGCCAAAGCGGCGGTCGCGGAGCATCGGCCGGCATCGTCATCGTCGCGGCCCCGGTTTTGCGCGGGTCAGCAGCGAGTCGATATCGACGAAGTCGTTTTCGACCGGCGGCTTCACGTTGTGCTGTGGCACATGACACTGGGTGCAGAAATAACGGCGCGGCGAGATCGAGGCGAGGAATTGCCCGTCCCGATCGGCAAAGTGCGTGATGCTGATCATCGGCGCCTGCGACTCGCGGATGCGCGAGCGGGCGTGGCAGGACAGGCACTTGTTGCCGCGGATGCTGACCTCGTAGCCCTCGGTGCTGTGCGGGATGAGCGGCGGCTGCTCGGGATAGTTCCGCGCCTCGCGCTCGGAGGTGTTCATCTCCGGTGTCATCACCGGGGGCTGGCCCTCCTGGTCGAGCGGCGTCGAGCCACGCAGCGCCGAGAAGGTCCCGGCCATCGCGCAGGTCGAGGCGGCCGCCACCAGAAGCGCCGCGGCCAGCAATCGGAGCTCGTGTCGCATGGGCCGCTCCTCACGCTTTTTCGATGCGCACGGCGCATTTCTTGAAGTCGGTCTGGAGCGAAATCGGATCGGTGGCGTCAAGCGTCACCTTGTTGATGAGCTGGCTCTCGTCGAACCACGGCACGAACACGACGCCGCGCGGCATCCTGTTTCGGCCGCGGGTCTCGAGCCGGCTGCGCATGAAGCCGCGGCGGGAACGGACCTTGACCTCGTCGCCGCGCCGCAGATTGAGGGCGGCGGCATCATCCGGATGCATGAAGCACAGCGCTTCGGGAAACGCGCGCTGCAACTCGGGAACGCGCCGGGTCATCGAGCCGGAATGCCAGTGCTCGAGCACCCGGCCGGTCACCAGCCAGTGCGGGTATTCGTTGTCCGGGCTCTCGGCTGCCGGCTCGTAGGGCAGGGCGAAGATGCGCGCCTTGCCGTCGGCGAAGCCGTAGAACTCGACACCTTTTCCTTCCTTGACGTAAGGGTCGTAGCCCTCGCGATAGCGCCAGCGGGTTTCCTTGCCCTTGACCACTGGCCAGCGCAGGCCGCGCGCCTCGTGATACGCGTCGAACGGCGCAAGGTCGTGGCCGTGGCCGCGGCCGAACTCGGCGTACTCCTCGAACAGTCCCTTCTGCACGTAGAAACCGAATGCCTTGGACTCCTGGTTCTCGTAGCCAGCCTCGATCTGCGACACCGGGAACTTGTCGACCGAGCCGTTCTTGTAGAGCACGTCGAACAGCGTCTTGCCGCGCACGTCCGGCTTCTTGGCAATCAGCTCGGGCGGCCAGACGTCCTCGATCTTGAAGCGCTTGGAGAATTCCATGAGCTGCCAGAGATCGGATTTCGCGTCGCCGGGCGCATTGACGAGTTGGTGCCAGAAGTGCGTGCGGCGCTCGGCGTTGCCGTAGGCGCCTTCCTTCTCGACCCACATCGCGGTGGGCAGCACGAGGTCCGCGGCTTGCGCCGTCACGGTCGGATAGGCGTCGGAGACGACGATGAAGTTCTCGGGATTGCGATAGCCCGGCCAGCCTTCCTCGTTGGCGTTGGCGGCGGCCTGCAGGTTGTTGTTGACCTGCACCCAGTAGGCGTTGAGCTTGCCGTCGCGCAGCATGCGGTTCTGCAACACCGCGTGATAGCCCGGCGTCGGCGAGATGGTGCCTTCCGGCACCTGCCAGATCTCCTCCGCCTTGTCGCGATGGAGCTTGTTCGCCACCAGCATGTCGGCAGGGAGCCGGTGCGAGAAGGTGCCGACCTCGCGGGCGGTGCCGCAAGCCGACGGCTGGCCGGTGAGTGAGAACGGGCTGTTGCCCGGCTCGGCGATTTTTCCGGTCAGCAGATGGATGTTGTAGACGAGGTTGTTGGCCCAGACGCCGCGGGTGTGCTGGTTGAAGCCCATGGTCCAGAAGCTGACCACCTTGGTCTTCGGATCGGCATAGAGCTCGGCCATCTCGCGCAGCCGGTTCACCGGCACGCCGGACAATGCCGACGCCTTTTCCAGCGTGTATTCCGAAACGAACTTGGCGTAGTCATCGAACGTGATATCGACGGCGTCGCCGGCCTTCGAGCGTCCTGCGGCCTTCACCTCCAGCGGATGCTCGGGGCGCAGCCCATAGCCGATGTCGGTCTGGCCGCGCTTGAACAAGGTGTGCTTGCCGACGAAGTCCTTGTTCACCCGCCCCGTCGTGATGATGTGATTGGCAATGGCGTTGAGGATTGCCAGATCGGTCTGCGGCTTGAACACCATCGGGATGTCGGCGAGATCGAACGAGCGATGCTCGAAGGTCGACAACACGGCGACCTTCACGTGCGGCGCGCTCAAACGACGGTCGGTCACCCGGCTCCACAGGATCGGATGCATCTCCGCCATGTTGGAGCCCCACAGCACGAAGGCGTCCGTCGCCTCGAAGTCGTCGTAGCACCCCATCGGCTCGTCCATGCCGAAGGTCCGCATGAAGCCCATGACGGCCGACGCCATGCAGTGGCGCGCATTGGGATCGATGTTGTTGGAGCGGAAGCCCGCCTTGAACAGCTTGTTGGCGGCGTAGCCTTCCCAGATCGTCCACTGCCCCGAGCCGAACATGCCGACGCCGGACGGACCGCGCTTCTTCAGCGCGTCCTTGAACTTCTCGGCCATCACATCGAACGCCTCGTCCCAAGACACCGGCGTGAACGCGCCGTTCTTGTCGTAACGACCGTTGCTCTTGCGCAGCAGCGGCTGCGTCAGGCGGTCATGGCCGTACATCACCTTGGAGAGGAAGTAGCCCTTGACGCAGTTTAGCCCGCGATTGACCTCCGCCTTGCTGTCACCATGAGTGGCGACGACACGGCCGTCCTTGGTCGCAACCATCACGCCGCAGCCCGTACCGCAGAACCGGCATGGCGCCTTGTCCCATTTCAACTCGGTGAGAGAGCGTTCGGTAACGAGATTTTGCGCCGCCGCCGGCGCCGGTAGTCCTCCCGCCACTGCAGCCATCGCGGCAGCTTCCATTTTCAGGAATTCACGGCGGTCCAATCGATTCTGACCCATATGGTCAACTCCTCAATGGCCGGCTGGTTTATGGTCGCTCCCGATTTCAGCCCTCATCCGTACCGTGGAACACCAACGCCGCGGTCAGCACATTCGGCAGCAGCGAGATGGTGTTGAGCGTCGTGCCGATCGTGCCGACATCGGATGCTTCGATGACCACGACGAGCTTGCCCTTGGGGTCGCGCACGTAAATTTGCGTGCCAGGCAGCGCCTCGATTGCCTCTGCGACACGATCGAGCCGGTCCGGACGCGCCTGGACCAGGATGCTGGCGATTTCCGCAACGGCTCCGCCCGCGCCCCAACGGCCATTCATGAATTTGCGGCGATCCACCGCAGGCGCGTCGAATGCTCTCGCCATGATGCGCCTCATTTCGACGGCGGTCCGGGCGGACCATTAATAGTCTGGAAAATCCATACGGTGAGTCCCCACGTTCCCACCGTCGCGACGGCAAGCGCAGGCATCAACACAGCGGTCACGATCAGAAACGCATAAATCTCCATGCGTCGCTGACGCGGCACAGCGCTGCGCGCGGTGTCTGGATTTCCCGGCATATGCGCAAACTATGAGCACCGCCCGATAGCCAAACAACTATCCGAAGGTTTAGGACAAGCATCGAGTCCAAAGCGCGCCTTTAGCGGCCGTCGCCGTCGTCGAGCAGCGACATGCCGCGCTCGGCGCGCACGCGTTTGCTCTCGATCACCTGCGCGAGCAGCCGCTCGTTCTCCGGCAGCCGCGCGCGGTCGGCCGGCGGATGCGCCAGATGCAGCACGCCGGTCGCATAACGGCCGTCCTTGCGCCGGATGCCGGCATTGATGAGCCGGATCACCAGATCGGAATCCTCCTTGCCCCAGCCGCTGAAGATCGCGTCGAAGCCGTCGACGCGGTCGAGATCGGCGCGCCAGATCGCGAGGTTGCAGGACCGCGCGCCCTCCCACCCGCGGGCGTTCACCTTCCGCAGCGGCCCGAGCGGCAGGTTCAGCACCGGCGCCAACCGGTTGAGCCCGCCCGAGAAGCGCTGGCCGAGCCAGTCCCGCGTGCTCCAGTGCTCCGGCTCCAGGCTCTCGGCCAGCACCTTCGCGGTCAGCGGCTCGGTGAGCAGCACGCGGTTGCCGGTGACGAACCAGCCGGGCTCGGCGAGCGCCCGGTGCCGCGCGACGAAATCCGGCCGGGCGATGCAGTCGCCGTCGAGGAAAATGCAGTAGTTGCCAGCGCTCGCCCGGATGCCGCGGTTGCGGATCTCGCCGGCGCGGAAATCGCGGTGCTCGTGCCAGACCTGCTTCAGCGGCGCGCGGAGCCGCTGTTTCCACTGGCCGATCAGCGCCGCGGTCTCGGGCCCCGAGCCGTCGTCCGCGATCACCACCTCGAAATTCCGGTCGGTCTGCCGCGACAACGACCGCAGCACCGCGTCGAGCGCGTCGGCGCGGTCGTAGGTCGTGACGAT
>CAKZHN010000520.1 GCA_936924235.1 uncultured Rhodoplanes sp. | reverse complement strand
CGGTCCGGCACCGGGGTCGGCCCTGGAATCTGGAGAAAATGACGCCCGGCTTGGCGCGCGGAATTCTGGGCCATCGAAGGCTCCTGTTGAGGCTGATTTTTGGGGGCTTGGAGCCCGGCTGGCGGCGTTGAACTCGATTGCAGCGGCGTGGTCAAGGGCAAATCGGATGACATATGGTGAGGGCGGCCTTTAAGGCCAGTGCCCGGCGCTTTATGGCGCTGTGTATGGGAGGAATTGGTGGCGGAACGGTTACTGCCGGGGCTGGAACGGCGCCTGAAGGCCGAGGTGGGCGAGGTCGATTTCGGCCGATTCGCTCGTGGGCGCTATGCCACCGATGCTTCGCATTATCAGGTCATGCCGCTCGGCGTGGTTGTGCCGCGCACGATAGAAGAAGCCGAACGTGCGATAGAGATCTGCCGGGAAGAGAAGGTGCCGGTGACGCCGCGCGGCGGCGGCTCGTCGCAGGCCGGCCAGACCGTCAACCACTCGGTGATCGTCGACTGCTCCAAGCACCTCAACAGGATTCTCGACCTTGATGTGGCCGGCCGCCGCGCCCGCGTGCAGCCGGGCATCGTGCTCGACGATCTCAACCGCCAGCTCAAGGCGCACGGGCTGTGGTTCCCGGTCGATGTCTCGACCGCCTCGCGCGCCACCATCGGCGGCATGACGGCGAACAACTCCTGCGGCGGCCGCTCGCTGCGCTACGGCAACACGCGGGAGAACGTGCTGTCGATCGATGCGCTGCTCGCCGACGGCAGCAAGGCGCATTTCGGTCCGGTTGCGCCGGACCTGTCCGACGTGCCGGACTCTTCGCCGCTGAAGCCGCTCGCGCGCGACCTGTTCGCGCTCGGCGCCCGCGAGGCCGACGAGATCGCGGCGCGGTTTCCGAAGGTGCAGCGGAGAGTCGGCGGCTACAACATCGATGCGCTGGTGCCGGGGAGGAACGACGTCAACCTGGCGCATATTCTGGTGGGCTCCGAGGGCACGCTCGCGTTCTCGACCGCGATCGAGATCAAGCTGTCGCCGGTGCTCGGCAAGCGCGCAGTCGGCGCGTGTCACTTCGGCAGCTTCCACGAGGCGATGGCGGCGGCGCAGCACATCGTCAAGCTCGCGCCGATCGCGGTCGAGCTCGTCGACGCGACGATGATCGCGCTCGCCCGCGACATCGCGATGTTCCGGCCGACGTTGGAAGCCTTTGTCCAGGGTAAGCCCGCGGCATTGCTCCTGGTCGAGTTCGCCGAGGAGCCCGACGAGAACGCGCGGCGCCTGCAGCGCCTGCACGAACTGATGGGCGATCTCGGCTTCGACTGGCGCAACAGCGGCGCCAAGTGGGGCGGCGTGGTCGACATCCACGATCCAAAGCTGCAGGCCGCGATCACCGAGCTGCGCACCGCGGGCCTCAACATCATGATGTCGATGAAGGACGCGGGCAAACCAATCTCCTTCGTCGAGGACTGCGCGGTGCCGTTGGAGCATCTTGCCGACTACACGGCGCGGCTCACCGAGGTGTTCGAGCGCAACGGCACCAGCGGCACCTGGTACGCGCATGCCTCGGTCGGCTGCCTGCATGTGCGGCCGATCCTCAATCTGCGGCTCGAGAAGGACGTCAAGGCGATGCGCGCCATCGCCGAGCAGGCCTTCAGCTTCGTGCGCGAATACAAGGGCTCGCATTCCGGCGAACACGGCGACGGCATCGTGCGCTCCGAATTCCACGAGTTCATGTTCGGCAAGCGGCTGGTGCACGCGTTCGAAGAGGTCAAAGACCGCTTCGATCCGGACGGGCTTCTCAATCCGGGCAAGATCGTGCATGCGCCGAAGTTCGACGACCGCACCAACTTCCGCTACGGGCCGGACTACGCGGCGATGCAGATGACCACGCAGCTCGACTGGTCGGCCTATCCGGGGCAGGGCGGCGGATTCCAGGGCGCCATCGAGATGTGCAACAACAACGGCGCCTGCCGTTCGCTTGCGGGCGGTGTGATGTGCCCGAGCTATCGCGTGACGCGCAACGAGCGCGACGTGACGCGCGGTCGCGCCAACTCGCTGCGGCTCGCCATCACCGGCCAGCTCGGGCCGGATGCGCTCCTCTCCGACGACATGGCCGAGACGCTGAAGCTCTGCGTGTCGTGCAAGGGCTGCCGGAGGGAATGTCCGACCGGCGTCGACATGGCGCGGATGAAGATCGAGGTGCAGGCGGCGCGGGCGGAGAAGCACGGGCTGTCGCTGCACGAGCGGCTGGTGGGTTATTTGCCGCGCTATGCGCCCTATGCGGCGAAGCTTTCGTGGCTGTTGAACTTGCGCGATGCTGTGCCGGGGGCTGCGAAATTGTCGGAAGCTCTTGCCAGCTTCAGCGCGCGGCGTTCTCTCCCCCGCTGGCGCTCAGATATTTTCGCTGATCCATCCACGTCATGGCCGGGCTTGTCCCGGCCATCCACGCCTTTCCTAAAGCAAGACGTGGATGCCCGGCACAAGGCCGGGCATGACGGCGGAGCAAGTGGCGAGGTTGTTCTGTTTGCCGACACATTCAATCGTTACTTCGAACGCGAGAATCTCGACGCCGCGCTCGCCGTGTTGAAAGCCGGCGGCTACCGCGTGCACGTGGCGAAGCCCGCCGACAATTCATCCCGCCCGCTGTGCTGCGGCCGCACCTTCCTGTCCATCGGCAAGGTCGACGAAGCGCGCCGCGAAGCCGAGCGGACGCTTGCGGCATTGCAGCCGTTCACTGATCGCGGCGTGCCCATCGTCGGTCTGGAGCCAAGCTGCCTGCTCAGCTTCCGCGACGAGGTTCCCGGGATGCTGAAGGGCGACGCGGCAAACCGTCTGTCCGACAACGCCTTCACGTTCGAGGAATTCCTGGCGCGCGAAGCCGCGGCCGGCCGCCTGAAACTGCCGCTCAAGAAGATCGCCGACCGCGCCGTGGTGCACGGCCACTGCCATCAGAAGGCGTTCGACGCGTTCAGCCCCGTTGAAACCGTGCTGAAGCTCGTGCCCGACCTCAAGGTCGAGCCGATCGAGTCGAGCTGTTGCGGCATGGCCGGCAGCTTCGGCTATCACGCCGACACCATCGACGTGTCGCTGGCGATGGGCGAGCTGTCGCTGCTGCCTGCCGTGCGCAAGGCCGACGCGAGCACGCTGATCGTCGCCGACGGCACCTCCTGCCGCCATCAGATCCACGACGGCACCGGCCGCGAGGCGATTCATGTTGCGCGGGTGCTGGCGATGAGTCTCCAATGAGCGCGCCGCGCTGACGCGCGGCACAAAAGAATAGTGGGAGGACTGCAATGCCCCTGCCGCTGTTGCCGACGTCGCTGGTCGGTTCCTACGCCCAGCCGGAGTGGCTGATCGACCGGAGGAAGCTCGCGGAGCGCTTTCCGCCGCGCGTGCGCGCCAAGGAGCTGTGGCGCGTGCCACCGGAATATCTCGCGCAGGCGCAGGACGACGCGACCCTGCTGGCCATCCGCGACCAGGAGCGCGCCGGGCTCGACATCATCACCGACGGCGAGATGCGGCGCGAAAGCTATTCCAACCGCTTCGCGACCGCGCTCGAGGGCGTCGACATCGACAATCCTGGCACCGCGCTCGATCGCTCCGGCCATCCCAATCCGGTGCCGCGGGTCGCCGGCAAGGTGCGGCGGAAACATCCGGTCGAGGTCGACGACGTCAAGTTCCTGCGCGCCAACACCAGCCGCACCATCAAGATCACGGTGCCGGGCCCGTTCACGATGTCGCAGCAGGCGCAGAACGACTTCTACAAGGACGAGGAGGAGATGGCGCTGGATTATGCGGCGGCCGTCAATGCGGAGATCAAGGACCTGTTCGCGGTCGGCGCCGACATCGTGCAGATCGACGAGCCCTACATGCAGGCGCGTCCGGACAAGGCGCGGAAATACGGTCAGAAGGCGCTCAACGCCGCGCTCGACGGCGTGAAGGGCACGACGGCGGTACACGTGTGCTTCGGCTATGCGGCCATCATCCACGTCCGGCCGGAGGGCTATTCGTTCCTGCCGGAGTTCGCGAATTCGCCGGTGCAGCAGGTGTCGGTCGAGACCGCGCAATCGGGCCTCGACTGCGCGGTGCTGGAGAAGCTGCCCGGCAAGACCATCATCCTCGGCGTGCTCGATCTGTCCGACATGACGGTCGAGACGCCGGAGACGGTGGCGGGGCGCATCCGCCGCGCGCTCCCTCACGTGCCGGCGGAGCGGATCGTCGTCGCGCCGGACTGCGGCCTGAAGTATCTGCCGCGCGAGGTGGCTTTCGGCAAAATATGCGCGATGGTCGAGGGCGCGAAGATCGTGCGGAAGGAACTGGGACGTTAAAGGGAAGTACCGTGCTGGAACTCTATTACTACGAGAATTCGATCTGCGCCGAACGTGCGCTATTGGCGCTTGCCGAGAAGCAGATCCGCGATTGGGTGCCGCATCATATCGACCTGTTCAAACGTGAGCAGTTCACACCGGCCTATCTCAAGCTCAATCCGCGCGCCCAGGTGCCGACGCTGGTGCATGACGGCCAGGTGATCCGCGAATCGTCGGTGATCGCCGACTACATCGACGATCTGAAATCCGAACACGCGCTCAAGCCGGCGGGCCGCATCGCGCGGGCGCAGATGCAGGAATACATCAAGGATGCCGATGAGGCCGGCTATCAGGGCATCGCGTCGTTGAGCTTCACGGCGGTGTTTCGCCACAAGCTGATGGCGATGAGCGAGGCCGACCGCAACGCCTATTGGGCCGGGCAGACCGAGCTCGAGCGCACGCAGCGGCAGCAGTCTTGTGTGTTCGAGGGCGTGGACTCTCCTTATGCCGCGCGTGCGATCGCGTCCTGGGAGCGCACCTTCGGGACCGTCGAAAGGGCGCTGAGCGATGGCCGCCCGTGGCTGATGGGCGACGCCTTTACGCTGGCTGAGGTCAACCTGGCTCCGTTCATCGCGCGGCTGGATGGACTCAGCATGCTGCCGGTTTGGCTCGACGAGCGGCCGCGTTCGAGCAAGTGGTGGGCCGCGATCAAAGCGCGGCCCAGCTATTCGGAGGCGCGAGTGGGGCCCTCCGCGGGCGAAGAAGCGACCTATGCCCGGGAAGGCGCGAAACTGGTCGACGACCTGCGCAAACGACGGGCCGCCTACCTCGAGCGATATCGCGGCAAGGTCTAAAGGCTCGCGGATGCTTCCGATCGGCCGCTATTTTCCAAGCAGGAAGTTGAAGTCGCAACCCTGCTCGGCCTGGGTCACTGTGTCGACCCAGAGCCGGTGATAGCCGCGGTCCGGCTTGGCCGGCGGCTTCCACTGCGTCTTGCGCTTGGCGAGCTCCGCGTCGTCGACCTTCAAGGTCAGCTTCCGCCCCTTGGTGTCGAGCTCGATGATGTCGCCGTCGCGCACCAGCGCCAGCGGCCCGCCGGCCGCGGCCTCGGGCGACACGTGCAGGATCACGGTGCCGAACGCTGTGCCGCTCATGCGCGCATCGGACAGCCGCACCATGTCCTTCAGCCCCTTCGAGCCGAGCTTCTTCGGGATCGGCAGCGCGCCCGCTTCGGGCATGCCCGGCGCGCCGACCGGCCCGGCATTGCGAAGAACCATGACGGTCTGCGGCGTGACGTTGAGGTTCGGGTCGTCGATGCGCTTTTCGAGGTCTTCGAGTGAATCGAACACCAGCGCCGGACCCTGATGCTGGAACAGCTCCGGCGTTGCCGCCGCAAGCTTGATCGCCGCGCCTTGCGGCGCGAGGTTGCCGCTGAGGATCGCGATCGCCTCGTTCTTGACCAGCGGATTGTCGAGCGGCCGGATGATCTTGTCGTCGACGTAGGCCGGCCAGCGCGCGATCACGTCGCCGATGGTCTCGCCGTTGACGAGCTTCGCCGACAGATCGAGATGATCTTTGAGGCGCCGCCACAGCGCCGGCAGGCTGCCGCCGGCATGGAAGTCCTCCATGAAGTTATTTCCGGCGGGCTTCAGATCGAGCAGCACCGGCACCTCGCGGCCGACCTGATCGAGCTCCTGCAGGTCATATTGGATACCGGCGCGGCCGGCGATCGCGGCGAGGTGCACGATGGCGTTGGTCGAGCCGGAAATCGCCTGCAGCACCACCGAGGCGTTGCGCAGCGCCGACTTGGTCAGGATGTCACGCGGCAACGGTCCGCCGGCGACCGCCATTTCGGCGGCGCGCTTGCCGGTCGCCTCCGCAAAGCGCCAGCGGTCCGACGACACCGCCGGTGCGGTGGCGGTGCCCGGCAGCATGAAGCCCAGCGTCTCGGCCATGCAGGCCATGGTGGAGGCCGTGCCCATCACCATGCAGGTGCCGGACGTTGGCATCAGCTGGTCGTGGGCGCGGTTGAGGTCGGGGCCGTCGAGCGTGCCGGCCCGATAGGCCGCCCATAGTCTCCGGCAATCCGTGCAGGCGCCGAGGCGGGCGCCCTCGTGCTTGCCGGCGAGCATCGAGCCGACATTGACCACGATCGCCGGCATGTTGGCCGAGATCGCGCCCATCAGTTCGGCCGGGATGGTCTTGTCGCAGCCGCCGATCAGCACCACCGCGTCGAGCGGCAACGCCTTGATCATCTCCTCGACGTCCATCGCCATCAGGTTACGCAGCAGCATCGAGGTCGGGTACGAGAACGCCTCGTGCAGCGACACGGTCGGGAACACGAACGGAAGCGCGCCGGCCATGCGCACGCCGCGCGAGATCGCTTCGGCGACTTGCGGCGCGGTCTTGTGGCAGGGGTTGAAGTCCGAGGCGGTCGACAGGATGCCGACGATCGGTCGGTCGAGCGCGTCGTCGGTGAAGCCCGCGCCCTTCAGAAATCCCCGCCGCAGGAACAGCGCGAACTCCTCGTCACCGTATTGCGCGAGACGCGACCGCAGGCCCTTTGTCATTTCGTTCCCCAGAACTGTGCTTCTTGCTGGAAGCGGCATTGCTCCGGTTTGCGGAGCGCCGAGTCAAGCACCCAGGTCAAGCACCGAAGTCAGGAAGCCGGGACACCCGAGAAAAGGGGGTGGCCCGCCCGGAGGGGGACGAGGCCGGGCGGGCCGAACGAACCGGCGCGTGGGGGACGGGGGGTACGCCGATCGTTTAGGGTCGGCGGTGATGGTGACAACCGCCATGTGCCCATTGGTAGCGGCCCGTTAAGGAAAGGTTCAAAGCTGTTCGAAGATTTTTGACCCCGCGTTTTGCGTGAGACCGGCCGTCGGGCCGACGTCCTCGCCAAGGCGGGACGCCTTTCGTATGGTTCGTTGGATTCGAAGCGGATTTCAGGAGATCGGCCGATGCTGCCAGCTCTTTCGCGGGCCCTGGTTCTGCTGCTGGCGCTGGCGCCGGCCGCCGCGAAGGCGCAGCAGCTCGACAAGGTGACGTTTGCGACCAACTGGGTGGCCGAGGCCGAGCACGGCGGCTTCTACCAGGCGCTGGCCGACGGCACCTACCGCAAGGCCGGCCTCGACGTCACGATTTTGCCCGGGGGCCCGAACGTCAATCACCGGCTGCAACTGCTCGCCGGCAAGATCGACTTCTACATGAGCGCCAATTCGATCCAGGCCTTCGACGCCGCGGCCCAGAACGTGCCCACGGCGGTGGTCGCCTCGATCTTCCAGAAGGACCCGCAGGTTCTCCTTGCCCATCCCAATCAAGGCATCGAGAAGTTCGAGGACCTGAAGAAGCTGACCCTGTTCGTCTCCAGCGAGGGGATGGCGTCCTATTTCCAATGGATGAAGCGGCAGTACGGCTTCGATGAGAGGAAGGTGAAGCCCTACACCTTCAATCCGCAGCCGTTCCTCGCCGACAAGAAGAGCGCTATGCAGGGCTATGTGACGTCCGAGCCCTTCGCGGTCGAGAAGCAGGGCGGCTTCAAGCCCGTGATCTTCCTGCTCGCCGACCAGGGCTTCGGCAGCTACTCGACCCTGATCGAGACGCGGCGCGACCTGATCGACAAGAAGCCCGACGTGGTGCAGCGCTTCGTCAACGCCTCGATCACGGGCTGGTATCACTACATCTACGGCGACAACAGCGCCGCCAACGCCCGCATCAAGCGCGACAATCCGGAGATGAGCGACGAGCTGCTCGCCTATTCGATCGCCAAGATCAAGGAATACGGCATCGTCGATTCCGGCGACTCGTTGCAACTCGGCATCGGCGCCATGACGGACGCGCGGATGAAGAGCTTCTTCGACCAGATCGTCGGGGCCGGCGTGGTCAAGGCCAATGTCGACTACAAGAAGGCCTACACGCTTCAGTTCGTGAACAAGGGCGTTGGCGTTGACCTGCGTCCTAAGTAGCATCGGGCCAAACAGCACACTGTCATCACCGGGCCGCCGCGTAGCGGCGTGACCCGGTGATCTCGATCAGGGAGGCAGTCTGCTCACCTAAGCGAGATGGCCGGGACAAGCCCGGCCATGACGGCGGAGTGCAGGACAACTGGTGATGCGAAAACTTCTAAGCTTCATTTTGAGTATAGCCTTTGCGGCCACCGCATACGCCGCCGACCCTTATCCGTCGCGGCCGATCCGGCTGCTGATTCCGTTTCCGCCCGCGGGCATCACCGATCTCTCCGGGCGCATCGTCGCCGAGGGCCTGCGCGACAAGCTGAAGCAGCCGGTGGTGTCGGAGAACAAGCCCGGCGCCAACGGCATCGTTGGCCTCAAGGAGCTGCTGAAGGCCGATGCCGACGGCTATACGCTGATGGTCGGCAATGTCGGGTCGCTGGTGCTGAACTACGCGATGGACTCAAAGGCGCCGTTCGATCCGATGAAGGACGTGGTGCCGATCGCCGGCACCGCCGAATACGCCACCACCATGGTGGTCCACAAAGGCCTGCCGGTGAATTCGGTGCAGGAGTTCATCGCCTATGCCAAGGCGCGGCCGGGCGAGCTCACGTACGGCTCGACCGGCGAGGGCTCGCTGGCGAATCTGGCGACGCAGCTTTTCATGCAGAAGACCGGCGTGAAGATGGTTCACGCCCCCTATAAGGGCGGACCGCTGGCGCTGAACGATCTGATCGCGGGCCACATCCAGCTCATCATCGAGGTGTCGCCGGTGGTCAACGAGCAGGTCACGGCCGGCACCATCAAGGGCTTCGCGGTGACGAGCCCCTACCGCCAGGCCGGACTTCCGAACGTGCCGACCTTCGAGGAGGCCGGCGTGCCAGGCGTGGTCGTCACCGGCTGGCTCGGCATCTACGGCCCGCCGGGGTTGCCGGAAGACATTCGCCAGACGCTCGGCAAGGCCATCGTCGAGGTGGTGAAGGACCCGGAGATCCAGAAGAAGCTCCGCGCCATCGGCTTCGAGCCGACCGGGCAGGGCGTCGAGGCCTTCACGGCGCACCACGCCGCGGAGGTGAAGCGCTGGGTCGCGTTCTATTCCGAAATCGGCCTGCGGAAGTAGCGATGGCGCCAACGCACGCCGCGCCGGTCGTCACGCTTCGCGGCGTCGGCAAGGCGTTCGGCACCGGCACGCTCGCGCTCGACGGGCTCGATCTGGACATCCGCGACGGCGAGTTCCTGTCGCTGCTGGGTCCCTCCGGCTGCGGCAAGTCGACGGCGCTGCGCATCGTCGCAGGCCTGGGCGAACCGACGCGCGGCACCGTGAGCTGGAGCAGCCCCGAGGCGCGCAAAGGCCTGGGCTTCGTGTTCCAGGAGCCGACGCTGATGCCCTGGGCCACGGTGTTCAACAACGTGTTCCTGCCGCTGAAGCTTTCCGGTGCGAGCCGCGATGCTGTCGAAGCGCGGGTCATAGAGACGCTCGGCCGCATCGGGCTTTCGGATTTCGCCGATGCCTATCCGCGGGAGCTGTCGGGCGGCATGCGGATGCGGGTGTCGATCGCGCGCGCGCTCGTCACCGCGCCGCGCATCCTTTTGATGGACGAGCCGTTTGCGGCGCTGGACGAAATCACCCGCTTCAAGCTCAACGACGACCTGATCGCGCTGTGGCGCGAGTTGCGCATGACCGTGGTGTTCGTCACGCACTCGGTGTTCGAGTCCGTATACTTGTCGAGCCGCATCGTGATGATGACCGGCCGGCCCGGCCGGGTGTCGGCCGAGCTCACGATCGACGCGCCCGGCCGCGACCCGCAGTTCCGCACCTCGGCCGAATATGCCGGCTACTGCCGGGTGGCGTCCGATGCGCTCGCCAAGGCGATCCAGTCCCGTACGGGAGCCGCGGCATGAACGAGCGCGCGCTCAGCATCCTCGCGCCGGCCGCTCTGCTCGTCCTCGGCGTGCTGGTGTGGGACCTCGTGGTCCGGATCAACGGCATCCAGCCCTACATCCTGCCGGGGCCGGGCCTGGTGCTGTCCACGCTGGTTTCCGACTGGAGCATCCTGTGGTCGTCGCTGCTGGCGACGCTTCTCACCACGGTCGAAGGACTGGTGCTCGCGGTGGCCGGCGGCATCGGGCTCGCGATCCTGTTCAACCAGTCGCGGCTGATCGAGCATTCGCTGTATCCCTACGCCGTGATCCTGCAGGTCACGCCGGTGGTGGCGATTGCGCCGCTGCTGCTGATCTATCTGCCGCAGCAGGCCGCGGTGCTGGCCTGCGCCTGGATCGTCGCGTTCTTTCCGGTACTCGCCAACACCACGCTCGGTCTCAACTCGGTCGACCACAACCTCGCCGATCTGTTTCGCATGTACGGCGCGTCGCGCTGGCAGGTGCTGTGGGAGCTGAAATTGCCGGCCGCACTGCCGCAAATGCTTACAGGCATCCGCATCGCCGGCGGCCTGTCATTGATCGGTGCGGTGGTGGCGGAGATCGCAGCAGGCTCGGCCGGAGCTGGCTCCGGCCTCGCCTTCCGCATCGCGGAGTCGGGCTATCGCCTCAACATTCCGCGGATGTTCGCGGCACTGCTGCTGCTATCGATCGCGGGAATCGCGATCTTCGTGCTGCTGTCGATCTTGAATCAACTCGCGCTGCGCCGCTGGCACGAAAGTGCCATCACGCGAGAGACTTAAGGCCGAGAAATCAGCTCGTCAGCTTCATTCTTTCCGCGATCTGCACCGCGATCACCCAGGCGATCGCGAGCGTCGCGAAGTAGCAGGCGAGAAAGATCGGCAGGCTGATCGCGTCGCCCCACATGCTGGCCGCCGCCGAGCCAATGAAATAGTCGAGAATGTCGCCGACGATCATCAGGACTACGTAGATCAGAAGGACCCACATGGTCGCCTCCCTGGTGTTGTCACTTACCCAGTCACACCAATGACATGAGGCCGCAGCGAGCGGCAATCCGCCGGAGCACTCGTCGGGCCGCGTGGCCGATTAAGTTTTCGTAATGCTGCGCCGCACTTCTAGGCGCCGAACAGAAAACGCACGACAATTCCGAGGGCTGCCATAATCCCGACCACCTCGATCAGACTGCGGTGGAACCGGAATGCCAGCAGGCCCGCGATCAAGGCCAGCGCCAGCGTCTTCAGATCGATGGCCAGCGGATTGAAGGCGTACCAGCGCAGGATGCCGGTGTGCTGCTCGGTCACCGAGCCGAACAGGACATGGAGCGCGAACCAGACCGTGAGGTTGAGGATCACGCCGACCACGGCGGCGGTGATCGCCGCGAGCGCGCCGGACAGCCGCTTGTTGGCGCGCAACTGCTCCACGAAGGGCGCGCCCATGAAAACCCAGAGCATCGACGGCGTGAAGGTGACCCAGGTTGTCATCGCCGCGCCGAGAACGCCGGCCGTGACCTTCGTAAATGGCGCCGCGTCGCGGAAACCCGCGAGGAAGCCCACGAACTGCGTCACGAGAATGAGCGGCCCCGGCGTGGTTTCGGCAAGGCCCAGCCCATCCACCATCTCCGGCGCGCTCATCCAGTGGTAGGTCTCGACCGCCTGCTGCGCCATGTAGGCGAGCAGCGCGTAGGCGCCGCCGAAGCTGACCGTCGCAAGCTTCGAGAAAAACAGACCGATATCGACCAGCGTGTGGCTGGAACCGAGCATGACGGCCGCCAGCCCAACCGGCACCCACCAGGCGACGAGACCGATGACCGTTGCGATGCCGGCTTGCCGCCAGCGGTTGGGGACGGGCGGCGCCAGCGCGCCGACATCGTCCTTCAGGCCAAGCAGCGCCGGTGACGAGCGCGCGACCAGGACGCCGATCAAGGCCGCGGCGATGACGATGACCGGGAACGGCAGGGCGAAGAAGAAGATGCCGACGAAGGCCGCCGCCGCCATCGCGTGCAGCATCGATGTTTTCAGGGCGCGCTTGCCGATGCGGATCAGCGCCTCGACGACGATGACCAGCACCGCGGCCTTGATGCCGAACAAGGCGCCGTCGACCGCCGAAACGCCGCGGCCGAACGCATAAAGCATGCTCAGGCCCAGCATCACCAGCGCGCCGGGCACCACGAACAGAATGCCCGCGGCCAGGCCGCCACGCGCGCCATGCAGCAGCCAGCCGATATAGGTCGCGAGCTTCTGCGCCTCAGGCCCCGGCGTCAGCATGCTGAAGCTCAGCGCATGCAGGAAACGCGGCTCGTCGATCCACTTCTTCTCGTCGACCAGGATGCGGTGCATCGTGGCGATCTGTCCGGCCGGTCCGCCGAACGACAGCCAGCCGATCTTGAACCAGACCTTGAAGGCCTCGTTGAAGGTCGGCGTGGCGGTCTGCGCCGGAGTGACTTGGTCCACAGTCGTCATCATCGATCACGCTGCCCCTGTCACGCCGCCTTGGCGGGCCAGTTGTGACGCTCCTGCGCGGCAAAGCGCAGGTAGGCGAACAGCCCGTCGTAGATCTTGAACGCCTCCCGGATCATCCCATGATCGTCGTCGCCCGCAAGGGCCGAGAGCCCGAGCGAGATGGCGTGGAGCCCCGCGGCCTCGGGCGCGAGGTCGGGCCGCGCGGTGTCGGCGCCGCGCACGATCAGCGCGAGCCGCGCCAGCGTCGGCTCGCGCTCGAGGCCGAACAGCTTGAGCATGGTGTCGAACGAGCAGCGCTCACCTTCGTGGGACAGCTCGATGCCTTCGATATCGAACGGGATGGCGCCGATTTCCTGCGCGGCCTCCAGCACCCGGTCGGGATCGACATAGAGAATGCGCGCCTGCGGATCGATCAGGCGGCGGATCAGCCAGGGGCAGGCGACGCGGTCGATCTTCGGCCGCCGCCGTGTCACCCAGAGGCTCGGCCGCTTCGGCGCGAAGCGATCGAGCGCCGCCTTGTTGACCAGCGGCAGGCCGGCTTCGGCCCAGCCGGTGTAGCCGCCCGCCAGCACGCGGGCGTTATAGCCCTCGCCGCGCAGATGCGCCGCCGGGATCTGGCTCATTTGATGCGCGAAGCGGCAGGCAAACACCGCCGGGCGGTCGGGATCGAGCTCGGCTGACCACAGCGCGATGTCCTTGATGTCGCGCCAGACCGCGCCCGGCAAAACTCCGGGCGCCGAGTCGTAGACCTCGCGCCGTCGCGTATCGACGATCTGCGGCGCGCGATCGGTGCCGATCAGCGCCCAGAGCTCGCTTGGAGAGATGAAGAAGTCCCCGGACTGTAAAGTCGAAGCCTGCACCACAGAATCCATAGTCCCCTCCGCAAACAGAGGAGACGGTGCTTGGGCGCGAGCCTTGAAGAGATGGGGCGACCGCCGCAGGCCCCACGTTTGGAATGCTAGTTCAAAGCATCGGCACGATCAACGACAAACCCGACACCAGCAGCAGGCACAGGATGACCTTGCGGAACATCGCGTCGTTGAGCCTGCCGTAGAGCTTGAGCCCGGCCCAGATGCCGACAACGAGCGCCGGCAGCGCGAACGCATAAAGCTTGAACGTTTCGACCGTGAATCTCTGGGCTATCGCCAGGGCGATGGCGGTGATCGCAAAGGTCGCAAACAGCACCGGCTGGAACACCGCGCGCTGCGCGTCCTTGGAGCCGCCGCGCAACTGCGACCAGATCGTCACCGCGATGCCGCCGAGCCCGGTCAATCCGCCGATCACGCCGTTGGCGACGCCAACCCCGAGCTCGATCGGGACGTTGCCCGGGACCGGCTGCAGCGCGGGCCGGAACAGGCTGTAAAGGCTGAAGACCACCAGCAGAGCACCGATGCTGTAACGGATAACGCTGGCATCGACCGTGGCCAGCAGAGCCGTACCGCCCGGGACCCCGATCGCGCTGCCGATGATGAACGGCGCGGCCGTCCGCCAGTTGATGTCACGCCGGACCTTCCAGATGCCGGAGCTCTGGGTGACGAGGCCGCACAGCACGATCAGCAGCGCGTTCTGGTCCGGCGCGATGATGTGCAGCCAGACGCCGGAGACCACGAGGCCCATGGCGAAGCCGGACAGGCCGGAGGTCAGCCCGCCGAGAAATGCTGCAGTGAGGAAAAGGATCAAGTTCAAGGCATCCATAGCTGTTGCTTCCCGAAAACGATGGGCGCGGCGCTTGGATGGAGGTCATCTGACGGGGAGGCGGCTGATCCCCGGATTTGTCGATCGATTGGGGGTGCTGGCCCTCAAAGCAACATCGGTCCCCTCCGCGAACGAAGGAGACGGTGCTTGGGCGCAATGCCTTGAAAGGATGGGGCGACCGTCGCAGGCCCCACGCCACACACTATACCAAGGAGTTATGACGAGCAAAAGGCTGGCTGCTCGCCAGCGCCGCGTTCCTCCGGTAACTTTCATCGCGATGGCTAATCAGATCGATCTCGCAGGCAGGACCGCGGTGGTGACCGGCGGCGCGCAGGGCATCGGCCGCGCCATCGCGGCGCGTCTGCTCGATTCGGGCGCCGCGGTCGCGATCTGGGACCGCGACGCGGCCGCCGCCTCGAAGACCGCCGATGAGCTTCGCCGCAATCGCCGCCTCGAAGCGCTGCCGGTCGACGTCACGGCGCTCGCCGATATCGAGCGCGCCCGCGACGCGACCATCGAGGCGCTCGGCCGCATCGACATCCTGGTCAACAATGCCGGCATTTCCGGCCCCAATGCGCCGGTGGCCGAATATCCGCCCGAAGCCTGGTCGCAGGTGATGCGCGTCAATCTGGATGGACCGTTTCTGTGTTGCCGCGCGATCGTGCCGCTGATGATCGCGCAGAACTACGGCCGCATCGTCAACATCGCCTCGGTTGCCGGCAAGGAGGGCAATCCGAACGCGGCGGCCTATTCGGCGTCCAAGGCCGGTGTCATCGCGCTGACCAAATCGCTCGGCAAGGAACTTGCAAGTTATGACATCGCGGTGAACTGCATCACGCCCGCCGCCGCCAGGACCGCGATCTTCGACCAGATGACGCAGCAGCACATCGACTACATGCTGTCGAAGATCCCGCGAAATCGCTTCGTCGAGGTCGACGAGATCGCGTCGATGGCGGCGTTCTGCGCCTCGGCGGAATGCTCGTTCTCGACCGGCGCCACGTTCGACATTTCCGGCGGGCGGGCGACCTATTGACCGACCCGGCAAACGATCTGCGCCGCCAGCGGCTGATCGGGATCGGCCTGATGTGCGGCGCGGTCGCGGATTTCGCCTGCCTCGACGCCATGGGCAAGTATCTCGGCACGCGCATGGACGTGCTGCAGGTGGTCGGCGTGCGCTATGCCTCGGCTTTTCTGCTGACGCTGCTGGTGTCCAATCCGATCGTCCGGCCGGGGCTCCTGCAGACCGCGAAGCCGATGCTGCAGGTCGGCCGCTCCGCGTTGCTGCTCGGCTCGACCTTCTTCAACTTCATGGCGTTCCGTTACCTCCAGCTCGACGAGGCGCTGGCGATCCTGTTCTCGACGCCGTTCATGGTGGCGATCCTGGCCGGCCCCATGCTCGGCGAATGGGTCGGCTGGCGGCGCTGGATCGCGATCGGCGTGGGCATGGTCGGCGTGCTGGTGGTGATCCGCCCCGGGTTGGGAGGCCTGCAATGGGCGGCGTTGCTGTCGGGGGCGAGCGCGGTCTGCTACGCCTTCTACAGCATCACCACCCGGATGCTGTCGCGCTACGACTCCAGCCAGACCACTTTGTTCTATTCCAACATGCTGGGGATGGCGATCATGCTGCCGGTGCTGCCCTTCGTCTGGACCCCGCCGCAGTCGATCCTCATCGGCGCGCTGATGGTGGCGATGGGGGCGTTCGGCGCTTTCGGACACTATTTGTTAATTGTGGCGCACCGGCATGCGCCGGCATCGGTGCTGTCGCCCTTCATGTACACCCAGCTCATCTGGGCCACGACTTTCGGCTATCTGGTGTTCGGTAATGTGCCCAATCACTGGACCCTGACGGGTGCCGCAATCGTGATCGGCTCCGGGCTTTATCTTCTCCACCGCGAGCGCCGGACGGCTCGCTAGAGATGCATGGCATTGCCCCGAACGACCCCGGTTGACAAAATGGTGCCGCCCCGCCTGATACCGGCCAAACTTCGGACGTCCGAGGAACCGCTGAGGAAACGCCAAGGAAGCCCCAATGCTGGACAAACCTGCCGCCCAAACCGCCGCCAATGACGACATCGGCGAGGACACCCGGCTCAAGCTGTTCGAGACCCAGGTCGTCATCCGCGAGGCCGAGCAGCGCGCCTACGACCTTTTCCTGCAGAACCTCGTGAAGGGCACGAGCCACCTGTCGCTCGGCCAGGAGGCGGTGGCGGCGGGCTTTGCGGTCGCCATGAAGAAGGGCGACCTGTCGTTCTGCACCTACCGCGGCCATGCCCACACCCTGGCCCGCGGCGTCCCGGTCGAGAAGGTGCTGGGCGAGCTGATGCAGCGCGACAACGGCCTGATGCGCGGCAAGGGCGGCTCGATGCACCTGATGTCGACCGAGCACGGCGTGATGGGCTCTTACGCCATTATCGGCGCACACCTGCCGATCGCCTGCGGCGCGGCCTGGCGCGCCCAGTACAAGGGCCATGACGACGTCTCGGTCTGCTTCTTCGGCGACGGCACCACCAACATCGGCGCGTTCCACGAGGCGCTGAACTTCGCCGCGGTCTGGAAGCTGCCGGTGGTGTTCGTCTGCGAGAACAACCTCTACATGGAATACACCCCGATCGCCGACGTCACGGCGGTGCCGAGCCCGGCCGGCGACCGCGCCTCGGCCTACGGTCTGGAAAAGATCGTGATCGACGGCAACGACGCCGACGCGGTGTACCGCGAGGCGATCAAGGCGTTCGACAAGGCGCGCTCGGGCGGCGGCCCGTCGCTGATCGAGTGCTTGACCTATCGTCACAGCGGCCACTCCCGCGCCGACCCGGCCAAGTATCGCCCCGAGGGCGAGCTGGAGCGCTGGAAGGAGCGCGACCCGATCAAGATCTACAAGGAACGGCTGAAGCAGTTCGGCGTCAGCGACGCGCAGATCGACAAGATCGTGAACGGCGTGAAGGCGATGGTTGATGAGGCGACCGAGAAGTGCAAGGCGGCGCCGAATCCGCCGATGGATATCCTGACCACTGACGTCTACGCCGACGGGGGCTTTGCATGGCGGAACTGACCTATCGCGACGCGGTGATCCGCGGCATCGCGCAGGAGATGAAGCGCGACGAGGACGTCGTGTTTCTCGGCGAGGACATCGCCAAGGCCGGCGGCGTGTTCAAGGCCACGGTCGGGCTCTACGAGCAGTTCGGGCCCAAGCGCGTCCGCGACACGCCGATCTCGGAACAGGCCATTCTCGGCGCCGCTATGGGCGCGGCGATGACCGGCTTGAAGCCGATCGCCGAGATCATGTTCTCGGACTTCTTCGCGGTGTGCTTCGACTACATCGCCAACGAGTTCCCGAAGAGCCGCTACATGACCAACGGTCAGACCAAGTGCCCGCTGGTGGTGCGCACCGGCAACGGCGCGGGCTCGCGCTTCGGCGCGCAGCACTCTCAGAGCGTCGAGAACTGGTGCATGATGATCCCCGGCCTCAAGGTCGTGGCGCCATCGAGCCCGGTCGACGTGATCGGGTTGCTGGCCGCCTCGGTGCGCGATCCCGATCCGGTGATCTTCCTCGAGCACAAGTCGCTCTATGCGACCAAGGGCGAGGTGCCGGACGGCGAGATCCTCGACAAGCTCGGCACCGCGAAGATCCTCCGGCCCGGCAAGGACGCCACCATCCTGGCGCTCGCCCTGATGGTGCCGCGTGCGCTCGCCGCGGCCGAGAAGCTCGCCGCCGAGCACGGCATCGACTGCGAGGTGATCGACGTGCGCTCGCTGGTGCCGCTCGACACCCAGACCATCCTCGGCTCAGTCGCCAAGACGCATCGCGCGTTCTCGGTGGAAGAGAATCCGCGGCTGTGCGGCTGGGGCGCCGAGATCATGTCGATCATCGCCGACGAGGCGTTCTACGATCTCGACGGCCCGCTGGTGCGGATCACCACGCCGCACTGCCCGCTGCCGGCCGCCGACATTCTCGAAGACGCGATCCTGCCGACGGTGGACCGCATCGTCGATCGGATCAGGAAGACGTTGAACAGTTAAGTGCTGCTGCAACAAAGGTGTGCTGTCATCGCCGGGCTTGACCCGGCGATCCATCAAGTGAAGCAATTTTAGTTCCCAAAATGATGGATGCGCGGGTCAAGCCCGCGCATGACAGCGGAGCAAGTGGAGGAGTTCATGGCCGCCTACGACAATCTGCTCGCGAACGTGCCGACCGACCTCTGGATTGGCGGCAAATGGAAAAAATCCTCCGACAACGCCCGCTTCGACGTGATCGACCCTGCGACCGAGCAGAAGATCGCCTCGGTCGCGAGCGCCAGCGTTGATGACGCCAAGGCGGCGCTGGATGCCGCGCAGGCTGCGTTCCCGGCCTGGGCCGCCAAGAAGCCGCGCGAGCGCGGCGAGATCCTGCGCAAGGCCTATGAGCTGATCATGCGCGACGCCGAGCGGCTCGCGAAGCTGATCACCATCGAGAACGGCAAGGCGCTGTCGGACTCCCGCGGCGAGGTGGCCTACGCGGCCGAGTTCTTCCGCTGGTACGCCGAGGAGGCCGTGCGCAATCTCGGCCAGAACGGCATGGCGCCCGCGTCGGGCGCGCGCATGTTCGTGCACCATAAGCCGGCCGGCATCGCCGTGCTGGTGACGCCGTGGAACTTCCCGGCCGCCATGGCCACCCGCAAGATCGGCCCGGCGCTCGCCGCCGGCTGCCCGGTGGTGCTGAAGCCCGCCTCCGAGACGCCGCTCACCATGCTGGCGCTGATGCCGATCCTGGAAGAGGCCGGCGTGCCGGCCGGCGTCTGCAACGTCATTCCGTCGCGCCGCTCGGGTCCGGTGGTCGACACCATGCTGCACGATCCGCGCGTGCGCGTGGTCTCGTTCACGGGCTCCACGGAGGTGGGCCGCAAGCTGCTGCACGGCGCTGCCGACCAGGTGCTCAAGACCGCGATGGAGCTCGGCGGCAACGCGCCGTTCATCGTGTTCGAGGACGCCGACATCGATGCCGCCATCGACGGCGCGATGATCGCCAAGATGCGCAACATGGGCGAGGCCTGCACCGCGGCGAACCGCTTCTACGTGCACGAGAAGGTGCAGGACGAGTTCACCAAGAAGCTCACCGCCAAGATGGCGGCGCTGAAGATGGGCAACGGCCTCGACGACGGCGTGGCGCTTGGCCCGCTGGTCAATGCCGAAGGCCGCGACAAGGTCGTCGAGCTCGTCGACGATGCGGTCAGCAAGGGCGCGAAGATCCTGACCGGCGGCAAGCAGCCCGAGGGGCCCGGCTATTTCTATCCGGCGACGGTGCTCTCCAACGTGCCGAACAACGCCAAGATGCTGAACGAGGAGATTTTCGGACCCGTCGCGTCGCTGCAGACTTTCAAGGACGAGGCCGAGGTCATCCATCGCGCCAACGACACCGAATACGGTCTCGTGGCCTACCTCTACACCAGGGACCTCGGCCGCGGCATGCGCGTCTCCGAAAAGCTCGACTTCGGCATGATCGGTCTCAACCGCGGTCTCGTGTCCGATCCGGCGGCGCCGTTCGGCGGTACCAAGCAATCGGGCGTCGGCCGGGAGGGCGGGCACGAGGGCATGCTGGAGTTCATGGAAACGCAGTACATCGCGGTGAGCTGGTAGGCATTGCGTCCATGACGCCCGCGAATCTTCGTCGGAAGATTAGAAGGCTCCCTGCCAAACCTTCATAACGACAAGTCTTGAACATGCGCTGGAATTGCGCGGAACGCGAAATCTGGCGCACGTTTGGTACAAGTCCCAGAAACAACATTGGTCCTGCTGGTTGAAAGATGCGTCAGGGCCAGGAGGCTATAATCGAAAGAAACCGCATAAGTCCGCGGAAAGCGTTTACAAGCGCTGCAACAATGCAGCGATGCTACTGTGGTTGGGCGAAGCACTTGGCTTGTCGAAGCCGATAGTTAGACGTGCAAAACGAGCTGTACTCACGAGCCGAAGAAGCCGACCCTCGGAAGCTGCGGCAGTCAGAAAAATTATCCCATGGCAGATGATCGAATCTCGGTTGCAGAACAGTAGAAAGAAAAGTTGATGGACGTGCTGATGCCGCAGCTCGGCGAGACTGTCGCCGAGGGCAAGATTACCAAGTGGTTCGTCGCGCCGGGCACGGCTGTGAAGCCGGGCGACAACCTGTTCGAGATCGAGACCGACAAGGTGTCGATGGAGGTGCCGTCGATCACCACCGGCACCTTGACTGAGATCAGGGTCCAGGAGGGTGCCGTCGCGCCGGTCGGCGCCGTGGTCGCGATCATCGCGGGCGAGGGCGGTGCGACCGCAAGCGCCCCGGCTGCGAGTGCGCCCGCTGCTGCTCCGCCAAAGCCCACGCCGGCCGCGCCGCGTCCGGTCGCTGCCGCGACGGCGAGCGTCCAGAACCAACGCGCTCCAGGCAATTTCGCCTACGCCAATCTCGATCCGTTCTTCGAGGTGCGCACGCCGTCCCGCAACTTCGGTGCGGCCAAGACCACCGGTGGCACATCCGTCACGCCGCTCGCTCGCAGGCTTGCCGGCGAGAACGGCATCGACCTGTCGCGCGTGCCGGGCACGGGCCCGCGCGGCCGGATCGTCGCGGCCGACGTCGAGAAGGCGATCGGCAGCGGCGCGGGCCGCGCCGCTGCGCCCGCGATGGCGACCGGCGCCTCGGCCGAGCAGGTCAAGGCGCTCTTTCAGGGCGTCGACTTCGAAGAGGTCCCGCTCGACGGCATGCGCAAGACGATCGCGACGCGTCTTGTCGAGGCCAAGCAGACCATCCCGCACTTCTATCTCGTCAGCGACGTGACGATGGATGCGTTGATGCGGCTGCGCGAAGAGGCCAATGCCGGCGCGCCGAAGGCGGGCGAGGCCGCGGCCTACAAGCTCTCGGTCAACGACTTCGTCATCAAGGCGCTGGCGCTCGCGCTGCAGCGCGTGCCGGCGGCGAACGCCGTGTGGGCCGGCGATCGTATCCTGCGCTTCAAGCATTCGGACGTGGGCGTCGCAGTGGCCCTTGAAGGGGGCCTGCTCACGCCGGTGATACGCAATGCGGAAGCGAAGTCGCTCTCCGCCATCTCCAACGAGATGAAGGACCTCGCGGCGCGCGCGAAGGACAAGAAGCTGAAGCCCGCCGAATACCAGGGCGGCGCCTCGGCGATCTCCAACCTCGGCATGTACGGCGTCCGCGAGTTCTCGGCGATCATCAATCCGCCGCACGCCACGATCCTCGCGGTCGGGGCCTCGCAGCGCCGCCCGATCGAGGCCGAGGACGGCTCGGTGAAGTTCGTCAGCCAGATGACGGTGACGCTGTCCTGCGACCACCGCGTGGTCGACGGCGCGCTCGGCGCCGAACTGCTGGCGGCGTTCAAGGCGTTGGTCGAAAACCCGGTGATGATGCTGGTGTAGTGGCCTGGGTTCGCCGGGCTACTCCGCCGCGACGGGTGCATTTGCAAGGGCGACGCTTTGAACCACCGGCGCATAGGCGTCGAGGATTTCGCGGCGGTTGCGCGAGCGCGGCGGATAGATGCGGACCCGGTTGATGGTCTGCTTGATTTTCTTCGCCGCCGCTCCCGAGAGCGCGACGCGGCGATCCCAACCCTCAGTGTAGAGCGCGCCCCACGGCCCGAGATCGAGGCACGTGACGTAGTTCTCGATCCGAAGCGGCAGCATGGCGAGGCCGAGCAGATCGGCCGCCGCGTTGGTGCCCGCGAACCGGCCCATCGGCCGTCCGTGCTGGCATGACATGACCGAGGCGTGCGTGCCGTCGAGTATCGCGGCGGCGATATCGCCGGCCGCGAACACGCCGTCCACGCCCTTGACCCGCATGAATTCGTCGACCGGCAGCCGGCCGAACCGGTCGCGCTCGACCGGCAGCATCGCGGCCAGCGGGCTGGCCCGCATGCCGCCGGCCCACACAAGCGTCTCCGTCGCGATGCGCTCACCGCCGGACAGCGTGACGCCGCCCGCATCGGCCGCCTCGACCCTGATGCCGGGACGCATCTCGATGCCGAGATCGCTTAAGGCTTTTTCGATCACCGTCCGCGCCTCGTCGCCCATGTTCGAGCCGATGTGGGGCGCGGCGTCGGCGATGATGACGCGCCCGCCGCGGACGCCGCCGCGCTTGAGCTTCTCCGGCATTTCGCAGGCGGCTTCGATCCCGGTCAGCCCGGCGCCCACGACCACCACCGTGTCGCGGCCGGGCGAGGCGGGGCGGCGTCCCAGGCCGGCCACGTGCTGATTGAGCCTCTCGCCTTCGTCATAGGTGTCGACGCTGAACGCGTGGCGCGCGAGACCCGGAATGTCCGGGATCTGCAGCGAGCTGCCGGCCGCGAGCACGAGCCGGTCATAGGCGAGGGTTCGATCCGGCCCGATCCGGGCCGTTCGCGCGGCGGCATCGATCGCCGAGACCTCGCCGACGACGAGCTCGGCACCGATCGGATCGAGCACATCGGCGAGCGCAACGCGCGTGTCGCTCAGGTCCTGCTCGTAGGCGCGCACCCGGATGCCATGCCAGGAATCGCGGTTGATCAGCGTGATTTTGACGTCCGGGGCCGAAGCTCCGGCCTCGTCGAGACGGCGCGCGGCGGCGGCCGCGGCGGCCAGTCCGGCGAACCCGCCGCCGATGACGACGATGCGCTTCATGATCCCCTCCTTGATTGGGCGAGTCCCGAAGACATGACGAAAGCTATCGGCGCGGTGTGACGCGCGGCCGGGATTTTATCATGGGCTTCAGGGCCATCTCTCGTACCAGGGCACCCCAACGGTACCCGGTCGGCCAGATGGGCCAATGGCCCACTCGTCCGTTGGGCTTGCTGCACCGCACAAGCGATGCGGTTCACAAAGTCTTGGGTTGCACAACTGCCGCTTGCCTGGACCCGGAACCCCGCATACGCTTTGCCCTAACGGACCGGCCGCTCACGGGATCAGGTCCGTGCAAATGATAGTCAGAGGATACGACCATGGCCTGGACCACCCCGACCCTCGTCGAAATCTGCGTTGGCCTCGAGATCAACGGCTACCTGCCGGCGGAATTCTGATCTCTCGACTGCTTCCCGCTTAAATGGGTTTGACCGCCATCGTTCTCGGTGCGGCGGCGGGTGGCGGTTTTCCGCAATGGAATTGTAACTGCGACGTTTGCCGACTCGCCTGGGCCGGCGACGCGCGCGTTCGTGCGCGCACGCAGGCGAGCCTTGCAGTGTCGGCGGATCGCAGGCGCTGGACGCTGCTCAATGCGTCACCCGACCTGCGCGCGCAAATCCAAGCGACACCGGCGCTGCAGCCCCACGAGGGCAAGCGCGGCAGCCCGATCGACGCGGTGCTGCTCACCGGCGCCGAGATCGACCAGACCGCAGGCCTGCTGAATCTCCGCGAGCGCTCGCCCTTCACCGTCATGGGCACGGCCGCGACGCTTGCCGCCGTCGCCGGCAATCCGATGTTCGGCGCACTCGCGGACGACGTGGTTCGCCGCCGGGCCATCGCGCCGGGCGAGAAGTTTGCGATCGGCGAGGGGCTGACCGCCGAACTGTTCATGGTGCCGGGCAAGGTGCCGCTCTATCTCGAAGGCGAGAACCCCGCGACCGCCGAGGAAAGCGCCGCCAACGTCGGCATCGAGATCACCGATGGGCGGGTGCGGCTCGCCTATGTGCCTGGCGCCGCCGCGGTGCCGCCGGCGCTGCGCGAGCGGCTGTCGCGCGCCAACGCCATCCTGTTCGACGGCACGCTGTTCACCGACGACGAGATGATCCGCGCGGGGCTCGGCGAAAAAACCGGCCGCCGCATGGGCCACATGCCGGTCGACGGGCCGGACGGCTCGATCGCCGCGCTGAACGGCCTTCCGGCGCGGCGGATCTTGATACACATCAACAACACCAACCCGATCCTGGTCGACGGTTCACCGCAGCGCCTCCGCGTGGAGGCCGCCGGCTGGGAGGTGGCGTGGGACGGCATGGAGATTGTGCTGTAATGGGCGTCCCGTAGAGAGTTGCGCCATGAAGCTTTTGACACCCGACGAGCTGGAAGCCGCGCTGCGCGACATCGGCGCGCGGCGCTATCACCGCCTGCATCCGTTCCACAAGCTGCTGCACGCCGGGCAATGCACCAAGGGCCAGGTCCAGGCCTGGGCGCTGAACCGCTACTACTATCAGGCGATGATCCCGATCAAGGATGCGAGCCTGATCGCGCGCTGCGATGACTCCGCGATCCGCCGCGAATGGCGCTCGCGGCTGGTCGACCACGACGGCGACGGGCCGGATGACGGCGGCATCGCGCGGTGGCTGAGACTGACTGACGGCTTGGGCCTCGACCGCGATTACGTCACCTCGCTGCGCGGGCTTCTTCCCGGGACGCGCTTCGCCGTGGAGGCCTATGTGCGCTTCGTGCGCGAGAAGACGCTGCTCGAGGCCATCGCGTCGTCGCTCACCGAACTGTTCTCGCCGCAGATCATCACCGAGCGGGTCGAGGGGATGCTGGCGAGCTATCCGTTCGTGACGCGCCAGACGCTCGCTTACTTCGACAAGCGCCCGCCGCAGGCCAAGAAGGATTCCGATTTCGCGCTCGGCTACTGCAAGGAGAACGCGCGGACGCCGGAGCAGCAGCAGCAGGTGCTGGCGGCGCTGGAGTTCAAATGCAGCGTGCTGTGGGCGATGTGCGACGCGCTCCAGCACGCCTATGTCGATCCCAAAGAAATACCGCCCGGCGCGTTCACGCCGGACGGTTGATGGGACTGATCGGGTCTTTGCGCTGGGTCCCCGCTTTCGCGGGGACGAACGGCGAGAGGTGCGCGTCGGTCGATACCGACGGAGATCGCTACTTCTTCTGATCCTCTTCCACCACCTTGCGGACGATCGGCCACCACAGCTTCTCTTCGTTGCGCATGAACGCCGTGGTCTGCTCCGGAGTCAGGTCCCGCGAATAGGTGCCGAGCTGCTGCATCCGCTCGACCACCGCCGGATCGGCCACCGCGACCCGCAGGTCCTTGTTGAGTTTCTGCACGATCGCGTCGGGTACGCCCGCCGGCACCATCATGACGATCCAGCCGCTCGACACCACGCCCGGTACGGTTTCGCCCATGGTCGGCAGGTCGGGCACGTTCGGCAGGCGCTTCTCGGAGGCAACACCGAGGAGCCGGATGCCGCCGTTCTGCGTGCCCGGCGCGAGGCCGGCGAGGCCCTCGAACATCATCGGGATACGGCCCGCCACCACGTCGTTGACCGACACCGAGGCGCCGGCCGCGTGCACGAACGAGATGTTGGCCTTGGAGCGCTCGCGGAACAATTCACCGGTCAGGTGCGACTGGCCGCCGCGATTGGTTGCGGCGAACAACAGGCCGCCCGGCGTGTCGTTGGCAAGCTTGATCAGCTCGGCCACGTTGTTCGCCTTGACGTCCTTGTTGACGCCCACGGCAATGGGCTGCTCGCCAACCATGCCGACGGCCGTGAAGGCCTTTTGCAGGTCAACTCCCATTTTGCCTTCCTGCTGGATCGGCAGAACCGTGTAGGTCGAGGCCTGCGTCATGTAGATCGAATAGCCGTCCTTCGGCAGCGCGGCGGCGGCTTGCGCCGCGATCAGCCCGCCGGCGCCCGGCCGGTTGATCACCACGACCTGCTGCTTCCACATCTGCGTCAGCTTGTCGGCGACGAGACGGGTCACCACATCTGGGCTGTTGCCGGCCGCGGCCGGGGTCACGAAGGTGACCGGCTTGTTCGGATAGTCGTCGGCTTGCGCGGTGGCTGGGGTAGCCAAGACCGCTGCAACGGCGGCGGCGCGCCAAAATCCCATTCCCGGACGCATACGTTTCTCCCATGCTTGGCGGGGTTCTTTGTTCGGCGGATGTCGTATAACACCGCTTCCGAGAGCGCAAACTGCGGCATCAAGACCGCATAGCATGACGGTTAAGGGAGGCCGGGTGACAGACAACGCCACAATCGCGCCGGACGCGAAGCCCAGGCTGCCGCGCGGCGTCCGCCTGACCAACAGCGAGGCGCAGGGCGGCTGGGTGTTGCTCGCGCCGGAGCGCATTTTCAAGGCCGACGCCATCGCGGTGGAGATCCTGAAACGCTGCACCGGCGAGGCGACCTACGCCACCATCGTCGACGACCTCGCCAACACCTTTAAGGCGCCGCGTGAACGGATCGATGCCGACGTGAGCAAGCTCCTGGTGGGGCTTGCCGAGAAGAGGTTGTTAGAATTGTAGCACCCACCCGTCATGGCCGGGCTTGTCCCGGCCATCCACGTCTTCCTTGAGGGCGAGAGACAAAGAAAAGACGTGGATGCCCGCGACAAGCGCGGGCATGACGAACCGAGAGGCCGGTACCCGATAGTGACTGCTGTTCTGACCAAACCCTTAGGCCTGCTCGCCGAGCTGACGCACCGGTGTCCGCTCGGCTGCCCGTATTGCTCCAATCCCCTGGCGCTCGACCGGCGCGAGGACGAGCTCGACGCCGCCACCTGGGCGCGGGTGTTCACCGAGGCCGCGGCGCTCGGCGTGCTGCATGTGCATCTCTCCGGCGGCGAGCCCGGCGCGCGGCGCGATCTCGTCGACATCGCGGCCCATGCCCGCGAGGCGGGTCTCTACACCAACCTGATCACGTCCGGCGTCGGCATCACCACGCGCACCTTGCGCGATCTGTGGGAGGCCGGCCTCGATCATGTCCAGGTCTCGATCCAGGACTCCGATGCGGTGTCGGCCGACAAGATCGCCGGCTATCGCGGCGCGTTCCAGCGCAAGCACGCACTTGCCGCCGAGGCCGTGCGGCTAGGGCTGCCGCTGACTGTCAATCTCGTGGTGCATCGCGCCAACATCGAGCACCTCTCCGACATGGTCGATCTGGCGCTGAAGCTCAAAGCCACCCGCATCGAGATCGCCCATGTGCAGTATTACGGCTGGGCGCTGAAGAACCGCGACGCGCTGATGCCGACCGCCGATCAGGTGCAACGCGCGGCCGTCGAGGTCGAGGAGCTGCGCAAGAAGCATCACGGCGCGATCGTGATCGACGCCGTGGTGCCGGACTACCATGCGCGGCTGCCCAAGCCCTGCGTCGGCGGCTGGGGCAAGCGCTCGCTCAACGTCACGCCGTCCGGCAAGGTGTTGCCGTGTCACGCCGCGGAGTCGATTCCGGGGCTCGAGTTCTGGAATGTCCGCGAGCATTCGCTCGCCGAGATCTGGACATCGTCGCCGGCCTTCAACGCATTCCGCGGCACCGACTTCCTGCCCGAACCCTGCGCAAGCTGCGAGCGGCGCGACATCGATTTCGGCGGCTGCCGGTGCCAGGCGTTCCTGCTCACCGGCGACGCCCGGGCCACCGACCCGGTGTGCCACAAGTCGCCGCATCACGAGCAAGTGACCGAGCTCGCCGCGGTGCACGAAGACCGGCCTTACGACTATCGCCGGATGTAAGGTTCTGGCCGCTATTGGCAACGACGGAATCCGATTGCGCGGATGCGGCGATTGTCAGACACTCCCGGCCAGGAAGGTCAGCCTGTTGCGCGTCGGGCCGCTCCGGTTTGCGATGGGTCAACGACCTCCGCACCTAGGGAGGAGTCGATGTCCATTTCAAATTCGTACCGGCGCAGCCTGTTGCTCGCCGGAAGTCTGGCTCTGCTGGCGGCCGCTTCCATGCCGGCCTCTGCCCAGCAATCACCTGCACCTGCGCCCGCACCAGCCGCGCCTGCAGCGGCCCCTGCCGCAGCGCTGCCGCCCGGCTCACCGCTGATTGGCCGGCCCGAGGGTAGCGAAGCCGCCGCCAAGCTTGCGCCGGTCGCCGCGCCGCCGCTTCCCGCGCCTGCCGACAAGCTGCCGACCGCACAGCTCAAGCTGCCGCCGGGCTTCAACATCGAGGTCTATGCCAGCGGCATCGCCAACGCCCGTTCGCTGCGCGTCGGCGACAAGGGTACGGTGTTCGTCGGCACCCGGCTCGGCAACAAGGTCTCGGCCATCGTCAAGAAGGACGGCAAGACCGAAGTGAAGACCATTGCCGAGGGACTCTACCGCCCGAACGGTCTCGCCTATCACAAGGGCACGCTGTATATCGCCGAGCTGTCGCAGATCTCGAAGATCGAGAATGTCGAGGACAAGCTCGATGCGCCGCAGAAGCCCGTGGTGTTCTACACCGATCTGCCGAAGGACGAGGCCCACGGCTGGAAGTTCATCGCCATCGGCCCCGACGACAAGCTCTATGTGCCGGTTGGGCAGCCGGGCAACAACGTGCTGCACGACAAGGACCACGGTCAGATTCGCCGCATCAATCTTGACGGCACCGGCCGCGTCAACGTCGCGGTCGGCGTGCGCAACACGGTCGGCTTCGACTGGAATCCGGTCAACAAGCAGCTCTACTTCTCCGACAACCAGCGCGACTGGCTGTCCGAAAGCAAGCCGGAAGACGAGCTGAACCGCATCACCAAGGAGGGTGAGGATTTCGGTGCGCCCTACTGCTACCAGGGCGACATCCTCGATCCGGATCTGGGTTGGGGCAAGAACTGCAAAGACTACACCCCGCCGATCATGCTGACCGGCCCGCACTCGGCCGGCCTCGGCATGCGCTTCTACACCGGCGACATGTTCCCGAAGAAGTACAAGAACGCCATCTTCCTGGCGCGTCACGGCTCGTGGAACAAGACCAACAAGTTCGGTGGCGACGTCATCGCCGTCTTCCTGAACAAGGACGGCACGGTGAAGTCGTCGGAGCCGTTCGTGACCGGCTTCCTGGTCGACAACAAGTACATCGGCCGCCCGGTCGACGTGCAGCAGCTGGCGGATGGTTCGATGCTGCTGTCGGATGACTGGAACGGCGTGGTCTACCGCATCACCTACGGCAAGCCGCCGAAGACGGCGAGCCGCTGATTTCCAACCGCGACGGCCGGGGGCGCACCGCCCCCGGCCGTTTTCTTTAGGGCATGATCCCGAAAAGTGTGAAGCGGTTTTCGGAAAAGATCATGCCCAAACAAGCCAACAAGCGACGGGTCTGATTCAACGAAGTTGAATCAGACCCTAGGGGAGCGAGCATGAAACGGACCTGTCTGATCCGATACGCCGCCGCGCTGCTGATCGGCGCGCCTAGCGCGCCGCTGCACGCCGAGACGCTGGCGGAGCGTGCCGCGCCTTGCCTCGCCTGCCACGGCGAGAAGGGGCAGTCCGAGACGCCGGAGGTGCCCTCGCTCGGCGGCCAGCCCGCGCCTTATCTGCTGATCCAGCTCTACCTGTTCCGCGAGAAGCAGCGGACCCAGGAGATCATGAACGATCAGACCAAGGGCTTCACCGACGACGATCTGCGGAATTTCTCCGACTTCGTCGCCAAGCTGCCGCCGCCGCAAGCGGCCGCGGCCGAAATTGATGCGGGTCGCGCCGATCGCGCCAAAGCGCTGATCACCCAGCACCGCTGCAACTCCTGCCACAACCTCGATCTGTCGGGCAAAGAGAGCGTTCCGCGCATCGCCGCGCAGCGCGAGGACTACCTGGTCAAGACGATGCGCGAATACAAGAACAACACGCGCCACGGCTACGAGGCCACCATGGCCGAGGTGCTGAACCCCGTCACCGACGCGCAGATCGTCGATCTGGCTTATTACATCGCGCGGTTCAAATAGCCGGATGGGCTAGTCGAAGAACGCAAACCTATGCCGCATCAAAGGCGGTGTCATCGCCGGGCTTGACCCGGCGATCCACGACCAGCTTCAGCGGCGGAAGCGTTACGTAAGGCTGTCGTCGATTGCGCGGCCGGATGGATGCCCGGGTCATAGGCGAGCGAAGCGACGCCGTCCTTCGGACGGCTACGCCCGGCCATGACACCGGTTATGTTGCGGCAGTGTGCCTTAATCCCAGAACGCGAACGTCCGCGTCTCGATGCTCTCGCGCGCCGGCGCGTTCGGCGGCGTGTTGGGATCGGCAAATGCCGAGTGCGCGGTGAAGCGGGTCGGCACGCTCTCGTCCGAGTCGAACACCTTGAACACCAGCGCCTCGTCGCGCTCCATCTCCGGGAAATAGAACCAGACGTGATCCGGGTTGTAGGCGATGTGATAGACCTCGCCGGTGCGGTCGCGGTAGCGCCGCTGCAGCAGGATGAAGCCCTCGTGCGGGATGGTGCGGCCGTCGCAGATGCCGAGCGGATCGGCCAGAACCTTGCTGCGAATGGGACGCCACACCTGGATGATCGCCCAGCGCTTGGCGAAGCGTTTCTCGGCTTCGGCGTCACCGAGAATGTCGCGCAGCCGCCGCGGCGCCGAGTTCTCGGTGTAGTCGTTGTGCACGCCGTGGACCGGCGGCCGCGCGTTCGCGGCCTTCTGCGCCTGCTCGTCGCCGATGCGGATGGTGTGGTCGAACACCAGCACGTCGGCGGCGCCCGAGTGCAGTTTGATCAGTTCGGCGACCTCGCGGTCGTAGACCGCCTTGCGCTCGTCCTCGCTGGTGAAGTCGCGCATCGCGGTCGGATGATCCACGAAGGCAAAACCGTGGGTGTCGAGATTGAACACGTCGCGCAACGGCCGGCCGTTGCGGATCATCATATCATGCAGTTCGTATTGCGGCGGGACCTCGGCGTGCTGCGTCTCGGGCCAGTCGATGTAGCGCACCGGCGGCACGCCGGTGTCGACGATGTAGTTGAGCCCGGCATGGATGGTGCCGGCGAGATCCTTCTCGGCCATGAGTTGCATGATGTCACTCCGGCGATGCGCCCCGCAAGAACTTGGGAGGCGCAATACGGCAGCATCATGGCTCGCGCTGGAGCGAGTTCCGCAACACCTCGGCAATGATGCAGCGCGATACCAGGGCATGATCCCGAAAAGTGTGAAGCGGTTTTCGGAAAAGATCATGCCCAAACAAAGGAACGAGCGACGGGTCTGATTCAACGAAGTTGAATCAGACCCTAGTCGACGATCGCGATGGCGCGCGTCCAGCCCGCCGACGCGGCATGGATCTTCACCGGAAAGCAGCTCACCATGAAGCCCTTCGCTGGCAGCTTCTCCAGATTATGCAGCTTCTCGATGTGGCAATAGCCGATCTCGCGGCCGGCGCGGTGGCCTTCCCAGATGATCTTCGGATCGTGCGTCTCGGCGTACTTCGCCTTGGTGTGGACGAACGGCGCGTCCCAGCTCCAGCCGTCGGTGCCGGTGACGCGCACGCCCTGTTCCAGAAGATAGAGCGTCGCCTCGCGGCCCATGCCGCAGCCGGTCGCCACATAGTCGGGCTTGCCGTAGGCCGCGCCGGCGCTGGTGTTGACCACGACGATCTCGAGCGGCGAGAGCTTGTGGCCGATGCGCTTGAGCTCGGCTTCCACGTCCTTCGCGCTCACCACATAGCCGCTCTCGAAGCGCCGGAAGTCGAGCTTCACGCCGGGCTGGAAGCACCATTCCAGCGGCACCTCGTCGATGGTCGCGGCGCGCTTGCCGCGGTCCATGGTCGAGGCGAAGTGATAGGGCGCATCGAGATGCGTGCCGCAGTGGGTCGAGAGCTTGATCCATTCGATCGCCCAGCCCTCGCGGTCGGGGAGGTCATCGACCTTGAGGCCCGGAAAGAACTGGCAGACCTCTTCGGCGGTCTGCTTGTGGTCGAAATAGCGGATGCTCGGCCCGTAGCCCGGCGGATCGGCCACGACGTCGTTCTGCAGCGGGATGGAGATGTCGATGATCTGGCGCGGCATGATGCTTTACTCCGCTATTGCAACGTCATGGCCGGGCTTGTCCCGGCCATCCCGACTAGGAGGGCACAGTGCGTCCCTAAGCGAGATGCCCGGCACAAGGCCGGGCATGACGTGGTTAGGACTGAGATTCAAAATCAGTTCGTCGCGGGCGTCAGGTCCTTGGCGGACAACTCCGCCTTGCGTCCCTTCACCTCGGAATTCGCGAAGTTCAGCTCGATCTTCACGCCGTTGGGATCGAACAGGAACAGCTGATAGAGCCCCTGGTCGTCGACCTGGCGCTCCTTGAACTCGATGTTGTTCTTCTTGAGATGGTCGATCATCTCGTGCAGGCCGGTGGTGCGGAAGCCGATATGGTCGATCACGCCGGTGCCGGTCGAGGCGTCCGACTGCTGCCCGACATACTTCTTGCGATTGTCGCTGACGTTCTTGCCGCCGGTGGTGATGTGCAACACGTCGCGGTCGCCGAGATAGAGCCAGTAGACCGGAAACTTGAAGTCCGGCGAGGGGCCGACCCGGAAGCCCAGCACGTTGACGTACCAGTCCTTGGTGGCCTCGATGTCCTCCGTCTGCAGGAGGAAGTGTTCCATATAGTTAAGGGGCATCTCGAACCTCCCATGTGGGCGCCAGGATCGGTACAGGGACCGTCAGCCGCGTGGACTGATTTTTAGCACCGGACCAAGGCCCATCCAATGGGCCGCGGCCGGCCTTTCCGGTCCGTCATTGGCCCTTAGTTGGGGGCCGTGCGGCACGCCCGCCACTAGCTTGTCGGCTTCGAAACTGCCTAGTATGCGGCCAAATAAATCACCCTCGGGAGGATGCATGATGCTTCGACGTTTGAAACGTGGACTGTTGGCCGCCGCCGCCGGCGTGCTGGCGCTCGCCCTGCCATCGGCCGGGCCCGCCAAGGCGCAGTCGGGCGAGCCGATCAAGATCGGCTTCTCGATGTCGCTGACCGGCCCGCTGTCGCCCAACGGCAAGCAGGCGCTGCTCGGCCTGCAGATCTGGGAGGAAGAGGTCAACGCCAAGGGCGGCCTGCTCGGCCGTCCGGTGAAGCTCGTCTATTACGACGACCAGAGCCAGTCGGCGCCGGTGCCGGGCATCTACACCAAGCTGCTCGACGTCGACAAAGTCGACCTGCTGCTCGGCCCGTATGCGACCGTGCCGTCCGCCGCCGCGATGCCGGTTGTGATGCAGAAGCAGAAGCTCTTCATCATCCTGTTCGGCCTCGGCGTGAACACCGAGTTCAAGTACGACAAGTTCTTCGCCATGATCCCGTCGGGCCCGGACCCGAAGCCGTCGTTCACGACCGGCTTCTTCGACGCCGCCGCGGCGCAGAACCCGAAGCCGCAGACCGTGGCGTTCGTGGCCGCCGACCAGGAGTTCTCCAAGAACGCCTGCGACGGCGCCAAGGAGAACGCCAAGAAGCACGGCTTCAAGACCGTCTATGACCGCGCCTATCCGCCGGCCACCACCGACTTCTCGCCGGTGGTGCGCGCCATCCAGGCGGCCAACCCGGACATCGTCGCGGTGTGTTCCTATCCGCTCGACTCGGTCGGCCTGGTCAAGGCCGTCAACGAGATCAACTTCAAGCCGAAGATGATCGGCGGCGCGATGGTCGGCCTGCAAGCGACCGGCATCAAGAACCAGCTCGGCCCGCTGCTCAACGGCTGGGTCAACTACGAGACCTGGGTGCCGGACAAGAAGATGATGTATGCGGGCACCGAGGACTTCTTCAAGAAGTACCAGTCCAAGGCCTCCGCGGCCGGCGTCGATCCGCTCGGCTACTATCTCGGCGGCTGGGGTTATGCCTATGCCCAGGTGCTGGAGCAGGCCATCAAGGACACCAAGAGCCTGAAGGACGCCGAGCTCGCCACCTACATCCACAAGACCACGTTCAAGACCATCCATGGCGACATCAAGTTCGGCGCCAATGGCGAGTGGGAGAAGTCGAAGATGCTGCAGGTGCAGTACCACAGCATCAAGCAGGGCGCGGGGCTCGAGACCTGGCGCGGCATGGACTACCAGACCGTGCTGACGCCGGACGATCTCAAGACCGGCAACCTGATCTATCCGTTCGAGAAGGCGAAACAGTAGGAATACCAGGGCGTCAAACGACTGGCGGGGACCAACCCCGCTGCTACAATCGGCGCCGCGCGGGGCACTCCCGCGCGGCGTTTTCTTTCATGAGCGAAGCCAAGAGGGTGTCATGCAAGTCACCGGCCTGTTCCACGTGGCGATCAAGACCAACGATCTCGACTCCACGGTGAAGTTCTACACCGACGTGCTCGGCATGAAGCTCGTGCACCGCCCGGACTTCGGCTTTCCCGGCGCCTGGATCGCCGCCGGCGACGATATTCCGATCATCCACATCTATGCCGGCGGGCCGGCGCTGGTCGACGGCAAGACGCCCTACGGCACGGGCTCGCTCGATCACGTGAGCCTGACCATCAAGGGCTGGGACGAGTGCCTCGATCGCGTGAAGAAGCTCGGCTACGACTGGCGCGCCGCACTCGTGCCGGGCACCACGCTGTGGCAGATCTTCGTGCACGATCCGAGCGGCGTGATGATGGAGCTGACCTTCGACGGCAAGGCCGAGGGCCGGCCGACGCCGGAGATCCCGGCGGATCGCGTGTATCAAGCCGGCAAGCCGTTCGGCACGCCGAAGGCGAAGGCGGCGTAAGGGCGGTCTCGTGTCCCGGGCGCAGCGCAGCACGAAGTGATGCGCTGCAGACCCGGGAGCCCGGTTTCTTTCTTTTTGGTGATAGCAACCGGGGTCCCGGATCAGCGGTGCACCACTCCGCTTCGCTCGTGCTGCACCGCATCCGGGACACGTGCTGCTAAAGCTCAGCCGACTGCTACAGCCCCAGATAAAACTTCCGGATCAGGTCGTTGTTGTTGAGCTCGTCCGCCGAGCCACCGGCGAACGCGATCTTGCCGTGCACGATCACATAGCCGCGGTCGGCGATGCGGATCGCCTGGTTGAAGTTCTGCTCGGCCATCAGCACCGTGAGGCTGAGCCGCTCCTTCAGTTCCTTGATCTTCTCGATGGTGCGGCTCACCAGGATGGGCGCCAGGCCCACCGACGGCTCGTCCACCAGCAGGATCTTCGGCGCCAGCATCAGCGCGCGGCCGAGCGCCAGCATCTGCTGCTCGCCGCCCGACATCGAGCCCGCGAGCTGGCGCCGTCGCTCGGCGAGCCTGGGAAACGTCTCGTAGCAGGCCTCGAGATTGGTCGCGATCTGCGCCCGCGCGGTCGGCCGGAACGCGCCGAGCGCGAGGTTTTCCTCGACCGTCAGCTTGGGAAACAGCCGCCGGCCTTCCGGCACCAGCGCGATGCCGAGGTCGACGATCTGCTCGGTGGTGAGGCTCGTGAGATCGTGCCGCACGCCATCGATCTCGGCGACGATGCGCCCCGCCGCCGGCCGCACGATGCCCATGATGCACTTCATCAGCGTGCTTTTGCCGTTGCCGTTGGTGCCGAGCAGCACCACGGTCTCGCCGGCCTTGGCGTCGACCGACACCTGCTCCAGCACGCGCACCGCGCCGTAGGCGGCGTCGACATTTTCGAGGGTGATGCTACTGGCCAAGATAGGCTCCAATCACCTCGGGATTGTTGACCACGTCGTCAGGCTTGCCGTCGGCGATCTTCTTGCCGGACACCAGCACCACGAGCCGCTGCGAGAACGCCATCACGGCGCGCATGATGTGCTCGATCATCACCACGGTGATGCCGCGGCCGTTGAGCGTCAGCAGCAGGTTGACGATGTCGTCGACCTCGGAATGCGACAGCCCGGCCATGGCTTCGTCGGCGATCAGGAGCTTGGGATCGGCCGCGATGGCGCGCGCCAATTCGAGCTTGCGCATCTCCACCTGGGTGAGATCGCGCGGCAGCCGGTGCAGCTTCGGCGCAAGTCCGACGAGGCCCGCCAGCTCCTCGCAGCGGCTGGCGCTCTCGGCCTGCGACAGGTGTCCGCCGCGGCGGCTGTGCGCCGTGTAAAGCAGCGGAATGCGCAGATTCTCGGCGACCGACAGCGTGTGGAACGGCCGCGGCAGCTGGAAGCTCCGCGCCATGCCGCGATGGGTGCGCTGATGCGCCGCGAGCCCGTTCATCTCGTGACCGTCGAACCGCACCGAGCCGGTCTCGTTGGTGAGCGTGCCGCACATGCAGTTGACCAAAGTCGACTTGCCGGAGCCGTTCGGCCCGATCAGCCCGACGCGCTCGCCCGGAGCCACCTCCAGGTTGATGCCGTCGAGCGCCGTGAAGCCCCCGAAGCGCTTGCCGACATTTTCGACGTGAAGCAGCGCGTCGGCCATCAGCGTGCTCCCGGCCGCATGTTGGCGAAGGTCGCGAGCCGCGAGCGCCAGGTCGGTGCGCCGTCGGATGATTTGGCGCCGCCGCGCATGAAATCCTGCACCAGGCCGACGATGCCGCTCGGCGCGCCGATCACAAAGATGATCAGCATCAGGCCGACCACCAGCACGCCGACAGCCGACGAAATGGTGACGATGATGTATTGCTGCGCCGTGCCGAGCAGCAGCGCGCCGACCAGCGGTCCCACCCAGCTGGTGGTGCCACCGATCATCGGCATAGCGATGGCGTTCACCGCATAGGTGAGGCCGAAGGCCGAGCCGGGCTCGAGGTAACCGATGTAGTAGGGGAACGGCGCCCCGGCCATGCCCATCAGCGCGCCGGAGATGGTCGTTGCAATCAGCTTCAGCCGCAGCGTCGGCACGCCGCAGGCCTCGGCGGCCAGCTCGTCGTCGCGAATGGTGGCGAAGCCGTAGCCGAGCCGCGAGTGTCCGATGGCGCGCGCAACGCCCAGCGCCACAATCGAAAGCACCAGCATCACGACGAACAGGTATTGGATGTAGTTGCCGATGATCGGCACCTCAGACGGCCGGATGATGTAGGCGCCGCGCGAGCCGCCGACGAAGTCCCAGTTCACGACCAGGGTCTGCAGCACGACAGCGAGCGCCAGGGTCGCGATGGCAAAGAACGCGCCGCGCAGCCGCAACGTCAGATAGCCGGTGCCCAGTCCAATGAGGCCCGAGACGATGCCGCCGATGATGGTCAGGGCCGGCAGCAGCATGAGCTGGACGAAGCCGGCGAACTCCTGCGGAAAGTACTGGTCGACCTTGGACACACCGAGCTTGTACAGCGCCACCGACGCATAGGCGCCGGCGGCGAAGAACGCCGCCGAGCCGAAGTTCACATAGCCGCAATAGCCGCCGAGGATGTTCCAGGCGGTGGCGAGCACCACGAACTGCAGCACCGTGTAGCCGGCGAAGAACAGGTAGTCGTTGTTGACCGCGCGCGCATAGAAGAAGAACGCGGCGCCCGCGAGGCTCAGTCCGACGTAGAAGAAGAAGGTCCGCACGTTCGGCCGCCTATCGTCCGAGGAGACCGGCCGGCCGGAACGCCAGCGTGAGCAGCAGGAAGCCGAACGCCACCGCCGGCGACCACGACGGGCCGTAGAACGTCGAGGTGATGCTTTCGACGATGCCGAGCAGCATCGCGGCGATCACGGTGCCGGGCAGGCTCTGCAGGCCGCCGAGCACGCAGATCGCGAACACCCGGCCGATATATTCGCGTCCCACGGACGGCTCGACCGGCTGGATGATGATCAGGAAGGAGCCGGCCAGCGCCGCGGTGGCGATCGAGATCGCAAAGGCGATGCGCTTGATCTTGGTGGGATCGGCCGCCATCAGCCGCAGCGCCTGCTGGTCCTGCGACACCGCCATGATGGCGCGGCCCGTGAAGGTGCGCGACAGGTAGAGCTGCAGCATCGCCATCATCAGCAGCGAGATCACGCAGGGGATCAGCATGCGGAACGGGATGTCGACGAAGCCGTAATGCAGCGTCTGGTCGATGTAGGCGGCCTGCACGTAGCGATAGTCGACGCCGAACACCAGGATCAGCAGCACTTCCGTCACGAACAGCAGCCCGAAGAAGAAGGCGAGGCCGCGGAGCGCGTCCTGGCCGCGCTTCTCGAACGAGGCGTAGTAGACCTGATAGACCAGCGCGCCGAGCGCGTAGAACGCCGGCAGCGCGATCACCGCGGTGAGGATCGGGTCGAGCCCCAATGTCTGGTTCGCGATATAGGCGATGTACGAGCCGAGGATGATGAAGGCCGGATGCGCGATGTTGACGATGTCGAGGATGCCGAACGAGATCGACACACCGACTGTCACGGCGGCGTAGAAACCGCCCAGCAGCAGTCCGGCAATGATGGCATTGATCAGCAGTTCCAAGCGGACGTTCCCCCCGGCGCGACCGTTTTCGTCTTGTTCTTCGGCACGCACCACGCGTGCGGGCGGCAGTGTGCAGGATGCGGTGCGGCTTGGCTAGCCCGCAGGAGGCGGCGAGGGGCCGCACATTGTTGCACTATCGTCTGATCGTCGGATGTTTCGCCGTCTGATACCGCGCCGCGAAATTGTGGCGGCGCGGCATTGCTCAAATTACGTGCGGCTGCAAATGAAAATCGGCGTGGGTCCAGAAGCACAATTCAATATCGCCGAAGTGGCTCGTGCAGCACTGGGTCCCCGCTTTCGCGGGGACGAACGGGGAGAGAGCCCACCGGACCATCAGCCGTTCGTCCCCGCGAAAGCGGGGACCCAGGGGCCGCAAATTCCGACTTTCGATTTGAGCGGATCAGGCCCTACGACCGCATCCGCACGCTGTCGGGCACCGGCAGCGGCTTGTTGGCGCTGTCCAGGAACTCGATGGTGTTGAAGATCATCTCCCGGTCGCCGAGGTTCTCCAGGTCGTGGACCTTGTACTGGCCCAGGCCATAGGTTTCGTGGCGCGTCTCGCCGGGCGCGTAGGTGTGCTCCACGGTGGTGCCGTCCATCAGGTGCTGGCGGCCGCGGCCGCCGTTCACCGAGGTCCAGAAATAGTCCAGCACGTGGCGATGGAAACCGACCCGCTCGCCGGGCTGCAGGCGGATGATCCAGACCCGCACCTTGTCGGTTTCCGAAAGCAGCTCCGTGCCCACGCAGCCGTTGTGGGCGCGGCTCTCGCGGTCGAACTCGGCCTTGATCTCGGCCGGCCACTCGCCGCGGTCTTCGACGGCCGCCTTCTTGTCCAGCATGGTGAGCGCCATGGCATTCCTCCGGTGGTTCGGGCCACAGTATAAGGGATTTTGGGAATGACAGAAACGGTTGGGTGATGCCGGGAGGCAAGGGAAAGCGCGCACTGGTGATCGGCGGCTCGATGAGCGGGCTGTTTGCCGGCCTGCAGCTGCGCAAGCAGGGCTTCGACGTCGAGGTCTATGAGCGCGCCGAGGGCGAGCTCGCCGGTCGCGGCGCCGGCATCGTGGCCCAGCCGCCGGTGATCGCGGCGCTGCGTCATCTCGGCATCGATCCGGTCGACCTCGGCGTCGAGATGACGACGCGGAAGATCCTGGACGTCGAGGGCAAGACGGTCTGCGAATTCCGCTGTCCGCAGATGCTGACCGCGTGGGAGCGGCTCTATCGCATGCTGCGCGACGCGTTTCCGGCCGCGCGCTACCGCCGCGGCCTGGGTTTGAAGCATTTCGAGCAGGACAGCCGTGCCGTCACGGCGCATTTCTCCGACGGCAGCCGCGTGTCGGCCGATCTTCTGGTGGCAGCCGACGGCATCCGGTCGACGGTGCGCCAGCAGCTTCTGCCCGATCTCACGCCGCTCTATGCCGGCTATGTGGCGTGGCGCTCGCTCATTCCGGAAAGCGCGCTGCCGCCCGCGATCCATCGCGAGCTGTTCGAATACATGGTGTTCTGCCTGCCGCCCGGCGAGCAGTTCCTGGCCTATCCGGTGGCGGGACCGGACAATGATCTGCGACCGGGTCAGCGGCGGCTGAACGTGATCTGGTACCGGCCGGCCGACGAGCACGGCGAGTTGCAGCGGCTCCTCACCGACGAGAGCGGCGTGACGCATGCGATCTCGATCCCGCCGCCGCTCATTCGGAAAGCTGCGATTGCCGACATGCGCGCTGCGGCCGAGCGGCTGGTGGCGCCGCAGATGCGCGCTCTGGCGCGGCTGATGACCGAGCCGGTGCTGCAGCCGATCTACGATCTGGAGACGCCACGGATGGCGTTCGGCCGGGTGGCGATCGTGGGCGACGCCGCCTTCGTGGCGCGGCCCCATGTCGGCGCGGGCGTGTCGAAGGCGTCGGATGACGTGACGGCGCTGGTGAAGGCGCTGGCTTCGGATGATGTCGAGCCGGCGCTGCGGCGTTTCGAGGCCGAACGCCTGTCCATCGGTCGCCGCGTCATCGAGCGCGCGCGGCATCTCGGGGCGTATCTGCAGGCCACGCAGACCGAGGAAGAACGTGCCCATGCCGGACGCTACAGCACCGCACAGGCGGTGATCGAGGAAACCGCGCTGGTGGATTTCCTGGAAGTTTAGTTATCGATGCGGCGCTCTATCAGCTCGTGTCCCGGGCGCAATGCAGCACGAAGTGCTGCGTTGCAGACCCGGGACCCCGGTTTCTTTCATCGCTGATAGCAACCGGGGTCCCGGATCAGCGGTGCACCGCTCCGCGCTGCACCGCGTCCGGGACACGGGCTGCAACAGCCAGCTCAAAGCCCCAACAGCTTCTTCGCATTCCCGCCGCAGATCGCCGCGGTCGCCGCCGCGTCGAACCCCGTCGACACCACATGCTCGATCGGATCGAAATCCGCCATGTCGAACGGATAGTCCGTGCCGAGCACCACATGATCCACGCCGTAGGTCTTCACCAGCGCCTCGAGCTGGAGCGGCGTGAACACCACGGTGTCGAAGATGACCTTCTTCAGATAATGCGTCGGCGGCTTCGGCAGGCTGCCGTGCGAATCCGCGCGCGCGCCCCAGGCATGATCGATGCGGCCCGAGTAGGCGCCGAGATAGCCGCCACCGTGCACCGCGAAGATCTTCAGGTTGGGATGGCGCTCCAGCACGCCGTCGAAGATCAGGTAGTGCAGCGCGACCGTGGTATCGAGCGGATTGCCGATGACGTTGTTGAAGTAGAAGCGGCTGAGCCGGTCGGCCTGCGTGAAGCCGTTGGGATGGATCATCACCAGCGCACCGAGCTCCTCGGCCTTCTTCCAGAACGGCGCAAATGCGGGATCGGACAGCTCCTTGCCGGCGACGTTGGTGAGGATCTCGACGCCCTTGAACTTGAGCTGCTTCATGCAGCGCTCGAGCTCCTTCACCGCCTCGCCGGCGTCGGCCATCGGCACGCCGCCGAGCGCGCAGAGCCGGTCGGTGTGCTTGCCGATGTATTCGGCGATGCCGTCGTTGAGCGCCTGCGTCGCCTTGACGGCGGGCTCGATCGGGATCGCGTAGTAGAGCTGCGGCGGGCCGGGCGAGATCAGCTGCACGTCGACGCCCATGTCGTCCATCACCTTGAAGCGGGCATCGGTGTTGCGGATGCGATCGCCGATGTCGGCGGCCTGCTTGGCCATGATCGCCTTGGTCTCGGGCGTCGAGAAATGATCGAGCGGCACCTTGGAGGCGTCGATATGGGGGCCGGCGATCTCGCCGGCGCGCGCGATCGCCACATGGGCGTGC
>CAKZHN010000519.1 GCA_936924235.1 uncultured Rhodoplanes sp. | reverse complement strand
ACAGGCCGACCGGCCACGCTGTTTCCAGGACGTGATCCTGCGCCTGCAGAGCTATTGGGCGGCCACCGGCTGCGCGATCCTGCAGCCCTACGACATGGAGGTCGGCGCCGGCACCTTCCATCCGGCCACGACGCTGCGCGCGCTCGGCCCGAAGCGCTGGAACGCCGCCTATGTGCAGCCGTCGCGGCGGCCGAAGGACGGCCGCTATGGCGAGAACCCCAACCGGCTCCAGCACTACTACCAGTTCCAGGTGATCCTGAAGCCGTCGCCGCTGGACATCCAGAACCTCTATCTCCGGTCGTTGGCTGCGATCGGCGTCGACTCCAGCCTCCATGACATCCGCTTCGTCGAGGATGACTGGGAGAGCCCGACGCTCGGCGCCTGGGGGCTCGGCTGGGAGTGCTGGTGCGACGGCATGGAGGTCTCGCAGTTCACCTACTTCCAGCAGGTCGCGGGCTTCGAATGCGCGCCGGTGGCGGGCGAGCTGACCTACGGCCTGGAGCGCCTTGCCATGTACGTGCAGGGCGTCGACCGGGTCTACGACCTCAACTTCAACGGCCGCGAGGGCGCCGACAAGGTGACCTACGGCGACGTCTTCCTGCAGGCCGAGCAGGAATACTCGCGGCACAATTTCGAGCATTCGGACACGGACATGCTGTTCGAGCAGTTCCGCATGGCCGAGGGCGCCTGCAAGAGCTACCTCGACGCCGGCTGGTCGCAGGACCGCAACCGCCACCTGATGGTGCTGCCCGCCTACGACCAGTGCATCAAGGCGAGCCACGTCTTCAATCTGCTCGACGCCCGCGGCGTCATCTCGGTGACGGAGCGGCAGAGCTATATCCTTCGCGTGCGTGAACTGGCCAAGGCCTGCGGTGAGGCCTGGCTCAAAACCGAAGCGGGAGGTGCAGCATGAGCGGTACACCTGACATTGGCGGTACGAAGCCGATCCGGGTCGCAACGGAAGCCGGCAAGAGCTACTGGTGGTGCGCGTGCGGGAAGTCCAGCAAGCAGCCGTTCTGCGACGGCTCGCACAAGGGCTCGGAATTCTCTCCGCTGGAGTACAAGGCGGCCGCATCCGGCGAGACGGCGTTCTGCACCTGCAAGCGCACCGGCAACAAGCCGACCTGCGACGGCAGCCACAAGAAGCTCGCGACGTAATGCCTGATCTTCTGCTCGAATTCTTCTCCGAGGAAATCCCGGCCCGCATGCAGGCGCGGGCCGCGGAGGATTTGAAGAAGCTCGTCACCGACAAGCTGGTCGGTGCCGGGCTGACCTATGAGGGCGCGACCGCCTTTGCGACGCCGCGGCGGCTCGCGCTCGCGGTCGCCGGCATTCCGGTGCGTCAGCCCGACGTGAAGGAAGAGCGCAAGGGCCCGCGCGTCGACGCCAACGAGAAGGCGATCGCGGGCTTTCTCAAAGCCGCGGGGCTGAGTTCCATCGAGCAAGCGAAAGTCGAGAAGGACCCGAAGAAGGGCGACTTCTACGTGGCGGTGATCGAGAAGTCCGGCAGGCCGTCCATCGACGTGATCGGCGAGATCGTGCCGGAGGTCACCACTGCGTTTCCGTGGCCCAAGGCGATGCGCTGGGGCGAGGCCTCGGCCAAGCCCGGCGCGCTCAACTGGGTGCGGCCGCTGCATTCCATCATCGCGACCTTCGGGCCCGAGACGGAAGAACCCGAGATCGTGAAGTTCGAGGTCGGCGGCATCGCCTCGGGCGATGTCACGCACGGTCATCGCTTTCTCGCGCCCGACGCGATCAAGGTGAAGCGCTTCGACGACTACATGGCCAAGCTCGAGAAGGCCAAGGTCGTGGTCGATCCGGCGCGGCGCGCGCAGATCATCCTGACCGATGCGAAGAACCTGGCCTTCGCGCAAGGCTTGGAGTTGATCGAGGACGAGGGTCTGCTCGCCGAGGCTGCAGGCCTGGTCGAATGGCCGGTGGTGCTGATGGGTTCGTTCGAGAAGGAATTCCTCTCGATCCCCGAAGAGGCGATCCGCGCCACCAACCGGAACAACCAGAAGTGCTTTGTCGTTCGCGACCCGGAGACCGGAAAGCTCGCCAACAAGTTCATCATGGTCGCGAACATCGAGGCGAGCGACGGCGGCAAGGCCATCGTCGCGGGCTGCGAGCGCGTCATCCGGGCGCGGCTTTCCGACGCCAAGTTCTTCTACGAGACCGATCTCAAGATGCGGCTCGAAGATCGACTGCCGAAGTTCGAGCACGTCGTGTTTCACCAGAAGCTCGGCAGCCAGGCGGAGCGGATCAACCGCATCGTGGCGCTCGCCGGACATCTCGCGCCGGTTGTTGACGCGGACATCGCGCTTGCCGAGCGGGCAGCATGGCTGTGCAAGGCCGATCTGCTGACCGAGGTGGTCGGCGAATTCCCCGAAGTGCAAGGCCTGATGGGCCGCTACTACGCAGAGGCGCAGGGCGAGAACGAGGCCGTCGCGCACGCGATTGAAGACCATTACAAGCCGAAGGGCCCGGACGATCTGGTGCCGGCCGAGCCGGTGTCGATCGCGGTCGCGCTCGCCGACAAGATCGACATCCTCACCGGCTTCTGGGCGATCGACGAGAAGCCCACCGGATCGAAGGACCCCTATGCGCTGCGCCGAGCGGCGCTCGGCGTCATCCGGCTGGTGCTCGACAACAAGATCCGCATGCCGCTGCTGGCGGTGTTCGCGAAGGCGCGTGCCGATGCCAACGGCCGCGATCTTCTGTCGTTCTTCGGCGACCGCCTGAAGGTCCAGCTCCGCGAGCAGGGCGCGCGGCACGACCTGGTCGACGCGGTGTTCGCGCTTGAAGGCCAGGACGATCTCGTGCTGATCGTCCGCCGCATCGAGGCGCTGGCCAAATTCCTCGAGACCGACGACGGCAAGAATCTCCTGGCCGGCGTCAAGCGCGCCACCAACATCCTCCGCATCGAGGAAAAGAAGGACAAGCTCGAATACACCGAGGCGCCGGACGGCGCCCTGCTGCAGCAGGCCGAGGAGAAGGAACTTGCGGCCGCGATCGGCGTTGCCAAGCTCGAAGCCGATCTCGCGATCGTGCGCGAGGACTTTGCCGCCGCCATGACCGCCATGGCCAAGCTCCGTCCCCATGTCGATGCCTTCTTCGACAAGGTGACGGTCAATGTCGACGACGTGGTGCTGCGCGCCAACCGCCTGCGGCTCCTCAACGAGATCCGGGTGGCAACCCGGACGGTGGCGGATTTCTCCAGGATCGAGGGATAGAAATTGAGGGCCGGCGCAAGACCGGCCGCGAGGCGGATGATGGGCCGCTCATAACAAAGGCCAATTGAGGAAACGCCGGTGGGGGTTCTACAAAGCCCCGGTAAGACAGCGAGACGATTGATGGCACGCCGCCCTGCATCCTCCAAGAATTCCGCCAAAGGCAAGCCCGCGAAAGCCAAAGCCCGCGCCGGCTCGAAGAAGCCCGCCAAGGCAGCAAGCAAGCCAGCCGCGGCGAAGTCCGGCCAGTGGGTCTACGTCTTCGGCGGCGGCAAGGCGCAAGGCCGCGCCGGCATGAAGGAGCTTCTCGGCGGCAAGGGCGCCAACTTGGCCGAGATGGCCAACCTCGGCCTGCCGGTGCCGCCGGGCTTCACCATCACCACCGCGGTCTGCACGTACTATTACGCCAACGCCAAGAAATACCCGAAGGACCTGGAGACGCAGGTCGACGCGGGTCTCGCGCATATCGCCAAGATCACCGGCCGCAAGTTCGGCGATCCGGCCAATCCGCTGCTGGTGTCGGTGCGCTCCGGCGCGCGCGCCTCGATGCCCGGCATGATGGACACGGTGCTCAATCTCGGCCTCAACGACGAGACCGTCGAGGCGGTGGCCAAGCAGTCCGGCGACCGGCGCTTCGCCTACGATTCCTACCGCCGCTTCATCCAGATGTATTCCAACGTGGTGCTCGACATCGAGCATCACAACTTCGAGGACATTCTCGAGGAGCACAAGTCGCGCGCCAACTACACGCTCGACACCGAGCTCACCGCCGACGACTGGATCGAGGTGGTCAAGCTCTACAAGAGCCGCGTCGAGGAGGAGCAGGGCACGCCGTTCCCGCAGGATCCGCGCGACCAGCTCTGGGGCGCGATCGGCGCCGTGTTCGGCTCGTGGATGAACGCCCGCGCCAACACTTATCGCAAGCTGAACAACATTCCGGAAAGCTGGGGCACCGCGGTCAACGTGCAGGCCATGGTGTTCGGCAACATGGGCGACACCTCGGCCACGGGCGTCGCCTTCACGCGCAATCCCTCGACCGGCGAGAAGCGGCTCTACGGCGAATTCCTGATCAACGCCCAGGGCGAGGACGTCGTCGCCGGCATCCGCACGCCGCAGGAGATCACGGAAGCGGCGCGCAAGGAGTCCGGCTCCGACAAGCCGTCGATGGAGGTCGCGATGCCCGCGGCCTTCAAGGAGCTGACCCGCATCTATGGCGCGCTCGAAAAGCACTACCGCGACATGCAGGATATGGAGTTCACGGTCGAGCAGGGCAAGCTCTGGATGCTCCAGACCCGCAATGGCAAGCGCACCGCGAAGGCTGCGATCCGCATCGCGGTCGAGCTCGCCAACGAGAAGCTCATCACCAAGGATGAGGCGGTGGGGCGGATCGAGCCGGGGTCGCTCGACCAGCTTTTGCATCCGACCATCGATCCCAAGGCCGAACGCCGTATCATCGCTACCGGCTTGCCGGCGTCGCCTGGCGCGGCGTCGGGCGAGATCGTGTTCAACTCCGACGAAGCCGCCAAGCTCAAGGCCGACGGCAAGAAGGTCATCCTCGTGCGCGTCGAAACCTCGCCTGAGGACATCCACGGCATGCACGCCGCCGAAGGCATCCTCACCACGCGAGGCGGCATGACCTCGCACGCCGCCGTGGTCGCGCGCGGCATGGGCAAGCCCTGCGTCTCCGGTGCGGGCTCGCTCCGCGTCGACTACAACGCCCAGACTCTGCAGGCCGGCAACACCGTGCTCAAGCGCGGCGAGATGGTCACCATCGACGGCTCGACCGGGCAGGTGCTGGCCGGCAAGGTGCCGATGGTGGAGCCGGAGTTGTCAGGCGAGTTCGGCACGCTGATGACCTGGGCCGACAAGGCGCGCTCGCTCGGCGTCCGCGCCAACGCCGATACGCCGGCCGACGCTCGGGTTGCGGTGCGCTTTGGTGCGCAGGGCATCGGGCTCTGCCGCACCGAGCACATGTTCTTCGACGAGGCGCGCATCCAGGCGGTGCGCGAGATGATCCTGTCCGACACGCCCGATCAGCGGAAGAAGGCGCTGGCCAAGCTTCTGCCGATGCAGCGCGGCGATTTCGTCGAGCTGTTCGAGATCATGCAGGGCATGCCGGTGACGATCCGGCTGCTCGATCCGCCGCTGCATGAGTTCCTGCCGCACACCGAAGAGGACGTCGCCGAGGTCGCGGCCGCGATGGGCGTCGATCCGAAGAAGCTCGACCACCGCGCCAAGGAGCTTGCCGAGTTCAACCCGATGCTGGGCTTCCGCGGCTGCCGCATTGCCATCGCCTATCCGGAGGTGGCCGAGATGCAGGCGCGCGCGATCTTCGAAGCCGCGGTCGAGGCGGGCAAGCGCACCGGCAAGCCGGTGGTGCCCGAGGTGATGGTGCCGCTGATCGCGACCAAGGCCGAGCTCGATATCGTGAAGGCGCGGATCGACGCGATGGCCGCGGAAGTGCGGAAGGAAACCGGCAGCAAGCTCAACTACCAGGTCGGCACCATGATCGAGCTGCCCCGCGCAGCGCTGATGGCCGACGAGATCGCGCAGAGCGCCGAGTTCTTTTCGTTCGGCACCAACGACCTGACGCAGACCACGTTCGGCATCAGCCGCGACGACGCCGCGTCGTTCCTCGGCATCTACACCCAGCGCGGCATCCTGCCGGGCGATCCGTTCGTGTCGATCGACCAGGAGGGCGTCGGCGCGCTGGTGAAGATCGGCGTCGAGCGCGGCCGCAAGGTGCGCGGCAAGCTCAAGGTCGGCATCTGCGGCGAGCATGGCGGCGATCCGGCGTCGGTCGCGTTCTGCCACCAGGTCGGCCTTGACTACGTGTCGTGCTCGCCGTTCCGCGTGCCGATCGCGAGGCTCGCCGCCGCGCAGGCCGCGCTCGGCAAGAAGGCCGCCGGCGAGGCGTGATCAGGCTGCGCCGCCTGGCGCAGCCACAGGATCCAGGGTGTCGACTTGTTAGATCGTGTCGTCGCTCGCGACGACGGGCTGCCATGACTCGCCCGATCCGACCATGCAGGTCAGGCCGTTCGGCGAGGTCGCGACGATGGTCCAGCTGCCTTTGGAGCTGATGAACACTTCAGCCACGGCTCCGGTGTTGGCGAGCCCGTGCGCGATCGGCGCTTCCCCAAATCGCTCGCGCAGCATGCGCACGACGTCCGAGCGCTGGCCGCAAGGCCTCTGCTGAGCCCCGTAGGCCACGGGCGGGCTTGCGGACACCGCGGTGTCCGGCTCGCTCATCGTCACATCCGCCGGCAAAGCGCTGAGCAGGGCCGCAGCCGCGACCAACAATATCCGCATCGTCGTCGTCTCCTGTCGGCAGGCGACCCGCGGCTCCCTGGCCCAGCCGTGGAGGACTGCATCGATATAAGCTGCAAGCCAGCGGCTGGTTCCGGGAACGGCGTCGCTGTGCAAACGAGACATTGGTCGGGTGTTCCCTGATGCCGGGGCCGTGTTAGCCTTCACATCGGGGGACGACGCCAAAAACCAAAAAACGGGGGGCGGAGAGACGATGGGCGAGGGGACGATTCCGGCGCTGAAGGGCGATCCGCAGGGCATCTCCGAAGAGGCGCTGAAGAAGGCCGAAGAGTTCATCGAGGCCGACGAGGGCGCACTGAACCGGCTGTCCGGCTTTGCCGGCAATTTGACCACCTCGATCGCGGTGGTGATGTCGCTGTTCCACCTCTATGCCGCGATCGCCGGAGCCTGGCCGTTCGGCTGGGCGCCGATCATCCCGACCCAGCCGCTGCGCTATGCGCACGTCGCCTTCGTGCTGGTGCTGAGCTTCCTGTTGTTCCCGATGTCGATGCGGTTTCGCAACCGCATCCGCTGGTGGGACGTGGTGCTGGGCTGCGCCGGCGCCGCGATCCTGATCTACGCCATCGAAGGCGGCGACGATTTCACCGACCGCGCCACCATGCCGACCGACCTCGATACGATCTTGGGCGCGGTCTTCATGCTGCTGCTGCTGGAAGCCACGCGTCGCACCACCGGTTGGATCGTGCCGGTCGTGGCGGTGGCGTTCCTGGCCTACGCGTATTTTGGCCCGTACCTGCCGCAGCCCTGGACCCATCGCGGCTTCGATATCGGTCAGATCGTCGGCCAGCTGTTCATCACGCTCGAAGGCATCTTCGGCGTGCCGGTCGACGTGTCGTCGTCGCTGATCATCCTGTTCACGATCTACGGCGCATTCCTGCAGCACTCCGGCGCCGGAAAGTTCTTCATCGACTTCTCGATGGCGCTGATGGGCAACAAGGCCAACAGCGCCGGCCGCACCGTGGTGCTGTCGTCGTTCCTGCTCGGCGGGCCTTCGGGCTCGGGCGTCGCCACCACAGTGACCATCGGCGCGGTGGCCTGGCCGATGATGGAGCGCGCGGGCTTCGAGAAGAACGCCGCCGGCGGACTGCTCGCGGCCGGCGGGCTCGGCGCGATCATCTCGCCGCCGGTGCTCGGCGCCGCGGCCTTCCTGATCGCTGAATTCTTGAAGATCAGCTATCTCGACGTGATCTGGATGGCGACCATCCCGACGCTGCTCTATTACCTCGCGCTGCTCTTCATGGTCGAACTCGACGCCAAGCGCTTCCAGGCGCAGATGGTCGACACCAGCCAGGGGCTGACGCTGTGGCAGCTGACGCGGCGCTACGGCTTCCACTTCATCTCGCTGATCTCGATCGTCATCTTCATGCTGTGGGGCTATTCGCCGACGCTCTCGGTGTTCTGGTCGATCGTGTTGACCTTCGGCCTGAGCTTCTTCACCCGCGAGACCGCGATCACGCCGAAGCGGCTGGTGAAGACATTGTCGGACGGCTCGATCCAGGTGCTGACCGCGGCCACGACGTGCGCCACGGCCGGCATCATCGTCGGCGTGGTGACGCTTACCGGACTGGGCCTGAAGTTCTCGTCGATCGTGATCGACTATGCGGGCGGCAACCTGCTGCTGACCGCGATCTACACGGCGCTGATTGTCTGGATCGTCGGCCTCGCCGTGCCGGTCACCGCGAGCTACATCATCTGCGCCGTGATCGCTGCGCCCGCGATGGTCAAGCTCGGCGTGCCCGACATCGCGGCTCACATGTTCATCTTCTATTACGCCGTGCTGTCGGAGGTCTCGCCGCCGACCGCGCTGTCGCCGTTTGCCGCGGCCGCCATCACCAATGGCGATCCCTACAAGACCACCTTGCAGGCCTGGAAGTACACGCTGCCGGCGTTCCTGGTGCCGTTCGTGTTCGTGCTCGATCCGCAGGGACTCGGCCTCCTGCTCAAGGTGCCGAAGGACGGCTCCTGGATCGACATCGTCGAGATCACGGTCAAGACCGCGTTGGGCCTGGCCGCGCTCGCCGCCGCGGCCCAGGGCTGGGCGCTGCACCGCACAACGCTGTGGGAGCGCACGCTGCTGACCTTGTCCGGCCTGCTGCTGGTGTTCCCAAGCCTGATCGAGGCGGTGCTCGAAGCCATCGTCGGCCGCGACATCAGCTACACCGCGACATTCGGCTTGCTCATCGCGGCGCTGGTCCTGGTAAAACAGCATATGCAGGCGCCGCCCAAAGCGGCTGCAAGCGGATGACACTTCCGAAGACAACAAGGCGAAGACAAGAGGGAGGATGGATCGAATGAAACGCAGAACTTTGATGATGGGCGCGCTCGCGGGCGCGACGCTGCTTGCGGGCGCTGCTCTGGCCGCCGAGCCGCTCAACATCGCGATCGCAACCGGCGGGACAGGCGGCGTCTACTATCCGCTCGGCGGCGGCATGGCCAACGTGCTGACCAAGTATGTGCCCGGCGCTGCCGCGACCGCGCGCGTCACCGGCGGCTCAGTGGATAACCTTAAGCTGATCGGCTCCAAGCAGAGCGAGATCGCGCTGGTGATGGTCGACGCCGCGCTCGACGCGGTGAAGGGCGAGGACAAGTTCAAGGGCCATCCGGTCGATGCCCGCACGCTCATGGTGCTCTATCCGAACCGCATGCATGTGGTGACCATCGAGGGCCGTGGCATCGAGAAGATGTCCGACCTCAAGGGCAAGCGCGTCTCGACCGGCTCGCCCGGCAGCGCCACCGAGGTGATGGCGTTCCGCGTCATCGAGGCCGCGGGCCTCGACAAGGACAAGGACATGAAGCGAGAACGGCTCGGCGTCGCCGAGTCCACCAACGCCATCAAGGACGGCAAGATCGACGCCTACTTCTGGGTCGGCGGCCTGCCGACCGCTGCCGTGACCGATCTCGGCGCCACGCCCGGCGTCAAGCTCAAGCTGATCGACCACACCGAGGTGCTCGAGAAGATGAACGCCAAGTACGGTGGCATCTACAGCGCCGCGGTGATCCCGGCAAAGACCTATCCGGGCCAGGACAAGGACAACCAGATCACCTCGGTGCAGAACATCCTGGTGTCGAATGCGTCGATGCCGGACCAGGTCGCCTACGACATCGTCAAGACCTTCATCGAGCACAAGGCCGATCTGGTCGCGGTGCACGGCGAAGCCGCCGCCATCGATCTTTCGAACCAGGTGATGAAGAACTCGCCGATCACGTGGCATCCGGGTGCGGTGAGGTACTTCAAGGAAAAGGGCGTGCAGATGTAATTGCACGAACAATCGTTGCGTAATGCGGCCGGCCCATGGGGCCGGCCGTTTCGTTTTTTGTACTGCACTCGTTCCGTTGTTGACGAAGCGTTTACCAGAACGCTTAAGACGCCGTGCCGTTTCGCAGTTTTGCGTTCGGCAATTGTACGCGCGAAGCGCAGGGTTAACGGCTTCGCAAGGTTAATCCGACAATAAAAGAACCCGTCGCATTGGAGCCACTTCGGCGCCCATTGGCGACGCTTGTATCGAGTTCGCGTTGCGTGCCGTTCCGTTGCGTCCTGTTGCGTGAGCGTTTGAATGAGTGTGTCGCGTAGGAGGCCGAAGGAAGCCCGTGTCTACGCTTCCTTCGGCCTTGGCGTTCTGGCCTTGGCTCTGATGCCGAATTCGATCGGCTATCAGGACCTGGCATCATTGATGGCGCGCCAGCCCGATGTGTCGCAGCGCGCCCGCGCGCACATGCTGGCGTCGCCGTTCGGCACCATCCACGCCGCGACCTTCAGCTTCCCGCAGCCGGTCGGCACGCTGATCCCCGAGCCGCCGCTGGCGCGCGTCGCAAGCGCAACGGTTGATCCCGCCATCACCGGATCGGTGACGATCGACTACGGCATGCCGATGCAGCTGCATCGGCCGCGCTTCGAATTCCCCTCGGTCAATCGCGCGCTCAAGGGCGACCTCCTGGTGTCGCGGCCGCACGCGCCGTCGTCCGGGCCGAGCCGCGATCTGACGCCGGGCAAGGTGAAGACCGTGATCTTCACGAAGCCGGCGGATGCGCCCGTTGAAGCACAGCCGGTGTCGGCGCCGGTCACCGCGCCGCCGGAGGCGGCGCCTCAGCCGAAAGCCGATCTCTCGGCCGATCCTGGTTCGCTGACGCCGAGCGATCTGGTGCTCAAGCCAGACGCCGAAGTCGTGCCGAAATCCCAGACGAAATCCGAGGCGCCGCTGGAGGCCGTTGCCGTCGCGCTCGCCTCGGCGCCGCCCGAAGCCCAGGATTTCGCGAGCCAGGATTTCGCGAGCATCGTATCCCCGTTCAAGGCGACGCTCGATGACAACCCCGCGCAACGGCTCGGGCGGCTCTACTTCGGCAACAATCCGGTTGGCGATACGGTTGCGCCCATTCAGCCCTGGCCAATGGACGAAGAGGTGCAGATCGTCACCCCGCCGGCGAACGATCCTGACATCAAGGCCTCGGCGGTGACGCCGCCCGCGGCCGCTAAGGCAGCGCCGCAGGCGCCTGCCTCGAGCAGCGCGGGTGAGACCGTCGCGCCGAAGGGCGAGGTGACCGGCGCCGGCAAGCGGCCGCGCACGCCCGCCGAGCGGCTTGGCCTCGACACCAAGCAGCGCGTCAGGGCCGAGAAGTGTCTTGCCGATGCGGTGTATTTCGAATCCCGCGGCGAGGTGAAGCGCGGCCAGATCGCGGTCGCCCAGGTGGTGATGAACCGCGTATTCTCCGGCTTCTATCCGAGCAACGTCTGCGGCGTGGTCTATCAGAACGCGCATAGGAAGCTCGCCTGCCAGTTCACGTTCGCTTGCGACGGCATCCCGGACGTCGTGAAGGAGCCGGACATGTGGGTGCAGGCCAAGGAGATCGCGCACGACATGCTCGACGGCAAGCTGTGGCTGCCGGAGGTCGGGCACTCGACGCATTACCACGCCTACTGGGTGCATCCGGCCTGGGTCCGTGAAATGCGCCGGATGCAGAAGATCGGCGTGCACAGCTTCTACCGGCCGCGCGCCTGGGGCGACGGTTCCGAGGTGCCGCCGCTCAACCAGTCGCTGGCGAAGCCGGACGAGACGGTGCAGAAGGCGAAGCTTTAGCGCCCGCTACATCTCGATATCCAGGCCGACATCCAGCGCCGGGGCCGAGAGCGTGAATGCGCCCGATGACGCATAGTCCACGCCGGTCGCAGCGATCCCAGCGATGCTGTCGAGCGTGATGCCGCCCGAAGCTTCGATCACCAGCCGACCGTTGACCGTCGCCACCGCCTTCTTCATCGCCGCGATATCGAAGTTGTCGATCAGCACGACGTCGGCAAGGCCGGTGTCGAGCACCTCCTGCAGTTGCTCGAGCGAGTCGACCTCGATCTCGATCTTGACCAGGTGCCCGGCCGAGGCCCGGGCCCGCTCCAGCACGGCGCGGATGCCGCCCGCCACCGCGATGTGGTTGTCCTTGATCAGGATCGCGTCATCGAGCCCGAAGCGGTGGTTGAACCCGCCGCCGCAGTGCACCGCGTATTTCTCCAGCGCCCGCAGTCCCGGCGTAGTCTTGCGCGTGCAGCAGATTCGGGTCTTGCCGGCGCCGGCCTTGCGCACGAAGGCGTTAGTTGCGGTCGTGATCCCCGACAGGTGCTGCACGAAGTTGAGCGCCACGCGCTCGCCCGACAGCACCGCGCGGGCGTCGCCGTTGATGCGCATCAGCACGGTCTTGGCTTCGACCGTCGCGCCGTCGCGGACTGCGGGGATGATCTCGATGTCCGGCGAGAGCTTGCGGAAGCAGAACGCGGCGATTGGAAGGCCTGCGATGGTGCCGGCCTTGCGGGCCGCGAGCACGGTGCGGCACGGCGTGCCGACCGGCACGGTCGCGATCGAGGTCACGTCGCCGGCGCGGCCGAGATCCTCGGCCAGCGCCCGCGTCACCGCATCCTCGATCTCCAATGGCGAGACGAAGCCGTTCGGAAGAGTGAGAGCCTCCAGGAGGCTTTCGGTCGCTTGGTTCAGCATAGTGTCACATCCCACCACATTGCATTTCAGTTCAGCTCTTCAGATAGATCATCCGTTCGACCGCGCGCCGCGCTCTCGCTGCGATCGCAGGATCCACTACGACCTCCTCCTTCATGTTCAGGAGGCTGTCGAGAATCTTCGGTAGTGTGATGCGCTTCATGTGCGGGCAGAGATTGCACGGCCGCGTGAATTCGACGTCCGGTAATTCGGCCTGCACGTTGTCGGCCATCGAGCACTCGGTCACCAGCACCACGCGCTTCGGCCTGTGCTTGCGCACATAGTCGATCATGTGCGCGGTCGAGCCGGTAAAGTCCGACGCCGCGATCACATCGGGCGGGCATTCCGGATGCGCAACGATCTGCACGTCCGGATCGTTGGCGCGGATGAGCGCAAGCTCGTCGCCGGTGAAGCGCTCGTGCACCTCGCACGCGCCCTTCCAGGCGATGATCTTCACCTTGCTCTGCGACGCGACGTACTTGGCGAGATATTGGTCGGGGACGAAGATGACTTTCTCCACGCCGAGGCTCTCGACCACCTGGAGCGCGTTCGACGACGTGCAGGTGATATCGCTCTCGGCTTTCACTTCGGCGGAGGTGTTCACATAGGTGACCACCGGCACGCCGGGGAAACGCTCGCGAAGGAGCCGCACGTCCTCGCCGGTGATCGCCGAGGCGAGCGAGCAGCCGGCCTTGAGGTCCGGGATCAGCACGGTCTTGTCCGGATTGAGCACCTTGGCGGTCTCGGCCATGAAGTGCACACCGCACTGCACGATGATGTCGGCCTTCACCTTGGTGGCTTCGCGGGCGAGTTGCAGCGAGTCGCCGACGAAATCCGCAACGCAGTGGTAGATTTCCGGCGTCTGATAGTTGTGCGCCAGGATGACGGCGTTGCGCTCCTTTTTCAGCGCGTTGATGGCCGCCACGTATGGCGCGAAGAACGGCCATTCGACCGAGGGCACCACGTTCCTGATGCGCTCATAGAGATGCGCGGTCTCGCGCTCGACCTCGGCGTTCCATTCGAGCGAGGGCATCGGCCATGCGCCGAACCTCTCGAGCGCGCCGCGTCCTGCGGAGACGGGCGGGGGCAGGGGCGGCCGATCGGTCAGCGGGCCTACGGTTTCGAGGATTGGCATGAAAACCTCCAAGCTCTTAAGCGGAGTGGTGTTGGGTGGCGCGACCTAAATATGCTCATTATGAGCATATTTAGGGACTAAAAATGTCCGGCGCTCGGCCGGCTCCACGTCCTCTTATCCTCATTTTGAGCAAATCACATAACACCTCGTCCGGCGCGGCGCCAGTGCTTGCAAAGCTCCCGGCCGCTCATTTCGTCTGACCAGCCATGCAGCCATGTGCCCGGCAAATCGTTTCCATCACCAACTTTCGTTTTGGTGCGGCGCGACAGATCACTAATTATGCGGGGCCGTGCGCCGTTGTGGCGCCGATTCCCGGGGCACATTCATGTCGACAACCGTTTCGTCTGCGCCAGTGAAGCTCGCCGCGTGGCGCACCCCGTGGGTGCTGATCGCCATCGGCTGCACGATTGCATTGATCGCGTTCGGCCCGCGCTCCGCGCTCGGCCAGTACTTGACGCCGCTCTCGACCGAGCGCGGCTGGGGCCGCGAGGCCTTCTCGTTCGCCATCGCCATCCAGAATTTGCTATGGGGCGCGATGCAGCCGTTCGCCGGCGGTGTCGCCGACCGCTTCGGTCCGGTGCGGGTGCTGAGCCTCGGCGCGCTGTTCTATGCCGCGGGTCTCGCCTGGATGTCGCAGGCCACGTCCGTCGTGGGCCTCGACCTCTCGGCCGGCGTGATGATCGGCTTCGGCCTCGCGGGCTGTTCGTTCCCGATGGTGATCGGCGCGCTCGGCAAGCTCGTGCCTGACAACTGGCGGCCGTTCGCATTCGGCGCCGGCACGGCGGCTGGCTCGTTCGGCCAGTTTCTCTATTCGCCGCTCGCCCATTCGCTGATCCAGAATTTCTCCTGGCAGACGTCGCTGCTGGTGTTCGCCGGTACGCTGCTGCTCGTGCTGCCGCTGTCGATGGCGCTCGCGACGCCGAAGTCCGCCGCAGGCGCTGCCGCGGCCAAGGTGCAGCAGTCGGGAAAGCAGGCGTTGGTCGAGGCCTTCGGCCATCGCAGCTACATCCTGCTGGTGCTGGGCTTCTTCACCTGCGGCTTCCAACTCGCCTTCGTCACCGTGCACCTGCCGTCCTACCTGGTCGATCGTGGGCTTGGCGCCGACGCCGGCGCCTGGACCATCGGTCTGATCGGCCTGTTCAACATCATCGGGTCGCTATCGTCGGGCTGGCTGTCCGGCAAGATGCCGAAGCGCTATTTGCTGTCGATCATCTACTTCGGCCGGGCCGCCTCGATCGTCGGGCTGATCCTGCTGCCGCCGAGCACCTTCTCGACGTTGGTGTTCGGCGCGGTGACGGGGCTCCTTTGGCTCTCCACGGTGCCGCCGACCTCGGGCCTCGTGGCTCTGATGTTCGGCACCCGCTGGCTGACCATGCTGTTCGGCTTCGCCTTCTTCAGCCATCAGGTCGGAGGCTTCCTCGGCGTCTGGCTCGGCGGTCTCGCCTATGAGGCCACCGGTTCCTACGACGTGGTGTGGTGGCTCTCGGTATTCTTTGGCGTCGCATCTGCTGTGATCAATCTGCCGATCGTCGAGAAACCGGTGGCGCGGCCCGCGGCTGTCGCGGCATAAAGAGGCGATGCCGGATCGCCTGTCAGCGTGGCGTACGCCACTGGTCATACTTGTCTGCGGCTGCCTGATTGGGCTGCTGGGCTTCGGCCCGCGTTCGACCTTCGGCTTCTTCCTCGGGCCGATGTCGAACGCCAATGGCTGGGGCCGCGACGTGTTCGCGCTGGCGCTCGCCATCGAGATGCTGCTGTGGGGCGCGACCCAGCCGTTCGCCGGCGCGCTCGCTGACCGCTTCGGCGCGGTCTGGGTGCTGGCCGGCGGCGCGGTGCTGTACGCGGCCGGCATCGTCTGGATGGCCTATGCGCAGACGCCGCTGGAGCTGCATTTGTCGGCCGGTGTGCTGATCGGGCTTGGGCTCGGCGGCTGCTCGTTCACGCTGGTGATCGGCGCGTTCGGCAAGCTCTTGCCGGACAGCTGGCGCACCATCGGATTCGGCGCCGGCACAGCGGCCGGCTCGTTCGGCCAGTTCCTGTTCTCGCCGCTCGCGGTCGCGCTCGTCAACGAGGTCGGCTGGCAGCAGACGCTGCTGATCTTCGGCGGCGTGTTGTTGTTGATCGTGCCGCTCGCGATGATGATTGCGGCGCCGCGCACCGGATCCGGTGTTCCGGCGCGCCCGCTCGCGGGCCAGACCGCATCGCAGGCGCTGGCCGAGGCTCTGGGCCACGGCAGCTACATGCTGCTGATCACGGGCTACTTCACCTGCGGCTTCCAGCTTTTCTTCATTACGGTGCATCTGCCGGCCTATCTGATCGACCGTGGACTGTCGGCCGAGACCGGCGGCTGGGCCATCGCGGTGATCGGCCTCGCCAACATCGTGGGCTCGATCTCGGCGGGCTACATCGCCAACCGGATGCCGCGGCGCTATTTGCTTTCGCTCATTTACTTCGGCCGCTCGGTTGCGATCCTCGCCTTCATCCTGCTGCCGCCCAGCACCGCCTCGACACTGGCGTTCAGCGCCGTGATGGGGCTCCTCTGGTTGTCGACAATCCCGCCGACCTCGGCGCTGGTTGCGATCATGTTCGGGCATCGCTGGCTCACCATGCTGCTCGGTGTCGCCTTCTTCAGCCATCAGCTCGGCGGCTTCCTCGGTGTCTGGCTCGGTGGCGTGCTGTTCGAGCGCACCGGCTCTTACGACGTGATCTGGTGGGGCACGATCCTGCTCGGCATCGCGTCCGCAGTCATCAACCTGCCGATCGTGGAGAAGCCGGTGGCGCGGCCGGCGCCGGCCGCGGCCTGACCGGTTAGCCTGATTGCCAGCTTGCGCGATGCTCCGGCCTGGTGAAACTCAGCCGATCAGCCGGGAGCAAGCGTTATGGCAACATTCAAAGCCATCGTGGCCGAGAAGGCCGACAAGGGTCAGACCGTCAGCCTGACCGAATTCGACGAAGCCAACTTCATGGACGGCGACGTCACCGTCCGCGTCCACTGGTCGACCCTCAACTACAAGGACGGCCTCGCCATCACCGGCAAGTCGCCGGTGGTGCGGCGCTTCCCGATGATCCCCGGCATCGACTTCGCGGGCGAGGTGGAAACGTCGTCCGATCCCAAGTGGCAGCCGGGCGACAAGGTGATCCTCAACGGCTGGGGCACCGGCGAGACGCATCTCGGCGCCTATGGGCAGAAATCCCGGGTCAAAGGCTCATGGCTGGTGCGGCTGCCATCCGGCATGAGTGAGCGTGACGCCATGGCGATCGGCACCGCGGGCTACACCGCAATGCTCGCCGTCATGGCGCTGGAGCGGCATGGCCTCAAGCCCGCGAGCGGCCCGGTCCTCGTCACCGGCGCGGCGGGCGGCGTCGGCTCGGTCGCGGTCGCGCTTCTCGCCAGGCTCGGCTTCACGGTGATCGCCTCGACTGGGCGCGCCGAGGAGGCGGAGTACCTGAAGTCGCTCGGCGCCAGCGAGATCATCGGCCGGGCCGAGCTCTCGGTGCCGCCCCGGCCGCTCGCCAAGGAGCGCTGGGCCGGCGGCATCGACTCGGTCGGTTCCGCGACTTTGGCCAACGCGCTGTCGATGACCAAATATGGCGGCGCCGTCGCGGCTTGCGGCCTGGCTGGCGGCATGGACCTGCCCGGTAGCGTCGCACCGTTCATTTTGCGCGGGGTGTCACTTTTGGGCATCGATTCCGTGCAATGTCCCCTGGAACTGCGGACCGAAGCTTGGCGGCGCTTGGCTTCCGACCTGGATCGCGGCAAACTTCAGCAAATGACCCGGGAAATCGGGCTGAACGAGGTGATTTCGGTCGCCGGAAGCATCCTCGAGGGGCGGGTCCGGGGCCGGATCGTGGTCAAGATCGAGTAAACGCGTTCAGAATTTGGCTACGAACGTCGGGCATGATCCTCTGAATCGTATGGTAAGCGGCAGGTTAACGTAGGTGTGTCGGGCAGCAAGGTGGGGTGGGTACATGATCTCCATGGATAAGCGGTTGGCGCTGGTTTTGGGGGCGGCCTTCGTGGCGGGCCTCTGCGCGCTCCCGGCCAAGGCCGATGAGCTGCGGGCCGAGGCGGCACGCTCCTTCATCGCCGGCAAGCACTTCGCCTATCGCTGCTTCGACGGCACGGTCGGCAACGGCCAGATCTACGCCGACGGCTCGGTCGCGGGCTACATCCAGGTCGGCGGCACGGGCCCCCGGCGCTTCGTGGTCCTGCCGACCGGGACGCTCCAGGTGAAGGGCGACCGCTACTGCGCCGCGGTGCGCGGCGTGCCATTCGAGCCGTGCTTCAACGTCGAGCGCACCAGCATGGTCAGCTTCCGCGGGGCGATCTCGGGGCTCGGCTTCGCCTATTGCGATTTCACCCGCCGCAGCACGCGCGCCGATCTCTACCGGCAGCCGATGCACCGGCGCGACGTGCGCGCCGAGGCCATTCAGCGCGACTGAGCTGACGACAATTTGTCGAACCGCACGCGCCGCGAAAGCGGCGCGTCGTGTTTTCAGCCCCGTGTTTTCAGCCCTTGGCCGGGAAGATCATGCAGGTCGTCGTGGCGTGGGCATAGAGCTTGCCGGCGCTGTCCTTCAACGTGCCGTCGGAGGTCGCAACGGTGCGGCCGCGGTGAATGATGCGGCCTTCGGCATGCACCACGCCGGTGTGCTCGCTGACCGGCCGCACCATGTTGAGCTTCAGCTCCAGCGTGGTCCAGGCTTCGCCTTTTTCCAGCAGGCTGAAGATCGCGCAGCCGAGCGCGGAATCGAGCAGTGTTGCGGCAAAGCCGCCATGCACCGTGCCGATCGGATTGTAGTGCCGCCGCTCCGGCATGCCCTCGAAGCGGGCGTAGCCTTCTTTGACCTCCGCCAGGTGAAATCCCAGCGTGGCGCAGATCAGCGGCTGAGGAACCTCACCCGCAACCATGGCGCTCAGAAACGACAGGCCGCTGCGGGCCAGGACCTCATCCGGCCGCAGCAGGCCGAACGTCATGGCTTTCGTCTGCGGTGCATTGGCGGCGTGTTCGAAGCCCGCGGCAGCGCCGGCCATGGCTGCGGCTGTCTGCGCCATCCGCGCACCGAGCGCTGTCGGCGTGAAGGTTTCGCCGTTCCGCTCGAACAATGCGGCGCCGAGTTTTTGCTCGATGTCCGCGAGCCTGTTCACAAAGGTTGATTGGTTAATCCCGAGATCGTTCGCCGCTTCGAGCGGCATTTGACGGTCTGCGATCGATTTGACGAAGCGAAAATCATCCCACGACAGCATTCACCTTAACTCCAGGCAGCATCTGCATTTGCGCGGACTCGCGCATTAACCGTCGAAACAGAACTGACGCGACGCAACAGCACGAATAGTAGATGATCGTCGCAAATAAAGAGGCGGGCCAAACATGAAGTCGTTGAGTGCAAGCATGACAAACCTTCGGCGCGTTGTCTGCGGAACTTTTGCCATTGGATTGATGATTGGTGCGACGCTGCCGGCCGAGGCCGGCCGTCAGGTTCACGGCGGTGACGTGGCGCGTCTGTTGACCGGCCGCTCGTTCCGCATCGAATGCGTGGACGGCACGCAGGGGCGCGGTCAGATCAGCCAGGCTGGCATGGTCAACGTGCTGTATCGCCGTCCGCAGGACCAGCGCGAAGAGACCGATCACGCCGTGATGCGGGTGCGTGGCGTCGAGATCTGCCTCGCCTGGAAGCAGTTCAACGGTGGCGGCGACGGCTGCTATCCGGTGTCGGAAGAGGCGGCCGGCCGCTATCGGCTCAGCACCGGTCCGGCCTGGTGCGACATCAGCGCGAAGTAATCGCTTCACAGCTTCAGAGTTCAGCTTGACGGCGGCGCCGCGGGTTCACCCGGCGCCGCCGTTGCTTTTGCGGCCGGCGGAAACAGCAGCCGCTGATAGAGCAGGCCGATCCCGACCAGCACCGCGCCGAGCCCGATGAAGGATAGCGCGCGGAACACGCCGGTCAGCCCGGCCATGTCGATCAGGAACACCTTGCCGATGGTGAGCAGCGTGATCAGCGCCGAGGCAAAGCGCGCCGGCTGCGAGCGGAATACGATGCCGAACAGCAGCAGCGCCACGCTGTAGGCGAGCCAGACCACCGAATAGGTGTATTGCTCGGCATTGCCGATGCCGGCGTGCGACAGCACCGGTCCCTGATAAAGCGTGCGGACCTCGAGCGTCAGATAGCTCAGCATCAGCAGCACCGCGAAGGCCGCGGCGGTCACGCGGTAGGCGTGCGGCCGCACCTCGCGGGTCATCAGCGCCAGCACGATGGCGAGCACCGCCGGGATGCCGTAGCCGAGCAGAATGAGATTGAAGGGCCCGCTGCCGACCGGCTCGCCCGACAGCAGCGGATTGTCGACCATCCACAGCCCGATCACGACGCCGGCGGCTGTCAGCCCCGCCACGATCAACGCGCCGAAGTCGTGCACGATGCTGCCGGTGCGGTGACGCACATGCTCGAGGCCGATCGCGGTGGCGAGCCCGCCGCAGACCTGCAGCGCGGTTTCGCCGAGCGGGCTGAATCTGCGGTAGATGTCGCCGCCGTTCATGTAGTGGCGGATTTCCAGGAACACGGTGAGCACCGTGAATAGGATCGCGGCGCCCTCGACCATGCGGGTCGGCTGGTCGTCGGCGTTCTTGCGCAGGAGATGCCCGCCGAGCCAGAACGCCGCGGCCGGAATGCCGTAGCCGTACAGCAGCCAGTTGAACACCGGCGTGGTCCCGACGTCGCCGCCGACGATGCGCGGCTCCCAGCCGATGCGGGCCACGACCAGCACGGTGACGGCGGCCGCAAGCCAGCGCAGCAGCGGCACCGGACGCTCGTTGGCGATCCAGGCGATGCCCGGCACCATCAGCGCGAGCGCGACGGTGAGCCAGCCTTTTTCCAGCGAGAAGGTCAGCGCCAGCGCCAGCGCCGCGACAGTGCCCGCGGCGTGCAGCGCACCGGCCGTGATGATCGTCTGGGTCTGGTCGCGCTTGGACAGCTGCTCGGCGGCGAGCCCGTTGAGCGCCGCGAGAAGAAGTGCCAGCCCGGCGAACGGGATCGAGCGCTCGAAGCCTGCGATGCGGTAGTAGAGCGCGACCAGCATCACCAGCGGCACCGCGACACCGCACGCGCTCCACAGCACCGACGCCACCGGGCAGGTGGTGCGGCCCTGCGCCAGATAGCCGAGGCCGCCGAACAGCACCGCGAAGCCAAAGCCCAGCACCAGATGTGGCACGACGTCGTACTGCCAGGGCTGCGGCGCGGCGACGCCGGCAGGCCCCGCGGGAGCGATCAGGAGATCGACCTGCGGTGCCAGCGCCCAGCGCAGGATGACGACGCCGACGAACACCGCGGCGACCGGGATGGTGCCGGCGGCCGACACCGCGCGCCACGAGATCGCAAGCGTCGCCACGATCATCAGCGTGAAGACGATGATCGCCGCCGCATCGTGGCGGGTGGCGAGCACCAGGAGCAGCGCACCGAGGAGGTAGGCCGCAAGCGTGCCGGACGACACCGGATCGATCTGGCCGGGCACGGGCTCCGGGCCGTACAGCAATCCCGACACCACGATCGTCGCGACCAGCGCGAAGCCTGCGACCACGTGGAACAGATGCGGCGCGAGCGCATCGACCGCGGTGATGCCGATGCCGGGCAGGGTCCAGAAGAAGCCGAACGCCACCGCCGTGATCGCAAGCCACAACCACATCCGCATGCGCGCCAGCGCGAAGGCCGCGCCGGTGACGACGGCGAGATAGATGTAGAGCGCCCAGTAATTCGGCTCGCCGGTGGAAACCAGCAGCGGTGTCACGTAGGCGCCGACGAGGCCGAGCGCGGCCAGCGCCGGGCCGTGCAGCAGCGCCGCGCCGAGCGTCGCGAGCGCCACGATGCCGAGCAGCACGAAGGCCACGGCCGGGTTGAGGAAGCCGTAGAGGGCGTAGGCGGCATAGACGGTGGCATAGGCCACCGTGGTGCCAGCGGCCGTGAGGATGCTCGGCACGTGCGCGGTTGGAAGCCCGGCGATGCCGGCAAGCTGTTCCTTGCGCCGCGTCCATTCGCCGGCGGTGATCAGCGCGGCGGCGAGCAGCGCGCCGAAGAACAGCCGGAGCTTCGGACCGATCAGACCCGCGTCGATCGAATATTTGACCAGGAAGATGCCGCCGAGCGCGAGCGCCACGCCGCCGATCCAGACGGTCCAGCGGGTGCCGAATTTCTCTTCGAAGCTTGGCGCGGGTGGCGGCGGCGGTGCGGCCGCCGCCGCGGCTGGTTGCGGCGAGGCGGCCGGGACGGACGTTGGCTTCGGGGCCGGCTCCGGCGGCCGTGGCGGCTCGGCCGGCGCCTGGACGGTCTCGGGCGGCGCGGCTGCGGCGGGCGCCGCCTGCGGTGGGGCTGCGGTGGTCTGTCGTGGCGGCGCGGCCTGCGCCGGCGCGCTGCTCAGCAGATGGCTGGCTTTCAGGTCGAGCGCGGCAAAGCGCTGCTCGATCGCGTCCAATCGGGTTTTGAGATTGATCGCCTTGACCAGCGCCACAATGGCGATGATCGGAAACGACAGCACCAGCAGTCCAAGCAGGACGAATTCCATGGAGGCCCCCGGTGGCCGAAATCTAGTCCAGCCACGCGATGGTCAAAAGCGCGCGCAGGCGCAGCAGGGAGCGCTGCGCCGGTATTGGTCGCGCTGTCCCCAGCAAAAGTTCATTTGAGTGCGGTGCACTAGAGCATTTTCCGGCGAGGTGTGAAGCGGTTCGCCGCAGAAAATGCGACCAGACACTAGGACCGGCCGCCAAGCCGGAGCCCCGGGGCGGGGCGCTCCTGCACCACCTCGCGGCGGAAGCGAAACAGCGCCGCGGGCCGGCCGCCGGTCGTGGTCGAGGTCTCGCCGGTGGCCTCGACCAGCGCCGTGCTCTCGACCAGCCGGCGGAAGTTCTGCTTGTGCAAGAGGCGTCCTGAAATGGCCTCCACGGTGCGCTGCAATTCGGTGAGCGTGAACTCGTCGGGCAACAGCTCGAACACCACCGGCCGGTATTTGAGCTTGGCGCGCAGCCGCGCGATCGCGGTCGCAACGATCCTGCGATGGTCGAAGCGCATCGGCTCGCCGAGCCTCGGAATCTTGCTTCGCGGCACCGCGGCGTCTCGGCCGTCGCGCCGCGCTTCCTCGACCAGGCCCGCCTCGTACAGCAGCTCGTAGCGGTCGAGCACCTTCTCCTCGTCCCAGGGCGAGCCGCCGACGCCGAAGCAATGCCGCAGGCGCTCCTTGCGGCCGAGCGGCCGCTGCGGCTCGGGCTTGCCGCTTTTCGCCCAGTGCTCGAGCAGCGGCAGCACCTCGTCGAGGATCGCGGGCTTCGTCTTGCGCCAGTCCTCCCACGGGAAGAACCGGTACCAGGGCTCGAAGGCGGCGCCGGCCGCGTGCAGCGCCGCGTCGTCGTCGGACATGCGGGTCAGCGCGAGATAGCCGACCGAGATCATGTGCGGCCCGGTGTCGCCGGGATGCGCATGACGGCCGCGGTCGCCGAAGGTGTAGAGCTGCTCGACATAGCCGACGCTGATCGCGGTCTGCGCCGCCACCCAGGCGCGCAGCCCGCTCTCGAAGGTGCGGTGCGACAGCGGATCGAACGGCCCGAACGGCAGGCCGGCGCGGATCTCGCTCTTCGGATCGGCGGCCACCAGAATGCGCGGCTCGTCGTCCTCGACCGCGACGATGGCCGCGGTGAGACCGACTTCGATCGGCGTCAGGTGCGCCTCAGCCATCCGCCCCTCTGGGATCACCGGGCGCTCACTGCCCGATTGCGGCGGCCACAATGGCTCATTCGAGATCGAGCCGAAAGGGTTCGCCCTCGAGTGCCGGCCGCCCCGGGCCGAGTGCCTCGACCGCTGCGATCATGCGGCCCTTGCGGCCCAGGATACGGTCGGCATGACTGACCAGCATGATGTTCGGCATGGCGGTCGCCGACGAGCCGCGGATCGTGCGCGCGATCGTGGCCTCGTCGCGGGCAGGATTGAGCGCGCAAGCCGAGATGAAGGCGCCCGCGGTCGAGCGGCTGATGCCGGCATAGCAGTGGATCACCAGCGGCGCGCGGCGATCCCAGCGCTGCACGAAGGTGATCAGGTCGTGAACGTGCTCCTCGGCCGGATGGACGTAGCCGTCCATCGGCGTGGCGATGTCGTCCATGCCGAGGATCAGGTGGTTGGCTTCGGTCACAGAGGAAGGCCTTTGCACGCGGTCGATCAGTCGCAGCAGGGTCACAATGTGGCTCGCGCCGAGCTCGGTGACGGTGTCGTGCAGGCGGGCGAGAGAGCAGACGTGAATCATCAGAAATCCGGCCGTTGAGACCGCTGATATAGGGCTGCGGGCGTCCGGGCGAAAGCGTCAATTGCGGACGACGGCACGGAAGCGTTCCAGATAGCGCTGTTCCGCGGTGTCGGCAGGCCAGGGCGTCAGATAGTCGCGCTCGATGGCAGGCGAGAGTTGCGGCGGCGGCCCGAAGAAGCGCCGCGCCTCGGCGGCGCTGAAGCCCGCGAGCCGTGTGGCCTCCAGGAACGCCGCGCCGCGATCTGCGGTCTTGATGATGCGCAGCACCTCGTCGCTGTGCTTCGGCGGCAGGCCGAACCGCAGATGGATGGCGGCGAGCAGCCGCGCCTCGACCAGCTTGTAGGCTCCGCCGATCACCGCCTTGAACGGCGAGATCATGTCGCCGATCACGTATTCGGGCGCGTCGTGGAGCAGCACGGCGAGACGCGCGACGCGGTCGAGGCTCGGCCAGCGGGTCCGGGCCACGGTGTCGACCAGCAGCGTGTGCTGCGCCACCGAGAAGATGTGCGCGCCTTCGGTCTGGCCGTTCCAGCGCGCCACGCGGGCGAGCCCATGAGCGATGTCCTCGATCTCGACGTCGAGCGGCGAGGGGTCGAGCAGGTCGAGCCGGCGGCCGGACAGCATGCGCTGCCAGGCGCGGGACGCGGCTTTGCTGGGTGGCTTCGCGGGCGCTCGCGGCACGGTCTACCGCGGCTGCTATTGGAAAGTCGGCGAGAAGGACATGATGGCCGTCACAGTCGAGTCGGTGACAGACACGTTACAAGACTGCCGCCGATTTGACAGTGCAGGCTTGGGCACGAGGCTTGGGCAAGAGACTTGGGCATGAAGCGCGTCGGTATCTTCCTGCTGGTCGGCCCGTTGCTGGGCCTTGCCATGGCCATGATTCTGACCGCGCGGATTTCGCCTTCGCCTCCGAGCGTTCATCTTTCGGCTGATTTCCTGTGGTTCGCCTATCTGGCGGGCCTGATCCCCAGCATGGTCTCGGCCGCCGTTAACCTGTGGCTGGCCAACAAAAGCTGGAATGTGCTCGCCACCGTATGCGCCGGCACGGCAGCGACTGTCCTGGAGATGCTGGCGCTGCACGGCGACGTGACGGCACCCGAGCTGCTGGCTTTCGGCCTGTTCGGCGCCATTCCGGCGGCCGTTTGCGCGTGGCTGTCGGCCTGGCCGGAATGAACTGCGTCTATTCCGCCTGCGCCGCCATCGCCCCGACCAGGGCGTCCTGCTCCACAGCTCGCGAACTGCGGTCGAGCCGCAGCGTCAGGCAGCAGGCCGAGCCGCCGCTGCGCAGGAACGCGTTGAGCAAGGTCGTGACGACGGTGTAGCCGCGCCGCTCGAGCGTGGCTTGCAGCGCCTCGCTGCAGCTCGACATCACGATGACGCGGCCGAAGCACACCGCATTGGCGGCAAACAGCGCGGCGTCGGCGGGATCGAGTGCGATCCGGTCGCCGGGCGTGACCCGCAGCTCGATCGCGGCGCGCGCATCCTCGGTGAACGCACCGGGGTGGTAGATGACGCCGCCGCAGGGCAGCGGGCAGAGCGCGGTGTCGAGGTGATAGAAACTCGGGTCGGCAAGATCGAGCGGCACGCAAGGCACGTCGAAGCAGTCCTCGACGACCGCGGCGGCTCGCGGATCGGAGCGGAAGCCCGAGCCCATCCAGAACAGCCCGCGGCGGGCGTCCCACAGGCAGTCGCCGGCGCCTTCGAGCACCACGCCGTCCGGCATCTCGACCACGTCGCCCAGGAGCCCGCGCGCCTTCAGCGCGTGGAAGCCCGCGGCATAGACCGGCTGCTCGCCCTGCCGCTCGGCGTGGCGGAAGCTTGCCAGCAGCGCCTTGCCATCGAGCACGACGGCGGCATTGGCGGTGAAGACGAGATCAGGCAGGCCGGGCGCAGGATCGATGAGCTCGACAGCGGCGCCAGCGCGCATCAGCGCGCGATAGAGGCCATCCCATTGCGCCGCGGCCGTGGCGTGCAACGCGTCGCCGCGTTCGGCCCAGGCCTTGGGATCCATCCAGGGATTGATGCTGTAGCTGACCGCGAAATGCTGCGGATTGCACATCAGGTAACGGGGCCGAGGCTGCTCGGCGAGCGTCGCGCGGATGTTCATCGCTGTGCGGTTCGTCCTTCTCTCAGGGCCAGACGAAGCGAATCAACTGGCGAAAAAATAGCAGGAAGCCGTTACGTGGCAATGAACAGCCGCGCGTCAAGGTTACCGGCGGTGGAGGAACTGCGGCGGGGCGCTATTTCTGCTTCGTCATCGTCGCCACCCGCTCGTGGCAGTGGCACTTCACCAGATGGTCGTTGACCATGCCGACCGCCTGCATGAAGGCGTAAACAATCGTCGGCCCGACGAACTTGAAGCCGCGCGCGGCGAGGTCCTTGGAGATTTTCTTGGACAGCTCGGTCTCGGCCGGCACCTGCTTGGTGTCTCGGAACTTGTTCACCTGCGGCTTGCCGTCGAGGTAATTCCACAGCAGCGCCGAGAAGCCCGGGCCTTTCTCCATCGCATCGAGATAGGCCCGCGCCGACAGCACGGCGCCCTCGATCTTGAGCTTGTTGCGCACGATGCCGGCGTCCTGCATCAGCTTGGCCTTCTTGCGCGCGTCGTAGCGCGCGATCTTCGCCGGCTCGAAGCCGTCGAAGGCTTTGCGGAAGTTGTCGCGCTTGCGCAGGATGGTGATCCACGACAGCCCGGCCTGGAAGCCGTCGAGCATCAGCTTCTCGTAGAGCGCGCGGTCGTCGTATTCCGGCACGCCCCATTCGTCGTCGTGATAGGCGATGTAAAAGGCATCGTCCTTGCCGGGCCACGGGCAGCGATGCAGTCCGTCGGTGTGCAGCAGCGCTCCGGCCATCAGGCCTTCTCCCCCGGCCAGTCGAACGTCGCCCAGTCGGGCTTGCGCGGCTCGAGCGTGATGCCGCCGGCGACGAGCGTCTTGCCGGCCGCCTGCGCATCGGCGAGGCGATCGAGCCGCAGCATCGCCAGCGCCATGTTGCCCCAGCCGGCGCCGGTGGTGCCGACCTGCTTGTCGCCGGCCATCACGGGCAGGCCGGCCTCCGGTGCAAACGCGCCGTCGACGTCGACCGGAACGATGCGGGTTCGGGCGCTGCCGCGATGCTCCATGCGCGACACGACCTCCTGGCCGACATAGCAGCCCTTGTCGAAGTCGATGCCGGCGAGCTGGTCCATGTCGGTCTCGTGCGGGAAGGCGTCGCCATACATGAAGTCGGCGCCGCCGCGCGGCACGCCGAGCGAGATGCGATGCTCCTCGTAGTCGAGCCCGTCGATCAGCTCGGCGCCGAGATCGGCCGCGGCCTCCTTGTCGAGATGCGGCGGCAGCATGATGCGCTGGCCGAGCTCCGGCAGGCGCGGGTCCGTGTAGATCAGGCCGTAGTCGGTGTCGCCCGCGCCGTCCCAGACCGCCATGACGCCGAGCACCTCGGACAGGTCCTCGCAGATCACCTTGGCGCGGAGCCGGTAGAAGTTGAGCTTCTTGACGAAGTCGAGCGCCAGCGCCTTCGGGCAGTCGAGAAAGAACCCGCCGCCGTCCTCGGCCGGCGCCTCGGCCACGATGCAGTCGATGATGATCTTGCCCTGCGGCGTCAGCAGCGCGCCGAAGCGCGCCCGCTCCGGCGTGAGCTTGGTGATGTCGGTGGTGAGCATCCCGTTGAGGAAGGCCCGCGCGTCGTCGCCGGCCACCTTGACCACGCCGCGGTCGGGGAGAAGTGCCGCTTTCATGCGATTCCTTGTTGCCAGGGCAAACGTAAGCCGGTGATGTGGGCCGCTCAAGGGCGCGGGTTTGGCTGCCGCCTGGAATAGGTAAAATACGGTCAAGGCTTATATAGCAGGGCGTGATGGCAGGCGGTTTCGACCTCATCCTCAAGGGCGGCACGGTCGTCAACCAGGACGGCGAGGGCCAGCGCGATGTCGCCATCGCGGCGGGCCGGATCGCCGCGATCGGCGACGTCGGCGCGTCGGCGGCCGAGATCGTCGACTGCCGCGGCCTGCACGTCCTGCCCGGTGTGATCGACAGCCACGTGCATTTCCGCGAGCCCGGCCTCGTCCATAAGGAGGACCTGGAGACCGGCTCGCGCGGCGCGGTGCTGGGCGGCGTCACGGCGGTGTTCGAGATGCCCAACACCGATCCGACCACGACCAGCGCGCAGGCGCTGGCCGCCAAGGTCGCAATCGCGCACCACCGCATGCATTGCGACTTCGCGTTCTATGTCGGGGCCACCCGCGAGAACACCCACGAGCTCGCCGAGCTGGAGCGGCTCGCCGGCGCCTGCGGCGTCAAGGTGTTCATGGGCTCCTCGACCGGCTCGCTGCTCATTGAAGACGACGACGGTGTGCGCAACGTGCTCAAGGCGATCCGCCGCCGCGCCGCGTTTCATTCCGAGGACGAGTACCGGCTGCGCGAGCGCATGAACCTGCGGGTCGAGGGCGATCCGTCGTCGCATCCGGTGTGGCGCGACCCCACCGCGGCGCTGATGTGCACGGAGCGGCTCGTCCGGCTTGCCCGCGAAACCGGCAAGCGCGTGCATGTGCTGCATGTCACGACCAAGGAGGAGGCGGCGTTTTTGGCCGGGCACAAGGACGTGGCCACCTGCGAGGCGACACCCTCGCACCTGACGCTGGCTGCGCCCGACTGCTATCAGCGGCTCGGCACCTTGGCCCAGCTCAATCCGCCGATCCGCGACGCCTCGCATCGCGACGGCATCTGGCGCGGGCTTGCGCAAGGCGTGATCGACACCATCGGCTCCGACCACTCGCCGCACACCCGCGAGGAGAAGGCGCACGTTTATCCAAAGACACATTCGGGCATGACCGGCGTGCAGACGCTGGTCCCGATCATGCTCGATCACGTCAATGCCGGGCGGTTGTCGCTTTCGCGCTTCGTCGACCTCACCAGCGCCGGACCGGCCCGCGTCTACGGCATCGCCCGCAAGGGTCGGATCGCCGCAGGCTATGACGCCGACCTGACGGTGGTCGATCTTAAGCGCCGCGAAACCATCACCGATCGCTGGATCGCCTCGCGGTCCGGCTGGACGCCCTATAACGGTTCTACCGTGACGGGCTGGCCGGTCGGGACCTTCGTGCGGGGCCGCAAGGTGATGTGGCAGGGCGAAATCGTGGAACCCTCGGTGGGTGAGGCGGTTAAGTTCGCCGAAACGCTGACGCCGACGTGACTAGACATTCCACAAAAAGCAGTTGCCTTTTTTGGTTGCCAAATACAACTTGCCTTTGCAGGTCTTCGGGGGGAGGAGTGGCGCGGGGGGCGGCCGTCTTCCCGCCAGTCATCAACGCACCGGTGGCGGGGGCCACACCATATCTCAATGACTGAAGAGTTTGTTTCTCTCAGGGTCATGACCGTGTCGGATGACGCGGCGGAGCGCGAGTTGCTTCGCCGCGGAGCCTCCGGCGCGTCCATTCCTGTCAACATCTCGGAGGTCGAGGCGGCCCAGGACGAGGCCGCGGCCCGCCGCCGTCTGGCCGAGGCGCCTCACGACGTCGTGCTGTTCGATTCGCGAATGCCGGTGGCGGGCCAGCACGCGCTGCTCGACGCCGTCCGCGCGACGCCCGGCAATCTGCTGGCCATCCTGGTGGGCGAATCGGAAAAAGCCGTCGCGGACCGCTGCGACGCCGTGATCCCCAAGCCGATCCAGGAGCCGCGGGTCTCCGCGGTGATTGGCAATTGCGTCGCGGTGCGGCTGCCCAAGCGGGTGCTGATCGTCGACGACTCGGCTGCGGTGCGCAGCGTGATCCAGAAGGTCCTGAACGGCAGCCGGTTTCGCATCGAGGCCGAGGAGGCCGACTGTCATTCAGCCGCGATCGAGAAGGCGGGCGGGCGCCCCTTCGACGTGGTGATCCTGGATTGCCATATGTTCGGCAAGGACGGCTTCGAGACGCTCGCGGACCTCAAGAAGCTCCGCCAGGCCCCCCGGATCCTGATGACGGCCGAGACCCGCGACGCCCATCTGGAAAAGCGCGCCCGCAGCGAAGGCGCTGGCGATTTCCTGATCAAGCCGTTCTACGCCAAGGATATCGATGCAGCCTTCAGCCGGCTGCTCGGGCTCACGCACCTGCGCTGGGCGTGACCGCTACTGCGGGTTCTGGTCGAGCGTGAATTCGCCGTTGCGGATGCGCTTGGACAGCGTCTCGGCGTATTTCGCCGCAGCTTCCTCGCCATAGACACCGACCAGCTCGGCAAACGCCGCGAACAGGCAGGTCATCGCCATGCAATCGTCGTCGATGCCATCGAGACGCGCCTCGGCCCAGGCTTCCTGCACATATCCGAGCGCAGCCATCTTCTGCTCGCTCTCAGGCGAAGCCTCTCGGCTTGCGTCGGTCGGTCCCACTGTCTGCATACTCAAATTATGGCGAGAACGCGCCACCCGCTGCCGCATCTATGAACACGCTAGCACGCGACATCGCGGCAGGTAGAGCGTAACTGGCGGAACAGTTAACTGGCGCGGTTAATTGTGGGGATTACGGGAGCGTGTAAGTTTTTCCCTGGCACCGCGTCCGTCAATCCACCTTGGCGCCCGACGCCCGGACCACCTCGGCCCACTTCACAGCGTCAGTTTTGATCACGTCGGCGAAGTGCTCCGGTGTGCCGCCGATCGCCACGCCGCCTTCAAGAGCGATCTTCTCGCGAACGCTGGGCGTGCCGAGCTCCGCATTGATCGCCGAATTCAGCGTGCCGATGATGGCCGGCGGGGTCCCGGCAGGCACCAGGATGCCGTACCAGGTGGTGGCGACGAAGTTCGGCAGTCCCTGCTCGGCGACGGTCGGCACGTCCGGAAGCGTCTCGCTGCGCTTGGCGCTGGTGACGGCGATCGCCCTGAGGTCGCCGCTCCTGATCTGCGAGATCACGGAGGCCATCGATCCGATGAGGACCTGCGTCTGGCCCGAGATCGTATCGATGCTGGCCTGCGACGCGCCCCGATAGGGCACGTGCTGCAGGTCGATCTTCGCCGTTTGCTTGATCAACTCGCCGGCAAGGTGCGAGACCGTGCCCACGCCGGGCGTGGCGAAGGTGATGGTGCCGGGCTTCTCTTTCGCGGCCTTGATCAGGTCCCCGAGCGACTTGAACGGGCTGCCTGCGCGCACCAGCAGGACCACTGGAAGGTCGGCGACCAGGACGACAGGCGCGAACTCCTTCTGCGGATTGTACGGCAGCTTCGAATAGAGCGAGGGGTTGATCACGAGGTTGGAGGTCTGGCCCATCACCATCGTGTAGCCGTCGGGCTGCGACTTCGCGGCGGCGTTGGCGCCGATGTTGCCGCCGGCTCCGCCGACGTTTTCGATGAAGATCGACCATTTGCGGCTCTCGGTCAGGCGCTGGGCGATGACCCGCGACAGGATGTCGGTGCCGCCGCCGGCCGGGAACGGCACGATGAACTTGATCGGCTTCGAGCCGGGCCAGTCCTGCGCGACCGCGGACGGCACCGTGGCGCCGAGCGCAACAAGACCGAGACATGCGAGCATCGCAGCATGGCCCAACACGTTGGTCCGTGAACGTTCACCGATCATGGCGCTTTCCTTTTGTCACTCGTCAGTTGGCTGTGATGTGGGCCGACTTGATCACGCCGGCCCAGCGATCGATCTCGCGGCGCACGAAATCGCTCGCGTCGGCGCTGCTGTCTCCCACCGGATCGAAGCCGAGATCGGCAAATTTCGCGCTGACGGCCGGCGCCTTGATGCAGGCGAGAACTGCGCCGTGCAGACGTTCGACGATCGGGGCCGGTGTCGCGGTCGGCACGGCGAATCCGACCCAGAAGCTCACGTCCATCTGAGGCAGGCCGACTTCCTTGGCGCTCGGCACGTCGGGCAGCACCTTCGAGCGCTCAAGCGCGGTCAGCATCAGCGGACGCAACTGACCGCTGCGGACGAATTCGAGAACGGTCGGGAGCGCGCCGACCAGCGCCTGCACATGGCCAGCGATGACATCCTTCACCACGGCGCCAGCGCCGCGGTAGGGCACGTGGCCTACGTCGGCGCCGGTCTGGCTCTTCAGCAGCTCGAAGCCCAGATGGGTGTTCGTTCCGACGCCGCCCGAGCCGTAGAACAGCTTGCCGGGATTGGCTTTGCTGTAGGCGACGAGCTCCTGAAGCGTCTTCGCGGGCACCTGCGGATTGACCACGAGAACATGCGGCACCGAGGCCGCGATGATGACCTGGGCGAGGTCCTTGCGCGGATCGAACGGCAGGTTCGGATTGAGGCTCGGCGCGATCGCGAGCGACATCTCGGTGGTCAGCACCGTGTGTCCGTCCGGCTGGCCCTTGGCGACCGAGACCCAGCCGACCACACCGGCGCCGCCGGTCTTGTTCTCGACGACGGTCGTGCCGAGCCTGTTGCTGAGCTCCTGACCGACGACGCGCGCGAGAATATCCGTGGTCCCGCCCGGCGCGAACGGCACCACGATGGTGACCGTCCTCGACGGAAAGCTTTGCGCAACGGCTCCGGTCGCTGCGAGACTGCTGAGGCTTCCGGCCAGGAACTGGCGTTTCGTCAGTTTCATCGCTTTCTCCCACATCGCGTATTGTTTTGCCGCGTATGGTTTTGCGGCGACGCGATGCGCCGCTTACGCTGGTTCTTTGATCGCAGCATCCACGCTGAGAACACCCTCCGATACGAGCGCATCGAGCTCTGCGGTCGAGACACCGAGCTCGGCCGCGATCTGGCGGCTGTGCTCGCCGGCATGCGGAATGTCGAGGCGGAGTCCGAGACGCCGGCCGTCGAGCTCCATCGGCAGCGCCGGCGTATTGGTCTTGCGGCCGTCCTCGAGCGTGACCTCGACCATCGCGTCCGGCGCGTTCAGATGCGGATCGTCGAACATGTCCTGCGGCCGCGCGATCGGCGCGTGCGGCAGACCCACCTTCTCGCAGCGCTCCAGGATCTCGGCGCGCGACATCTGCGCAAACATCGCGCGCAATCTCGGCATGAACCTCTCGCGCGCATTGACCCGCTGCGGATTGGTCGCAAGGGCAGGGTCGTTGGCGAGGTCGGCCAGCGCAAAGGCGTCGCAGAACGTCCGCCACTGCGTATCGGTGACGACGCCGACGAACACCTGCGGGCCGTCCGCGGTATCGAACACGTCGTAGACCGCCCAGGCGGACAGCCGCTCCGGCATCGGGGCGGCGGGCTTGCCGGTGACCGCGTACTGCATCATGTGCTGGGCGACAAGGAACATATTGTTCTCGAACAGCGCGCTTTTCACGAGCTGGCCCTTGCCGGTGCGCTCCCGCTCCTGGAGCGCGGCGAGGATCGCGATCACGCCGAACATGCCGCCCATGATGTCGTTCACCGATGCGCCGGCGCGCAGCGGCCGGCCGGGCGGGCCGGTCATGTAGGCGAGCCCGCCCATCATCTGCACCACCTCGTCGAGCGCGGCGCGGTGCTCGTAGGGGCCTTTGAGGAAGCCCTTGAACGAGCAGTAGACGAGGCGCGGATTGTCTTTGGACAGCGACTGGTAGCCGAGGCCCATCTTGTCGAGCGCGCCGGGGCGGAAGTTCTCGGTGACGATGTCCGCCCGCGCGACGAGCTTTTTCACCAGCGCCATGCCCTTCGGCGCCTTGAGGTCGACGGCGAGGCTGCGCTTGTTGCGGTTGAACGTCGGAAAGAAGCCTGCGCCAGTTCCCGCGAGCCGGCGCGTGTTGTCGCCTTCGCCGACCGGCTCGACCTTGATCACGTCGGCACCGAGATCGGCCAGGATCAGGCCCGCGCTCGGGCCCATGATCATGTGCGAGAACTCGACGACCTTGAGGCCGGCGAGGGGAAGCGCGCGGGTCACGCCGCTCTCCCGGACGCGTATCGAAAGCCTTTGGGGAGACCCGCGTCGGCCACGTTCCCGTACAGCGTCTCACCCGGCAGCCCCGCGAGCACCTTGGCCCGCGCCGCGATCAGCTTGTCGAGGTCGATGCCGGTTCGAAGCCCCATCGACTCGAGGAGGAACACCAGATCTTCCGTGACGATGTTTCCGGTGGCGCCCGGCGCGTAGGGGCAGCCGCCGAGCCCGCCCTGGCTGGAATCGAACGTCGTCACTCCGACATCGAGAGCCGCGACCACATTGGCCAGGCCCTGGCCGCGCGTGTTGTGCAGGTGCGCGCCGCCGCACTTGTCGCCGAGCTCCGATCGCAGACGCTTGAACATGCGCTTGATCTGCGCCGGGTTGGCGTAGCCCGTGGTGTCCGAGAGACCGACCACGTCGGCTCCGGCCTCGGCCACCATCGCGGCGAGTTGCATCACCCAGTCTTCCGACACGGGGCCTTCCATGGTGCAGCCGAATGCGGTGGCGATGCCGGCCTCGACGCCGATGTCACGGTATTCCGGATGATCCGCGCGCAGCCGGCAGACCGCCGCGACCTGCTCGACGGCCTGCTCCGGCGTCATGTTGATGTTGGACTTCGAATGCAGCCGCGAGGCGGAGACCGGCAGGTTGACCTTGTGGACGCCGGCCGCGAAGGCGCGTTCGGCGCCTTTGAGATTGGGCACCAGCGCCAACACGGTGAGGCCATCGATGCGGCGGGCGCCGGCAACCACGTCGGCGCAGTCCGCCATCTGCGGCAAGAGCTTCGGCGAGACGAACGAACCCACCTCGATCTCACGCAGGCCTGCTTCGGCCAGCGCAGCGAGCCATTCGAGCTTCTTGGCCGTCGGCATCGTCCGCTTGACGCTCTGCAGGCCGTCACGCGGGCCGACCTCGCTCACCAGAACATCGATCTCGGCGTTGGACATCACGAAGCTTCCATCCCTTGACAATTTCTGTCTGACAGAAATATATTCTGTCTAATAGAAAATTACCGGCAGGGCTCCGTCCTGTCAAGCGCACCTCATTCGGGTGGTTTCAGCCATGGCCCGAGACAAGACCGATACCGCCGCGTCGGAGCAGAAGGTCGAGGCCGTCGAGCGCGCGCTGACGATCCTGAATGCGTTCGGCGATGGCTCGGCGAGCCTCTCGCTGGGCGACCTGGCTGAGCGCACGACGCTCTATCGCAGCACGATCCTGCGGCTCGCCGCCTCGCTCGAGCGGTTCGGCTATCTCAACCGCGGCGTCGACGGCCGTTTCCGGTTGGGGCCGACGCTGTGGCGGCTGGGCGTGCAGTACCAGAATGCATTCAATCTCGCCGACTACGTCCGCCCCGTCCTGCAAGAGCTCGTCGCAGCCACCGGCGAGACCGCCGCGTTCTACGTGCGTGAGGGCGAGCGCCGGATCTGCCTCTACCGCCAGCATGCCTCCCGCCTCATCGGCCACCATCTGGAGGAGGGCGCCGATCTGCCGCTGGACCGCGGCGCCAGCGCGCGCATCCTGGTCGCCCATACGGACGGCAAAGGCGCGATCTACGACCGCGTGAGGGAGGCGGGGCTTTACGTTTCCAAAGGCGAGCGCGATGCCGACACCGCCGCGATCGCGGTGCCGGTGTTCGGCCGCGGCCGCGCCTTTGTCGGCGCGCTCGGCGTGACCGGACCGATCAACCGGTTCGACGACAAGCGCGTCGAGGCGATGAGCACGGTGCTGTCGTCGTCAGCGCAGAAGCTGTCGAAGGCGATCGGCGGAGGCTAGCGCATGTCCCGGAAAAGTGGGCACCGGTTTTCCGAAAAGGACATGCGCCAACTTAAGCTCTAGTTGGTGTAACGCGCCGTGATCTCGCGGGAAATCTTCGAGCCTTCCTCGAGATAGCGCCGCACCGCCACGTTGGCGGCCGGCGTGCAGGTGCGATAGGCCTGCTGGAAGCTGCGATAGCCGCGGTTGAAGTTCGACACCATGCGGTTCTTGCGGTCCGCCGTGGTCGCCTCGGCGTCGAGCAGCGCCTGCATCTGCTCGCGCCATTTCTGGCCCTCGTTGGCGCCGCACAGCGTGCGCAGATATTGCAGCGCGCCGAGGATTTCGGCGAGCCGCATCAGGTCGGGTTCGAAGGGAGCCGGGCCGCCCTGGATCTGCGGCGGGGCCGCCGGCGGCTCGGCGGCGCGTTGCGCCTGAGCCGCACTTGCCGCCGACAACACAAGCCCGGCGGCCAGGAGGGCGATGATCCGAAAAGACGTGATCCGAAGGCGCATGGGGCCGGTCATATGCTCCGGGACGCGGGAAGACGCAAGCCGCGGTATCAGCGTGCGGCCTCGATCCGCTCGAAGGCCGCGGCGACGATCTCGGCGAGCCCTTCGGTGGTTTTCAGCCCAGAGAGCTCTTCGAGCTTGATCCACCGCGCGTCGGACAGTTCCTCGTTGAGGTGCGGCTCACCCGCGATCCAGCGCGAGGCAAAGCACAGGATGACGAAATGGCGCGACGCCCGGCCGTCGCCGTCGCGCACCACCACCTCGCGGTGGCCGGCCAGCGCCACCGGCTCGATGGTCAGCGCGGTCTCCTCCTGGATTTCGCGGACCAGCGCCTCGGTCAGGGTCTCGCCGGCCTCGACCACGCCGCCCGGCATGGTCCAGATGCCGAGCGCGGGTCCGCGTGCGCGCTGCGTCACCAGCACGCGGCCGTCACGGATGATGGCGGCGCTGACGGCGAGAAACGGCCGGTCGGGATAAGCGCGGGGGTCGGACGGGGGGCGGGTGTCGGGGGCTGCTGTGCTCACCGGCCGAACATAGCATCGATTACGGCTTGTGAACTCGGCTGTTCACCCGGCTGCCTGGGAGTTGCATTGATCAGATCGGCAAGCTCGGCGATCATCGGCCGGCTCACTGCCGCGGCGCGCGGGACCACGGCCGCCGCATCCGCGCCGCTGGTGACTGCGGCGCAGGCCTTCTCGAGCAGCCTGTTGATCGACGCAGACAGCCAATCGACCTCGCGCCGCAGGCCGGGCGCGGCGGCGTGGTACCGCTCGATCACCTGATCGCGGTGCTTGAAGCGGGACTGGGCGAAATGCTCCGGATAGGTCTTAGGTCGCCAGGCGCGCAGATCGTCGATGCATTCCGGGATGTCGGCTGCCATCTCCAGCGCCATCAGCGCCTCGGTGAAATGGTTCAGATAATCGGTGGAAAGCCCGGTGACCGGGTTGATAATGGGGGCGCCGGGACCAGATGCTTCGCGGCGGGACACAGGCGTGGCGGCAGGATGGGGCATCGCGGTCACGCGGGTCCGATGAGGCGGCGCAGTGTTCGCCGCGATGGGTTAAGGAGCCCCTAAGATTTAAGGCAATGTGCGGATTTTAGCCCGCCGGCAGGACCGAATATGTGCGGACGCTACATGATGACCTCTGCGCCCGAGGCGATCCGCGCGCTGTTTCGCTACCGCGAGCAGCCGAACTTTCCGCCGCGCTACAACATCGCCCCGACCCAGCCGGTGCCGATCGTACGCATGACCGACGGCGACAAGCATTTCGCGCTGGTGCGCTGGGGTCTGATCCCGCCCTGGGTGAAGGACCCGCGCATGTTCTCGCTCTTGATCAACGCACGCTGCGAGACGATCCAGGAGAAGCCCGCGTTTCGTAACGCCATGAAACGGCGGCGCTGCCTGTTTCCCGCCGATGGCTTCTACGAATGGAGGAGCGACGAGGGCCGCAAGCGGCCGTTCATCGCGCGGCCCAGGGACGGCGGGCCGATGGCTTTTGCCGGGCTCTGGGAGAACTGGATCGGCCCGAACGGCGAGGAGGTCGAGACCGCGGCGATCATCACCACCGAGGCCAACAAGGAGATGGGCGCGGTGCATCACCGCGCGCCGGTGATCGTGCCGCCCGAGCAGTTCGACTTCTGGCTCGACTGCGCCAATGTGAGCGAGCAGGAGGCGTCGTCGCTGTTTGCGCGCGCGCCCGACGGCTCGATGGAGGTCTATGAGGTTTCGAGCGCGGTGAACCGCGTGGCGAACGACACCGCGGAGCTGCTCAAGCCTTACGATCCGAGCAGCGAACCCGCGCCGGAGCCTGCGAAGCCGAAGCCTGCACGCAAGCCTGCGCCGCAGCCCGAAGACACGGGGCAGGGTTCGTTGTTCTGAGGCTCGTTGTTCTGCGCGCGATGCGGAGTCACCATTTTGCCCGCATTCCGGATAGGCTCCCACTCGGGGCGGCCACCCGGGCGAATCGACGGAGAGGCCGATGCGGGCGTTCCTCGCGGCACTGATCATCACAATGCTGGCGCTGCCGGCCTACGCGCAGCACATGGGAGGCGGCAAGGGCGGCGGCAAACGTAACGCCGGCTCGCAGACCTCCGACGAGCAGAAGAAAAAGAACGCCCAGCAGGAGAAGGACTACAAGGCGGCGCTCGACCGCATTCCCGACAAGAAGCCGGTCGATCCGTGGACCAACATGCGTTGATCGCGCCCGGTAACGTTGCAATGCAACACTGCAGCGAACGACGTGTCTCTTTCGATGTGCCCATCACATCCCACGCGAACGGGCCTGATCCGCGGTGGGAAATGCTCCGCGTATATCGCATGGCAACCCTGTGAGTTAAATTCGTCCTTGATGCAGTGTCCGCTGCCGCGGTTTGCTTGACGGCAGGCATGGTTTCGGGATGACGGCGAGCGCCAGACGGATTCTTGTGACGCATACCGGCAGCCTGCCGCGGCCCGATGCGCTGCGTCACCTTTACGTCCGGCAAAGCCGCAACGAAGCGATCCCGGACGGCGAGCTCAAATCCGCCGCACGCGACGCTGTCGCCGACTCGATCCGCCGCCAGCTCGCCGCCGGCATCGATATCGGCAATGACGGCGAGCAGCAGCGCGGCGCGTTCTTTCTCGACATCCGGCACCGCATGAACGGCTTCGGCGGGTCGTGGAAGCGGCCGGCCCGCGGCGACGTCCTGAAATATCCGTCGTTCCAGCGCGTGATCGAAGCGCAATCGGGCAAGCGTGAAGCCGTCACCGCGCCCAACATCGCGCCGCCCGAGGCCATCGGCGAGATACGCTACGTCGAGCCGGGCATCACGCCGGAGTGCAAGGTGCTGCGCGATGCGCTGGATGCGCAGGGCGGCTTCTCGGACGCATTCATGACGGCGCCGGCGCCGGGTCTGATCGCCCTGGCGATGCGCAACGCCTACTACGACACCGAGCAGGCCTATCTCGATGCGCTCGCTGCGGCGCTTCGCGCCGAATACGCCAAGATCGCCGAAGCTGGTTTTGTGCTGCAGATCGATTCCCCCGATCTCGGCATGGAGCGCTCGCGCACCTATCGTGACCGGCCGCTGTCGGATTTTCTCGACTTCGCCGATCGGGCGATTGCGGCGATCAACACCGCCATCGGCGACATCCCGCGCGAGCGGGTGCGGCTGCATGTCTGCTGGGGCAACGCCGAAGGGCCGCACGACGAGGACGTGCCGCTCACCGACCTCATCGCGGTGCTGCGCAACGCGCGCGTCGGTGCCTGGGTGCTGCCGTTCGCCAATCCGCGGCACGCGCATGAATACCGGTATCTCGACAAGCTGCTGACCGGCGATCAGGCCATCGTCGCCGGCGTGATCGACACCACCACCAACTACATCGAGCATCCCGAAGAGATCGCCGAGCGGTTGAAGCGCGTGGCGGCCGTGGTCGGCGATCCGGGCCGCGTCATCGGCGGTACCGATTGCGGGTTCGACACCAGCGCCGGCGCCGGGAAGGTGGCCGAGGAAATCGTCTGGGCCAAGCTTTCAAGCCTTTCGGAGGGAGCGCGGATCGCGTCGCGAAGTCTGTTCTGAGAAAAGCGCAACCGGTCATAATGCCGGCAAGCGCATCACAAGCTGAGGGAGGATAAGGCACATGGATCGGGGCATATGGGCAACGTGGTACGACCTCGACGAGAAGGATCGCGAGCCGTTCCGCGACTGGCTGCACAGCGACTATCTCCCGAAGCTCGATCGCTCGGGCAAGTATCTCTGGACCGCCAACTACATCAACGTCGCCGTGCCGCTCGAGGTGCCGACACCCGACAACAAGCCGCACGTCGGCTACACCACCGACCCGATCGGGCAGGCCACCCAGAATGCGATGCTGATCGGCGCGTCGTCGCCGCATGTGTTCTTCAATCCGCAGATCCTCGACGGCGATCAGGCCGATCTCGATCCCAAGGGCATGCTGAAGCTCCGCAAGAACATGCGGCACGCCATCATGGTCGAGGAGGAGCGGGTCACCGGCCAGGCCAAGGATGCGGCCAGCCATCCGGCCTATCCGGGGCCGGCCATCCAGTTCGGGTCCTACCGGATGAAGGACTACAACAACGATTTCGAGGCCGGGCGCTG
>CAKZHN010000518.1 GCA_936924235.1 uncultured Rhodoplanes sp. | reverse complement strand
GTCCGCGCGAGCTTCGACGCTGTGCTGGAATGCGAGAAGCAGGTGATCTGCGCGATCAACGGCGCCGCGATCGGCGCCGGCTGCGTGCTGGCGCTGTGCTGCGATATCCTGGTCGCGAGCGAGCAGGGCTATCTCGCGATGACCGAGGTCGATGTCGGCCTCGCCGGCGGCGTCAGCCATGTGCGGCGGTTCTTCCGCGAGTCCGACGCGCGGCTCCTGATCTACACGGCGCGCCGCATTCCCGGGCCGGAGCTCCTTCGGATGAACGTGGTCTCGGCCTGCGTGCCGGCCGACGCACTGTCGCAGACCGCGCGCAGCATCGCGCTCGAGATCGCGTCGAAAAGCCCGATGGCGGTCCGCGCCGCCAAGCGCTCGTTCAATGTCACAGAGGATTTGCCGCTGCGCGACGCCTACCGCTTCGAGCAGTCGCAGACGGTTGGGCTGGCTTCCAGCGACGAGACCAAGGAAGCGCAACGGGCTTTTGCCGAGAAGCGGAAGCCCGTGTTCAAGAGCTAGCGCTTTCTTTCTCGCGTTGAAGCACACCCGCGCAACATGCACGCCGTCACCCGCGGGCTTGACCCGCGGGTCCATCCGGTGGCGCAACGACGTACGTTCCTACGAGTGCCTTCGTCGCAGCCGCTCATGGATTGCCGGGTCAAGCCCGGCAATGACACCGCCGTTATGACAGGTGGCACAGAAAACTGGGAAACGGTTTAGTTCTCCCGCAACCCCGCGGCATCGATCAGCGGCAGCATGCGCTTGGCATCCTGCTGGACGTAAGCCGCGTAGTCCTCCGGGCCCTTGTAGAACAGCTCGATGCCGGCCTTGGTGAGCTTGTCCTTGGTCTGAGGCGCTTTCATCACCTGGGCGATCACGGCGGCGAGCTTGTCGACGACCGGGCGCGGCGTGCCGGCCGGCGCCGAGATGCCATACCAGGTGCTGAGATCGAAATCGGCGAAGCCCAGCTCCGCCATGGTGGGAAGCTGCGGCAGCGCTTCGGAGCGGACCTCATTGGCGATCGCGAGAGCACGCACCGTGCCGGCCTGGATGTGCGGCACAAACGGCGGCAGGTTGAGGAAGCCGAGGTCGATCCGGCCGGCGAGCAGATCGGTCGAGGCCGGCGCCGCGCCGCCGTAGGGCACGTGCACCAGCTTGAAGCCGCCGACCTGCTGGAACTTGATGCCGAGGAGTTGCGGCAGGCTTCCTTGGCCCACAGACGCGAAGTTCATCGAGCCGTTGGCGGCTTTTGCTGCCGCGATCAATTCCTGCACGGTCTTGTAGGGCCGTTGCGCCGGCACCACGAGCACGTTGGGGACATTGCCCACCATCGAGATGAAAACGAAATCCTTTATGCCGTCGAACTTCGCGCCCTTCGACAGCGCCGGCGCGATGATGTGCGACGGCGAGCCGCCGATGAACAGCGTGTAGCCGTCGGGCTGCGCGTGCGCCACATAGGCCGCCGCGAGCGCGGTGCCGGCGCCGACGCGGTTCTCGACCACGACCGGCTGGCCGAGCGCTGAAGCCATGCCTTCGGCGACGGTGCGGGCCAGAAGATCGGCCGGGCCGCCCGCGGCGTAGGGATTGACCAGCGTGATGTTGCGGGTGGGGTAGGTCTGCGCCGCGAGGTTTCCGCAGCATGCGAACCAGACGAGCGCCGCCAGCGCTGCAATGCGCTTCATTGTTGTTTCCTCCCACCCCTTCACGCATGCGGGCATTGCTTGCCCACCGTTTGACGATGTACTCCATTGAACAATAAGCTAGATGAGTGATCTTTTACAAACGGAAAGACCGAAAACGTGCTGTTCCCAACGACGCTGGTCGGAAGCTACCCGCAGCCGGACTGGCTGATTGATCGCAAGAAGCTCGCCGAGATCGTGCCGCCGCGCGCGCGGGCGCGCGAACTGTGGCGGATGGACGGCGAGCTGCTCGAGCAGGCGCAGGACGATGCGACCGTCCTCGCGGTGCGTGATCAGGAGCGCGCCGGCATCGATGTCGTCACCGACGGCGAGATGCGCCGCGAGAGCTATTCCAACCGCTTCGCCACCGCGCTCGAAGGCATGGACAGCGATCATCCGGCCGAGGTGCCGGCGCGCACCGCCGGCCGCGTGCAGATCGTGCCGCGCGTGGTCGGCAAGCTGCGACGATCTGCCCCGGTGCAGGTCCGCGACGTGGCGTTCCTGCGCGCACAGACCGACCGGCAGATCCGGATCACCATTCCGGGGCCGTTCACGATGACGCAGCAGCTGTTCGACGAGCACTATCATGACGACGTGGCGCTCACGATGGATTGCGCCGCAGCCCTCAACGAGGAGATCAGGGAGTTGTTCGCGGCCGGTGCCGACGTGGTGCAGCTCGATGAGCCGTTCCTGCAGGCGCAGCCCGACAAGGCGCGTCAGGTCGCCATTCCGGCCATCAACCGGGCGCTGGAGGGCGCCAAGGGTAAGACCGCGGTGCATCTCTGCTTCGGCTACGCCGCGCGCGTCTCAACCAAGCCGTCGGGCTATTCGTTCCTGCCGGAGCTCAACGCCTGCAACGCTGACCAGATCTCGATCGAGACCGCGCAGCCCAAGCTCGATTGTGCGATCCTGTCCAAGATTCCGGACAAGCATATCATCCTGGGTGTGCTCGATCTTGGCGACATGAACGTGGAAACCGCCGAGACGATCGCTGGCCGTGTCCGTCGCGCGCTGCCGTATATCTCGCCCGATCGCGTAATCCTCGCGCCCGACTGCGGCATGAAGTACCTGCCGCGCGACGTGGCGTTCGGCAAGCTCAAGGCGATGGCCGATGCGGCTGCGATCCTTCGCCGCGAGGTGTCCGGCTGAAGCGGCCCCTTACTTCAGCTTCATGTCGATGCGAACCTGGTCGCCGCGATAAAGCCCTTCGCCGATGAACACGAGGCTGCCGTTCTGGTCGACCACCGAGCGGTAGACGCAGGCGATCGGCGCGTTGAGCGGGATGTTCAGCGCCTGCGCGGTTTCGACGTCAGCTGTGCCGATGGTGAGGCTCTGCCGCGCGTCCTTGATCTTCACGCCCGGAATATCCGCGATCAGCCGCAGCGCGGTCTTGGTCTCGAAGAGATTGCGCGTCATGCGCTTGCTCAGCCGCTCGTCGATGAAGAGCTCCGCCAGCAGGAACGGCGCGCCATCGCGCGAATGGCGGCGCTGCAGCCGCCGGTACGACGGCGCGAGCTTGCCGATCGGATGCGGGATCAGCCTCGGCTTCTGGCCGCGGTCGTCGGCGAGCAGCTCGATGATCGCGCCGGCGCGCGACATCAGCAGCCCCGACCAGTCGGTGGCGACCTCGCACCAGAGTTGCTCTTTCGCACGCTCCTTCACGAAGGTGCCCTTCGCCCGATAGCGCTCGATCAGGCCCTCGCTTTCGAGCTGACCCAGCGCCTGGCGGATGGTGGCGCGCGCCACGCCGCATTCGGCCGAGAGATCCTCGACGGTCGGGATCTGCGCGCCGACCGTCCATTCGCCGGCCTGGATGCGGCGGCGGAACAGGCTCGCGAGCTGGATGTAGCGCGCGACCGCGCTGCGGCTCAGATCGACTCGCGCCGGTTTGGCTGCGGCCTTAGCGGCCATGAGAACCTCCTGGGAGTGATTCCGTTGCTGCGTCGTGGAACGGCCGTCCGGCGAGGAAGCTGTCGAGATCGCGCGCGAGACGATTGAGCATCGCGGCACGGGTCTCGTGGGTGATCGAGGCCGAGTGCGGCGACAGCACCACGTTCTGCATCGTCACAAATCGTGGATCGAGATTGGGCTCGGTGGCGAACACGTCGAGGCCAGCGCCGGCAATCGTGCCGTCCTGAAGCGCTGCGATCAGCGCCGGCTCGTCGACCACGAAGCCGCGCGACACGTTGATCAGGTAGCCGTCGGGGCCGAGCCTCTCCAGGACTTCGGCATTGACCAGATGCCGCGTCTCTTCGGTCGCGGTGCAGGACAGCACCAGCACGTCGCAGCGCTCCGCCAGCGCCAGAAGATCCGGCTCGAAGGGATGGGGCACTGCGGGGACAGGTTTCCGCCCGGTATAGATCACCTTCATGCCCACACCTTGCGCGAGCTTCGCGGCGCGCTGGCCGATCCGGCCGAGGCCGACGATGCCCATGGTCTTGCCCGCCACGCGGTGGGAGGCAGCGATACGCTCCTGCTGCCAGCGGCCGCTGCGCACGAAGCGGTCGGCCTCGGCCACCCGCCGCATGATGCCGTAGGTCATGGCGATTACGGCTTCGCCGACGTCGTCGGCGAGCTCATCAGGCGTGTTGCAGATCGCGACATTGCGGGCTCGCGCGGCGGCCAGATCGATCTTGTCGAGCCCTGCGCCGTTGCAGATCACGATCTTGAGGTCGGGCAGCGCGTCGAGCCGCGCCGCGTCGATGCCGTGCATGCTGGTGGTCGCCGCAACCCGAACGCCGCGGAGGGGATCGGAGGGCCACATGGCGGGCAGATCGGACATCTCGCAGCGCTGCGCCACCAGCGAACGCAGGTCCGGCGGAACCGTGGCGATGCACACCGCTCTTGGCCGCTCTGCCATCCGGTATCCCCTCCAAACGCTGGCACCCAGTTGAACTTGTGGCGCAAACCCATATAGCTAGAATATTGATCTTTTACCACGGCCGGGAGTTAAGTCGCGTGGCCATCACCTACGAGCAGGTCAAATCGGTCGCCTCGGAGCTGTATGGCTCCTGCCTGATGAAAATCCCCGAGGACACCAAAGGCGCGCTGCAGCGCGCCTATGACAGCGAGAGCAACGAGGGTGCCCGCAAGATCCTGGCGCTGATGCTGCGCAGCGCCATTGCGGCCGAGACCACGCGGCGTCACGTCTGCTCCGACGCCGGCGTGCCGGTGTATTTCGTCAAGATCGGCACCGCGGCGCGGCTCGAAGGGCCGATCAAGCAAGCGATCTCCGATGGCTTCGATCATCTGGTCGCCACCATCGATCCGCCGATCCTCAAGCACGTCACCAATCCGCTGACCCAGGAGCGCGGCTACAAGGGCAAGGATATGCCGCTTGTCAGCTACGACCTGATCGACAACGCCGACTATGTCGAGATCCTGTGCTCGCCGAAGGCGCTGGGCTCGGGCCGTTGGGCGGCGCTGGAGATATTCAGCTTCCCAAGCCTCGACGTGATCGAGAAATACGTCATGGACTGCGTGCTGAAGGCGGGCTCCCAGCATTGCCCGCCGGTGGTGATCGGGGTCGGCATCGGCGGCACGTTCGATCATTGCGCCAAGCTCGCCAAGATGGCGACCTTGCGGCCCTACGGCGAATCCAATTCCGAACCCAAGATCGCCGCGATGGAGCAGCGGCTGCTCGAAGCCGTCAACAAGACCGGCTTCGGCCCGATGGGCACCGGCGGCGACACCACGGCGCTCGCCGTCAACGTCGAATATTCCTCCGGCCACGGCTTCACGCCCGTCGCCGTGTGCTTCAACTGCTGGATCAACCGCCGCGCCGGCGCGCGCATCTACAACGACGGCCGGATCGAGAAATTCGAATGAGCACCTCCCTCGATCTCGACGGCGCCATCCGGCTGAAGCTGCCGATCAGCGAAGCCGATGTGCGTAAGCTCAAGGCCGGCGACTTCGTGCTGCTCGACGGCAACATCGTCATCACGGCGGGCCTGCCGACTCACCAGCGCATCCAGGACTACGTCGATGCCGGCAAGCCGCTGCCGATGGACCTCACCGGCGGCACGCTGTTTCACCTGGGCAGCTACAGCCAGGAGAAGGACGGCGCGTTCGAGGTTCTCTACATGAACCCGACCACCAGCACGCGCTTCAATCCGTTCATGCCGGGCTTCATCCGCCGCTTCGGCCTGCGCATGGTCGGCGGCAAGGGCGGGCTCGACTGGGAATCCGCCAAGGCCATGAAGGAGGTCGGCTGCGTCTATCTGTCGTTCCTGGGCGGCGGCTCGGCGCTGCATTCCGCCGCCATCAAGGCGGTGCGCCAGGTGGCCTGGGACGATCTCGTCGCGCACTACCGGCTGGTGAAGCTCAAGGTCGAGGAACTCGGCCCGCTGGTGGTCGGCATCGACAGCCACGGCAACAGCTCGTTCGAGCAACTCGGCCAGCAGGCGAGGGATCGCATGCCGGAGATTCTGAAGGGGTTGGACGAGGCGCGCGCCAAGGCGTCGGGCTGAGCGACCAGAGCATCTTCCAACAAGCTCACGTCACGAGCCACAACGGCGGTGTCATCGCCGGGCTTGACCCGGCGATCCATGAGCGCGCCCAGTTCGGGCAGTCTTACGTGAGACTTCCATTTTTTGAAGTTTGGTCATGGACCCGCGGTCAGGCCCGCGGGTGACAGCGTGCCTGTTGCACGGACGTGCTTCGATTCAGGTGAAAAAACGCTCTACGAATCGTCTACCGCTTCGGTGAGCTTGAACGACGGCCGCGCCGCGATCTTTTCGTGCCAGGCCGCGAGCCGGGGATGTTCCCTCCGCCACGGATCGCCCTCGAAGCGGAAGTCGATATAGGACAGAGCCACTCCCACCGCGATGTGGCCGATCGAGTAGGGAGTGCGTTCGAGCGTTAAGGCCTCGGCCTCCAGCGACTCCAGCGTCCTGCCGCGCTTGATCTTGTAGGTGCTGAGATGCGGCTCGGATTGCGCCGGCCGCGTCAACTCGTTTCGCCACAGCAGCAGGAAATCCAGCATGCCGTCGCCGAGCGCCTGCCAGCGCAGCGCTGTCAGCCGCTCGGGCATCGCCGCCGGAAACAGCTTCGGCCCGTCATGCAGGCTGTCGAAATATTCGGAGATCACCGGCGAGTCGTAAATCACCGTGCCGTCGGCCAGCACCAGGGTCGGCAGCTTGGACAGCGGATTGTCCTTCATCAGCGTCTCGTGCGGCTTGGTAGTCGCAGCGACCGTGCGGATGCAGTCGAGGCGGTCGGCGAGCCCAAGCTCGTGCGCGACGATCATGATCTTGCGCACGAAGGGCGAGCGCGGCGACCAGTGCAGCTTCATGCGCATCGAACGGTCCATGCGATATCAGTGTTGCGGTTTGGGTGGCGAGGGTGGCGCGTCGGCAGGCCGCTCCGGACGCTTGATGGTGAAAAAGTCCTCGACCACGCTGTAGTCCATGTAGCCCAGCCGCGCGATCGGCTTCATCTTGCGCACGTCGATCTGGCCGTCGACGATCACGGCGTCGTCGACATGCACGCCGACGACCTCGCCGACAATCATCGATGAGGGATGCAGGCGGCCGTCTGAACCTGTCAATTTCACCGTGGTGTTGTACTTGCACTCCAGCGCCACGGGCGTGCGGGCGACGCGCGGCGGTTTGACGTTGAGGCACGGCAGCATCTCGATGCCGACGCGTTCCGGCTCGCTGATCTCGGAGCCGAACTCCGCCGACGAGGCGTTCATGACGTCGCGCAGGTCCCAGGTCGCCATGTTGACGACGAACTCTCCGGTCTCCTCGGCATTGATCTGGGAATGCTTGCGCGGGTTGCTGGAGAACAGCACCAGAGGTGGATGGGCCGACACCGCATTGAAGAAGCTGTAGGGCGCGAGGTTGACCACGCCGCTTTTGCTGACCGTCGAAATCCAGCCGATCGGCCGTGGCACCACCAGCGCGGTCCAGGGATTGTGCGGCAGATTGTGATCGTTGCGCCTGGGGTCGTAGAACATTCGAATTCCTGTCAGTGCCGCCGCGAAGGCGGGAGGTCCGGCGCCTCCGCCGCGACCGAGTGTCCCGCCTCAACGCTCAATAGCACAGATTATTAGTCTTTCGAGCGCGGCCCTGCTAGCCTTGGCGGGGGCGGGCTGCTGATATGGCGGCTGCAGAATAAACGACACGGGCCGGTTGCGAAGCCCGCAAGGGAGGATGTCCTGATGTCCAGAATGGCGCGAATATTGGGTCTCGCCACGCTGCTGCTGTGGCCGGCAATTGCACTCGCCCAGGATTTCCCCAATCATCCGATCCGGTTCATCGTGCCGTTCCCGGCCGGCGGCCCGTCCGACGTGATCAGCCGCGTGCTGACCGACAAGATGTCGAGCATGCTCGGCCAGCCGGTGGTGATCGAGAACCGCGCCGGCGCGGGCGGTCTGATCGGCATCAACTCCGTCGCGAAGTCCGCGCCGGACGGCTACACCATCGCGATCGCGCCTTCGAGCCAGCTCGCGATGAACGTCACGCTGCGCGACGACATGCCGTTCCATCCGATGAAGGACCTGGCGCTGCTGACGCAGATCGTCTCGGTGCCCGAAATCCTCGTGGTCAGCCCGAGCGTGCCGGCGAAATCGCTCAGCGAGCTGGTCGCGCTCGCCAAGGCGCAGCCCGGCAAGCTGACCTTCGCGTCGACCGGGCCGGGCGGCATGCCGCACATGGCGATGGAGCTCCTGAAGCACACCGCGGGAATGGAGCTCGTGCACGCGCCTTATACGGGCGCGGCGCCCGCCGTGAACGATCTGCTGGGTGGCCACGTGCAGCTGATGTTCGCCGACGTGCCGGTGCTGATGGGCTCGATCAAGGCGGGGTCGCTGCGCGCACTGGCGATCGGCAGCCCGCAGCGGATCGCCATCCTGCCGGATGTGCCCACCACGGCCGAGCTCGGCATGCCCAAGGTCGAGGCCGACAACTGGTACGGCCTCGTCGCGCCGGCCGCGACCCCCAAGCCGATCCTGGACAAGCTCTATGCCACCGCCAGCGAGGCGCTGCACTCGCCGGAGGTCAAGGACAAGCTTTCGGCGCAGGGCGTGATCGCGGTGGGCAACTCGTCCGCCGACTTCCGGGCCTACGTGCAGCGCGAGATCGACCGCTGGGGCGAGCTGATCAAGGCGACCGGCATCAAGATCAAGTGAGCCGCGTCAGAGCGTCTGCTCCCAGGCCATCGGGATCACCCGGTAGCCCGAGCCGGCTTTCACAAGGTGCGCGAGGCCGGGAAAGTGCATGTGCATCCCGGTGAACAGGAGCCGGTCGGTCGCGACCATGTCGAACACCTTGCGGCGCGAGTCGATGGCAAGCTCCTTGTCCACGTCGAAGTCGAGGCAGACTTCGGGATGGGCGGTCTGGAGTTCCTGCACGTGAATGGTGTCGCCCCAGATCAGGAGCTGCTCGCTACCCGAGCTGATCATGTAGGTGGTGTGGCCCGGCGTGTGGCCCGGCCGCGGCATCGCGGTCACGCCGGGAAACACCTCGCCGCTCTTGAACGGCCGCCAGCGGCTCTTGTAGGGCGCGAGCTGATCGCGCCCGGCCTGGAAGAACAGCCGCTTTTCACGCTCGGAGCCCGCCGCCATCCTGGCGTCGTCGAACCAGTGCGTGATCTCGTTTTCGTTCATCGCCAGTTCGGCGTTGGGGAAGTTCAGCTTGCCCGACGTCATGTCGAACAGCGCGCCCGAATGGTCGGGGTGAACGTGGGTCAGCAGCACCGTGTCGATGTCGGCGGGATCGACGCCGGCGGCCTTGAGGTTTGCCAGCAGCTTGCCGGTGGTCGGCGTCAGATAGCCGCCGCAGCCGGTGTCGATCAGCGCCAGCCGTCCTGCCGAATAGACCAGGAAGGCGTTGACCGCGGTGCGCCGCGCCGGGCGGAAATTCTCGGTGAGGATCCGCACGATCTCGTCGCGCGGCAGATTGCGCAGCACGTCGATCGAGGCGTCGAGAAAGCCGTCGCTGACCGCGGTGACGACGATGTCGCCCACCTTCCGATGGAAGAGCCCGGGCACCTGCTGCTGCGGAACTTGGATCATGGATTGGTATCTCGGCGTTTGCGGGCCGCGAGTGTAGCCGCAAGCGCTCCGCAAAAACAAACCGCCGTTGATTGCGTCAGCGCGGCCCCGCTACAGTGGGCTGATTCCATCGTGAATTCGGGATGATCGATCGCCATGCCGGACCAACAGACTTCGCCGCTCAACACCTATCTCGATCATCTCGGGAAGAACGAGCTGGCCTATCAGTTCAGCCCCGAGGCCGGCCGCGCGGTGTTTTATCCCCGCGTGCTGTGCCCGTTCACCGGCAGCGACAAGCTCGAATGGCGCATCAGCAAGGGGCTCGGCACCGTCTATGCGACCACCGTGGTGCATCCGGCCGAGGGCAAGCCGTTCAACGTCGCGCTGATCGATTGCGACGAAGGCTTCCGGATGATGAGCCGGGTCGAGGACATCCCGCCCGAGCAGGTGCGGATCGGCCAGCGCGTGCGCTTCCGCGTGCATCAGCCCGGCGGCGATGAGCCGCCTTGTCCGGTGTTCACCCCTGCGGAGGGCGCGTGATGACCGGGCTCACGCGTGGCAGCGCGGCCATCGTCGGCGCGGCGGAATCCGACCTCGGCCAGGTGGCCGACGGCCTGTCGGTGTTCGACCTGATGGGGCAGGGCGTTCGCCGCGCGCTCGACGACTGCGGCCTGAGCCTGAAGGACGTCGACGGCTTGTTCTCGGCCACCACGCAGAGCCGCATGTCGGTGCTGGGGCTGGCCGAATATCTCGGCATCAACCCGCCGTTTCTCGGCTCGACCATCGTCGGCGGCTCGTCGTTCGAGTATCACGTCGCGCAGGCGATAGGCGCCATTGAGCTTGGCCTGTGCAACGTCGCCGTGATCGCCTATGGCAGCACCCAGCGCAGCGTCGGCCGCAAGCAGGCCTCGGTCCGCGAGCCCAATCCTTACGAGACGCCGTTCAAGCCGTTCCTGCCGTCGAGCGCCTATGCGATGGCGGCATCGCGCCACATGCACCAGTACGGCACCACGCGGGAACAACTCGCCGCGGTCGCCGTTGCGGCGCGCGAATGGGCACTGCTCAATCCCAAGGCCTGGGAGAAGAAGCCGCTGAGCATCGCCGACGTGCTCAACGCGCGCATGGTGAGCTATCCGCTCTCGGTGCGGGATTGTTGCCTGGTCACCGACGGCGGCGGCGCGATCATCATGACCTCGGCCGAGCGTGCGCGGTCGTTGAAGAAAAAGCCGGTTTATGTGCTGGGCTGCGGCCAGTCGACCACGCATGCCAACATCACCAGCATGCCAGATCTCACCGTCACCGGCGCGCTGACCTCAGGGAAGGCCGCCTACGACATGGCGAAGCTCGGGCCGTCCGACGTCGACGTGATCGAGCTCTATGACGCCTTCACCATCAACACCATTCTCTTTCTGGAAGACCTCGGCTTCTGCAAGAAGGGCGAGGGCGGCGCCTTCGTCAGCGGCGGCCGCATCGCGCCGAAAGGTGCTGTGCCGGTGAACACCAACGGCGGCGGGCTGTCCTATTGCCATCCCGGCATGTACGGGCTGCTGATCCTGATCGAAGCGGTGCGCCAGCTGCGCGGCGAATGCGGCGCCAGGCAGGTGGCCGACAGCGAGGTCGCGCTGGTCCACGGCAACGGCGGCGTGCTGTCGTCGCAGGCGACGGTGATTTTGGGCACGCAGGCGACGGTGTAGTTGCTCGGCGGAAAGTCGTCCGAAGCTTAAAACGGTGGTGCAACACTTCACCCTCCCCTGGAGAGGGAGGGTCGGCGAGCGAAGCTCGCCGGGGTGGGGTGATCCTCTTCGCAAAAAGAAGTTCACCCCACCCCGCCCGCCTTCGCTTCGCTACGGCGGTCGACCCTCCCCCTCCAGGGGAGGGTGGGGAGCGCCGTCGTTGCAGCAGATGAGTGTTTACACTCCGACCGAATCCAGAAATTCGCCGACGGCCTTCGCGTAAATTTCCGGCGCATGCACCGGCGCGTAATGCGCCGCCTGAAGCGTCATGTAACGTGCCCCCGGGATCGCCTGCGCCACCGGCTCGACCAATTGCGGCGGTCGAACCCGATCGAACGCACCGGCCGTCAGCAACACCGGACAGCGGATGCGCGACAGCTCGGGCTGCAGATCGGTCGCGATCAGCATCCGGTAGATGGCGCCATAGCTCAACGGATCGCCGCCGAGCCAGCGGGCGCGGAAGCTCGCGAAGCGCGCGGCATCGCCGCGCAGCTCGGCCGGGTAGCCGTTGTCGAGCGTGTCAATCACGGCCTGAACGCCCTCGCGCTCCATCTTGTCGATGCGCGCCAGCAGACCGGCGTGCTTGTCCGATGCGATGCTGACCGCGGGGCTGCTGGCAATGACTGCGGCGACGCGCTCCGCATGCCGCACCGCCATATGCAGCGCGATCGCGCCGCCCACCGCGACGCCGGCCAGTGCCGCCTTGCCGGTGATGCCGACCTTGTCCATCAGCGCAACCAGATCGTCCGCCATGGTGTCGATGCTGAGCGGGCCGCGGACCTTCTGCGATAGGCCGGCGCCGCGGGTGTCGTAGCGCAGGATTTTGCGCTCGCGTGAGAGGAGCGGCAGCACGAGGTCCCAGCTTTCCAAGGTCCCGCCCATCTCATGGATCAGCACCAAGGTCGACGGGCCGCTGCCGGTCAGCTCGTAGCGCAGCGCGGTGCCGTTGACCTCGACGAAATCCATGATTCGGTCTCTGCGTTCAGTCCGTCACTGCGATGGCCGGGGCAGTGAGCGGCCGGCAGTCCGGCGCAAACGTCAGCGGCGCACCGGTGCGCGCCCGCAGATCCGCTTCGCTCAAATCCGCGAGCATTTCGCGCACCAGGAAGCCCTTGGGCGTGACGTCGATCACCGCAAGGTCCGTATAGACCCGCGTGACGCAGCGCACCGCGGTCAGCGGCAGCGTGCAGGTCTCCAGCAACCGCGGTGAGCCTTTCCGCGTCACATGTTCCATGACGATCCACACCGAACGCGCGCAGGCCGCGAGGTCCATGCCGCCGCCCACGAGGGGGCCCTTGTTGGGAATCCGCATGTCCCAGTTGGCGAGATCGCCGTTGGCCGCCACCTCGAAGGCGCCGAGCACCGCCACATCGATATGGCCGCCGCGGATCATGGCGAACGACCACGACGAATCCACGAACGACGCGCCGGGCCGCAGCGTGACGCGGCGGCTGCCGGCGTCGACCAGGTCGGTGTCGACCTTGTCGGGCGGCGCGACCGGGCCGACGCCGACCACGCCGTTCTCCGACTGGATGAACACATCGACCCCGGGCTTGAGATAGTCGCCCACCGCAACCGGCATGCCGAGGCCGAGATTGACCAGCATGCCGGTGTCGACGTCCTGCGCGGTGCGCCAGGCGATCTGCAATCGGTTGAGCGGCTCCGCGGTCATGACGCCACCGCAACGACGCGATCGATGTAGACGCCGGGCAGCCGCACCTGATCGTGGGGCATCGGCTCATCCAGCACGGCCCGCACCTCCGCGACCGTGAGCCTGGCGGCGGTCGCCATCACCGGACCGAAATTCATCTGGGCGTAACGGAACGACAGATTGCCGTAGTGGTCGGCGGTGTCGGCGCGGATGAGCGCGACGTCGCCGGTTAGCGCCTGCTCCAGCACGTAGTCGCGATCCTTGAAGCTTCGCACCTCCTTGCCCTTGGCAAGCTCGGTGCCGAAGCCGACCGGCGTGTAGAACGCCGGGATGCCCGCGCCGCCGGCGCGGATGCGCTCGGTGAACGTTCCCTGCGGCACGCATTCGAGCTCGATCTTGCCGTCCATCCACAGCCGCTCGAAGGCGGACGGCTCCTTGCTGTGGCCGCGCGCCGCGGTGCAGATCACCTTGCGGACGAGGCCCGCCTCCATCAGCTCATGGGTCAGCGAGTAGCGGTGCGTCGCCGAGTTCACCACCAGCGTCAGGTCTTTCGGGCCGCGCTCGCGCAGCGCCCGGATGAGCACGTTGGGAAAGCCTGCGCCGCCGAAGCCGGAGATCATGACGGTCGCGCCGTCCGAGACATCGGCAAGGGCCTCGGCGGCGGTGGCTGTGCGCTTATCGATCGGCATCGCGGTCCGGCGGTTCGTTTTTCGCTCAGACCGCATACTCCAAGGTGGGCAAGCCGCGCGTCAAGCTGCGTTGCCGTCGTCCGTCGGTGATGTTCCCGAGCAATGGCGGCGGAACGTCACCGCGCCATGCATTGATCGTAGTAGTACCGGTAGGAGCGGCCGCGCTGAGCCGCCTTCCGGGTGCCGCCGATGAGGGCGCCTGCCGCCGCACCGCGTCCGGCATCGCCGCCGATCGCGCCGCCGATGGCGCCGCGCGCGGCGCCGCGGGCAACGCCCGTGGTCGTCGGCGTGGATGCTGCGGCCTGGCGGGCATAGGCGTTGCACCTTTCGGATTTGGTGGCGGCCTCCGCGCCGGAGCAAGCGATCAGGGACGTCAAAGCAACGGCGGTCAGCGTGGTCAGTCTCATGAAGCCCTCCAGCCCAACTTGTATCGCTTGCGTTTCTAGGGGCGGGGAGGTGTTTAGAAGAATTGCTCTTCGGTTTAGAGCCGTGGTTGCGCTGCAGTACGCGCAGCCATCGCGACGGGCAGACTAAGGCTTGGCGGACTAAGGCTTGGAGATCGCCGTGAGGCCCGCCTTGGCGCCGCCCTGCAGCGAATGCCCGCCCAGGCCCTGCGAATCCGCAACGCTGGCAAGCGCGAGGTCCTCCGGAAAATTGAAATGCTTGCGAAGCTCGCGATCGAGCAGGCCGAGCTGCTGATGCAACGCGGCATGCCGGTGCGCCGGCAGGGTCTGGACCAGGTTCTCGATCATGGCGCGCAGCCTCCGCACGACCTGGAGATTGCCGGCGCCGCATTGGCGGAGCTCGCTGAAGGCGAGATGCACGAAGTCCTCCCAGTTCGGCGTCCGGAACACGACGAGCAGCCGCCCCGCGTCATCGGCGATCTCGTCGGTGCGCAGGTGCCGCTTGCCGACCATGCGCAACATGCGATGAAGCTGATCGATCGCAAGCACCGCCGTGGTCGGGTCGTTGATCGCGGCCGACAGCGCCCGCAGCGCGATATCGACCACGATGCGAAAGGCAAATGTCGGGTCCTGCTCGAGTGTGCGCTCGGAGCCGAGTGCGATGGCCGCCCGTAGCGCCCCGTCGTCGAGGCTAGCTGCGCCGCCATAGAGGTTCAGCAGCGGCTCGTCGACGGCGACGAAATCCCCGACCTGAGGGACGAATTCGACGACGCCGCCGGCTTCCTTTGCCTTCGCGACGAGCGTGGCGAGGTTCACGGCGAGAATGATCTCCGAGGTGCCTTCGTGACGGATCACGCGATCCGGGCTGCCGAGCTCTTGCGATCTGATGTTGGACACGGCGGGCCCCAGGGTCGGGTCGGGATACACGCCCTCGATCACCGCGAGTCCGTTCGCCCCGACTCGCGTCAGGACACTGATCGGCCGCAGCAGCCGCGCCGCGTAGTCGATCAGATAGAGAAAGGCCGCAAAGCACAGCAGGCAAAGCAGCGCGGCCAGGAAGACCACGAAGTGATGAACGCTCGTCTCGATCCGGCCGATCGCGCCCAGCGCGAACAGCAGCGTGAACAGGAACAGCCCCACGGTGTACCGGACCACCTGGTCGCGCAGCAGCGTCGTGGCGATGATCCGCGGCGTGAGCTGGCCGCTCGCGACCTGGATCGCAACCAGCAGCGAGCCGAACGTGAACACCACGAACGCCAGCGTTGCCGACACGATGGCGTTCAGCATCGCCTGGGCGCCGGGCACGCCGAAGCCCAGGAAGTCCCAGCCGATGCGGTCATCGATCCAATGCGCGGCGCGCGTGGCAACCAATGCCAACGGCATGGCGATGAACGGCACGACCCAGAGCGACGATTTCACGTAGCTGCGGACCCGGTACCAGCCGCTCCATTTCATCGGACAGCCTCACCACTGGCCATCGTCGGGCCTGTCACGGCCAGCAACGTTGATAGATCTCCGGCTCGGCCTTGCCCGGAACGACGCGGCTGAATTTCTGGCCGTCGAGAACCTTGAGGGTGAAATGCGCGGTATCGAGCACCGCCCCCGAGCAGGCCGCGGACAGCTCGGTCTCGCCCTCGCGCCATTTGATCTTGCAGGTGGCGATCCGGCCCCTGAGCCGGTCGTTGTCGAGAATGAAGCCGGTGCCGTAGCGGTGCGACCCGCTCCGGAACGAGATCTTGCTGCCGGTTCTGGCAAACATCTTGTCGCAGGCGGAAACGTCCGTGGCCCAGGCACCGGTCATATCCACGGCCCGGGCGGGCGCCGCGGTGGCGTCGGCGGTGCCCGCGGCGACCTCCTCGGCGCCGGCGGCGGTGGAGGACGTGGTCTCGATGTGCGCCCGCGGCAGGTGGACGCCCACCCACCGACG